>JABIZD010000091.1 GCA_018666555.1 Gammaproteobacteria bacterium
AACGGTACGTCTTACAGTGGCACGGTTGATGGTTCTGGCAACTTCAGTGTTGCGGTCTCCGGCAGTGACCTGGCAGCGGATACCTCGTTTGATGCGACGGTGACGGGTACGGATACGGCGGGCAATGCGTTTACGGCGACGACGACGTCGACGCACACGGTTGATACGTTGGCACCGTTGGCGCCGAGTGTGGTGTCGATCACGACCGACACAGGCGCGGCGGATGGTGTGACGAGTGATAATACACTGCAGTTTACGGGCACGGCCCAGGCGAATAGTACGGTTACAGTGTATATCGATGGTTCTAGTATCGGCACGGTGACGGCCGATGGCAGTGGCAATTGGACCTATGATCACACGGGTACGACCTTGGCGGATGCGACCTACGCGGTGACGGCGACGTCGACAGATACGGCGGGCAATGCGTCCTCAGCGAGCAGTGCCTTTAATGTGACGGTTGACACGACGGCGCCGGGAGCGCCGACGGTTGTGACGCAGACGACGGCTGATCTGACGCCGACGATCACGGGTACGGCGACGGTTGGTAGCGGCGAAACCTTAACGGTTGTGGTGAGCGGTGCGACTTATACGGTGACGCCTAGTGGCACCGCCTGGAGTCTTGACCTGGGCACGGCGACGCCAACGAGTGGTTCGCTGACGGCCCTAGCGAATGGTAATACTTACCATGTAACAGCGACGGTGACGGATACCGCGGGTAATGCGACGAGTGATAGCACGAGCTCGGAGTTAGTGATTGATACGACCGACGATAGCCCAACTATCATCGTTGATGGTGATCAAACGGTTAGCACTTTTGGTTTGGAAGATGGCGTAGATGCAGAAGCATCTGATGGTACAGATGATTTTGTCCTGGATAATAACAGTAGCTCTGTACCTGACATTTATATTGACGCCTGGGACGCTAAGGGCGATGGCAAAGCCAAGTGGAAAAGCGGCAAAGGCATCGAAATTAAGGACGATGAGAGCGGTATTACAATTAACTTTGTTTCTGAGCTAGATGTAGATGGTAAGGATTATAGCCATGCCGGCGCGGAAACGATCAATGGGGGTTCAGTCCAGTTAAATGATGGTGGTGATGATGGTGATGATGGTAGTAGTATAGGTGACATTGTCATTGGCGCAACCAATGATGGAGGCGCTAGCTATGAGATCATTACCAGCGTAGTGATTACACTTTCGGATGGAACCACCACGGTGTACACGCAGGATTTCGGGAGCCTAGGTGGTAGTAGCTTAGCGATTGATTTTAAATCCGACGGTAGGGTAAATATCGAGGAACTCCCATCTGATGCGACGGTAGTTGTGTATACAGCCAGCGGCTACACTGCCTTGGTAATAGACAATGATGCCGACGACAAGATTTATGTGTCAGATGTCGGAATTGGGCATTCAACCTCTGCTTCTATCGATTCGAACATTGATGTTGACGCCTCGGCCACCGCATTTACCTATACCTATACGTCAGGTGGGAGTAGTCTTGATGGTCAGACTATCGTAGGAACCGGCAGCACGACTCTCCAATCAGGGGGAGCTAATCTGGTATTTGATGTCCTTGAAGATGGTGTGATCGCCGGCGTTAAGACCGCGGTGGGTGGTGATGTGGTGTTTACTTTAACGCCGGTGATTACCGGTACGGATGTCATTTATCGACTGGATATGTTCGATGTCATAGACGATCCAGATGGAGCCTCCGCGATTGGTTATCTGTTTGATATTGATATATCCATTGTTGAAACCGTGTCTGGGGTTGACAATACCGTAACGGGAGGCATCACGGTTGGCTTTGATCAACTGGGTACGGATACGACATCGACTTCCCAAGACGGTGATACCACTTTAGTCGCATCCTACGAGGCTGAAACGTTGATTGCAGGCACAGGTACGGATACCTTCCAATGGGAACTGGCTGATGGTGATGCGACCGGTGACGTCGTGACTGATTACACCCGCGGTACGGACGTCATTGATATTGGAGATCTGCTCAGTACCGGAATCGCTGATGGTGACCTGGATGAGTATATTAATGTGTCTTCTGATGGAACCGATACTGTGATTCGGATAAGTTCTACGGGTGATTTTTCTGATGGCTATCAAGCAGGTAGTGATAATGTCGATCAAGTGATTACCGTATCAGGTGTCGATTTGACTAATGGTGATACACTGGATACAGGTGAATTAACTGAATTGCTTAAGAGTCTGTATACAGGAATTGTCGATCCGAACGGGCCATAGAGCATAATCAGGGCGCTGATAGTAATGACATACCAAGCGCACAAGGGGATCGAAGCATATGCCTTACGTTAAACGCGACAGTGAAGGTGAAATCATCGCTATTGCATTAAATAGAGACTCCGATTATGAAGAGTACCTGGAGGCCAACGATAGTCAGTTAGCAGGTTTCTCATCTGCTATCAATTCACCTATGGATTCGCTTCGTGACTCTGATCAGGGACTGATACGAGTACTGGATGACCTGGTTGAATTGTTAACGGCAAAAGGGGTTATTTTGTTTACTGACTTACCGGAATCCGCCCAGGAAAAAATAATACTCAGAAAGGGACTAAGGCAGAACAGGCCCCCTAGCCTGAACCTGTTGGGAGAGGATTAGACCGTGCTATGGATCTGCTAGGTTACTTTGCCAGGCTTTTCCGAGGAGTCGGCAGATCATTGTTAGCCTGTGTTGTTATGGGGTTAGCCGTAATAGTTTAATTCTTGATCGAAATCCCGGGCCCACTGGCGCCATCAAGGCCTAACTTTTCTATCATAGCGATTTCTTCTTTGGTGCTGATGCCCTGGGCAATGGCTAGCACTCCAATGGAATGGGCCAGGGTTGTTAGGGTTCGCAACAGGTTCTGATTACCGACGTCTTTGTCTATATCAGTCACGAAAAAGTCATCGATTTTCATAAAATTGATACCGACGTCGAATAGCCGGCCAATGTCTTGCATCTGGTGCCCCATGTGTTCTATACCGGTCTGAATCCCATATCGTCTGGCCAATGCACATAACTCAGTGAAGCTCTCGAGATACCTGAACGCCATTGATTCCAGTAATTGCAGTGAGAGTAAGGTGTGTTGGTTTCCGCGCCTGGAAAGCGTGTCTTCAAACCAGGCAGCGAAGGCTGGTTCACGAATCACTTCAGCCGAGAGCTTCACGGCAATAGGCTTGCCCCTGGCCTTGATTTCGTCGAGCGCCAGCAGGACCATTTCCCGGTCAAGTTGTTCGGTCATATTCAGCCGTGTGATCCAGGGCAGGAATTCGCCGCCCCGGAATACAGAATCCGCCTGTCTTAGCCGGACATTCGCCTCATAGTGAAGCAATGATCCATCCATTCCGGTCACTTCTACTAGATCAAGCTCGAAGGAATTTTCTTCAAAGGCAGTCTCGAACACGGACTTCCAGTCGGCCATGAGTTCTCTGCTAAGTTCAGCTGTCATATCGCCCATATAAGCAATCTTGATATGAGATAGTGCTTCTGCTTCTGAGGCAATGATCTGCTGGTCCAGGGCTGTCATTAATGCGCCTAACGGGTCTCCTGGGTTAAAATAAATGGCCGCAGTAGGTAATTGGGTTGCCTCCAGCATACCGTGCCGCTTTAAAACATCTCTTATCTGGGACTGCAGATCTCTGGCGACTGATAGCGGATCGTTAATGCTTGCCATAGTTACCCGGATAGAGCGTTCGACGACTTCGCCGTCTATGTTAACGCTGAAACTGAATTTGGTTTCTCCTTCCACGCCGATTTCGCTCGAATAGATAAATAGACCCTGGCCTGCATAGACGACCTCACCCATATCGGGATGTTGGGTCAGACTGATGCTTTCAGCTGCACTGGATTGGACGTCCGGCAATACCTGTATATGCAGTGAAGGCTTAGCAACAGACGTATTACCCTGGGCATCAACAATTGACTGCTTAATACGGTTTGCCGGAATGATCTCAAAATAATCATCGGCATCCGCATAAAGCTTTGAACGCTGTTTTAGCGCTGGGGCAAGCATCATGAAATCCGAGCCGTTTAAGCGAGCTGCGGTCCACCCACCATTAATGTTGGTTAACCATCGGACCGCATCACCCAGGTCAGTCAGCATGGCATCGACCTTGGGGTAACCGAAAGTCTGGTTCAAACCACCTAGATCACTGAGACGCAGGATCGACAGGGCGCCACTTCCGGAAGCATCATCGCGTGCCAGAGTTGCCCGGAAGATCGACATGAATTGATCACGGTTCAACAGTCGAGTTACTTTATCGGTATGCAGGTCTCGTCGATATTCATTCAGAGTTTCGGCTTCCTGTTCAAGCATTTCCTTGACCCGAGTGGCCAAGGTATTCATCGCCGATACGACTTTCTTAAAATCCAGGGTCCATGGCTCAGCAGTGGTAATGAAGCGCCGCTCGCCTAGTGCCTGCGCCTGGCTGACAACATCATCTAACGGTTTTAACACCCTGCCCAGTAAATAACTGCCGATGGAGCCAGCCAGCAGCATGGCAAGAAAATAAACCTGGCTCAGGTTAATCGAGCCTTCCCACATCTCATCGTAAACATCTTCAATCGGGCTGGTCAGGGTTAATTCTCCCAGTGCAGTCCAGCCACTTTGTATATTGACACCACCTGGGCGAGGCTTTAACGGGAAGGTCCTTTTGAACCAGGCAGGTGCCTGGCCTGCTTTCTCAATAGCGTTGTCACTGAATAGAGTCTCACTCAGAGGTGAGATGACCGCTATAGACAGTATATAACCTTGATCGATGGGCGGCTTTAGCCAGGTGGAAAGGTGGGCTTCATCACAGACTTCCTGTGAGCATTGGTCATTCAACAGCAGCGCAAGGAAATTAGCATAGTTCTGGTTGTGAGCGGTGACCTGCTCCTCTAAATATTGCTGGGCAGACAGGCTGCTGACGAAAAGACTACCAACAAAGATCATCGATAGTGCAATAATAATAGCTACCCACAATTGTTTATAGAGTGTCATTTGTAGCCCTCGATTTCTGATACTGTTTCGGTTGATTGGATTTGTTCACGAGCAGGCCTCTCCTGGAAGACAGATGCCTTCCACTTTCATCTTTGCCAGGGCATCTCCCCAGCGTGATAAGCGATTGGCCGGATTAGTAGAATTTGCTTTCGTGCCAGCTCCGGCAGAGACGACTCCGGTATTAAAACCAAATACAGGTTTTAGGTCGCGTCTTTTTGAGCCCCTGACGATTTCCTTAACGATATTATCGAGGATAATGGGCTCAGCAAGTGGCGCTGGGTAATAGGCCAGCACCATGTGGGCCTGGCTTACCGTGGTATTGCCTTTTTTAATTCGGGCTTTGACGTAGGTAATTCTGAGTTTTTCATTGGGCATATTAGCGAGAATGAGGGTGATATACTTTGAAATACTGAAGTCCTCACAGTCTCCCTTTAGCTTGGCCATGGTTTCCAGGGGGGTGGCCCAATAGTCTTCCTGGCCCCAGGCTTCCTGGTCATCTACCCAGCTAATTTTTTGATTAAAGAAGTTATTGACGTAAACCAGTTTATCACGGTCGGGGAGAGGACTTATTTCCTCAATGAGATTAATCCATTGATTGACCAGATTGAGCGTATTCTGGCCATAAAGGGTGCGGGCAGAGGAGCGCAGAACATCGAAATTGTTATTACTTATTGCGAGTCCCCCGATTACCATAAGGGTCGTAAAAACAAAAACTAGCAGGAATTTAAACACCTTCATGTCGGATATATTAGCCTGTTAGGGTCGTAAACGATCATTTTATCGGTTTACAGGTCCTTCTGTTAGCAAGTAACTAAATGAATCCATTCAATTTTTTTCATAAAAAATTGAATAAATATACTACTAATTCATGTATCCTACGCCTGTATTTTACAAGAAAGAGTTAGCCATTGTGAAATGCCCGCGGAGTTTTTTGTGTGCACTTTTTACGCACAGGATGAGTGAGCGGGCATATTCTAACAAAAAGGTGTTCGAATTGAGATGGTTTAGTGAGATGGTTTAGACGCATGAAGCAGAGTGTAGTGAGGACTCACAGTTCAAAGCGATCCAAATTCCTGCAGAGGATTTTGCTTGGGCCGCTATTACTGTGTGTCAATGCCTGTCTGTCGTTTGCCAGTGCGGAAGATGCTGAATTGAATTTTTATGATGCCATCCGAAAGGCAGTACGTGAAAACCCCGAGGTCAACCGAGAATGGTATCGCTTTGAATCAGCCAGGGCGGCAGAGCGGGCTGCCAAAGGAGAATTACTCCCTGATGTTAATCTGGTATCTGAGACAGCACAGCAGAATCGCACTACGCCGCAAACCGTCTTTGGCGAATACAAAACCCAGTCGCATTTACTGAGTATCAGTCAACTGTTGTTTGATGGCTTTCGCACCCAGTTGTTAGCCAAGGAAAAGAAGTACGAATATTACTCTCAGTATTATCAGCTAAGGGTGACCTCTGAAGAAGTCGGCTTGAAGGCCGCTCAAGCCTATTTTGATACTTATCGACACCAGCAGTTCGTGGCTTATGCCATAGAGAATCTACTTGAACACAGAGAGGTTTTCCTTCGCATCCAGGCACGTGGGCAAGGCGTGCTCGACCCCGGTGTGGATATTGAACAAGCATCGGCAAGATTGTCTCTCGCTGAATCGAATCTACTGGTAGAGGTGAATAATTTAAATGACCTGAAGACTCGGTACCAAAGAACCATTGGCGTTTCTCCGGGTGATGATTTGATTTTCCCTGAATTGAAACTGAAATTACCGGTTGATAGAGATATCGCGTTGAATATGGCCTTCCAACATAGTCCATTGATCAGCCTGACCAGCGAAACGAGTCGTGCCCGTCAAGAGGGAATGAAAGCGAATATGGGCAGTTTTATGCCCACGTTCGAGTTGCGATATCGAAAGCAACAGGATGATAACAGAGAGGGGGTTATAGGCCGTTTTGAGGAAGAGGCTTTAGAAGTTGCCATGAGTATGAACCTCTATCGAGGCGGGCAGGATAAAGCTCGTTCAAGAGAAGCGCATAATCTTTACTATACGGCAGTTGAAATACAAAAAAATGCCTGTCGTATTGTCCGTCGTGATCTGCTCGAGGCTTATAACGAGGTGACTATATTAACACAGAGGCTAGCCATTCTAAGACGTAATAAAGCCTCCCAGGAGCGTTCCAAGGAAGCCTATAAAGCCCAGTTTATGCGCGGCGATCTGGAATTATTGAATCTCCTGGATAGCCAGAATGAATATTTTGAAACTCAAAGAGCCTACATGGGAGTTCAGGTTGACCTGGCTATAGCAGAGATGAAAACGCTGAGTGCGATTGGCCTGTTTTTAGATGCGGTTGGCGTTGCAGGTGCGCATAAAGAGGAAATTGATGCTTTAAACCTTCAAATCATTGCCAATAGTCAGCGCTCGGATAGCTGGGACTGCCCGACGGATATACCTGAGGTTGCCGTTATCGACATAGAGGCGCTTTATGCAAAAGTAGATCGGGAGTTTAAAATCGATGACGGGTTAGAGTTTGAAGGTGACGGTGGCTTCGGTGGTGACAGCAATTATATAGATATAGTTGAAGCTGACCCGTTCGATGTGGTTTTCGAGTCGGCCATGGAGGCAATCGAAATACTGGTCTACTATGAGATCGATTCGAAGGAAATCCCCATTGAGTTTGATTCCCAGATACAAGCAGTTGCCAGGAAATTGCTGGAACACCCGAATGCCAAGGCGCTGATCGAAGGCTACGCCGATGAGGCTGGGCAGCGTGCTTACAACAGGAAGCTGTCGGTGGCCAGGGCAGCGGGAATTAAGAAGCGGTTAGAACAGCATTTTGCGATTGAACCTGAACGGATCGAGGTGATTGGTTTTGGTGAAGACAGGCCGGTTTCTGTAAAACCAGGCGAACGCGGCAGCAACAGAAGAGCGGTGATAGTAGTAGAATGATCCAGCCATAACGCAAAACTTGGATAACGGGCATGGGACAGGAAAAGGGGTTGATATGAGCAAGAAAGTATTCATTAAGGGATTATTGCTGATACCTGCTGTATTACTACTGCTAAGTGCATTTAACTTTTTAGTCCAGCCACAGCAGGCAGTCGAGTCACTGGGGATGATGCTGCTCGATGGTATTGGTCGTAGTTCTCAGATTGGTGATATGGGTGCGTTTTTTGTCTGCACCGCCGGCTTTATTTTTTACGGGGTAGCCAAAAGTGTACCTGGACCAATATACGCAAGTGCAACGTTACTGGTCACAGCGGCGATGTACCGAACGGTTGCCTGGCTCTACCATGATGCTGATTTTGCAAGCACCTTCATCATCTTCGAAATAGTACTATTTGCCTGGCTGGTGGTCCTCGCAAGGCTTATGGCTGAGCCGGATGAGACCTCAGACGATTAACGTCGTTAGACGTTGCCTGGCATTAATAATTTGATGGAGCCTTTATGAAAGTGGTTAAGATTGCGCTCGGGTTGATACTCACTTATGTGGTCATAGTCGTGGTGTTTGAAACACTGCTAGGTCATTACCAGCCACAGAATGAAGGTACGTTGGTGCTGACCACGACTGATGCAGAAGGGATGAGCAACGACCGGGTGCTATCCAAGATTGAATATAATGATCAGCTTTATATTGCAGCCAATCACTGGCCCAGGGCCTGGTATCGTCAGGTTTTACGTTCACCTTTGGTCGAGGTAGCACTGGATGGCGAGCAAGCATCCTATCGTGCCGTAGAAGTGACCGGGGCAGAGCATATAAAGGTCGATAATGCCCGGCCTTTGGGGTTAACCATCAGGCTGTTGACGGGTTTCCCACCACGATATTTTGTGAAGTTGATGCCTCTCTAAAAAGATCTTTTCTTTGGCTGCAGGGGTTGTTGATCAATCAGGTGCTACTGGGTCCCTCCCGCACTAAAGCTTTGTACCCTTGATGGTATCAAGCTGAGCGGCTTGGGTTTTTTGCTGAATAGAGTATAGTTAACGCGATTTTTGTCTTATAGGTGTTTTGTGTCCGATATTCCGTTGATTGACGCTGTAATGAAGCGGCGTTCCGTGCGAGGATTTCTTCCGAAATCTGTTCCACAGGCCGTAATGAATGATATTTTCGAATTAGCACGTTGGGCCCCATCGGGGACTAACGTGCAACCCTGGCAGGTTTATGTGGCCTCGGGTCCGGTTCGAGATCAACTGCAGCAGGAATTCGTTCGATTGGTTCGCGCCGGGGTCGCAGAAACCCCAGATCACCGCAGTGATGGCCGTCTCGGTGAGCCGTGGCGTGGTCGTCGTAGAGACTGCGCCAAAGTGCTATATAAGGCGATGGATATTGCCTGGGAAGATAAGGCGGCAAGGGGTGCAGCAGGATTAAGAAATTTTGAGCTTTTTGACGCGCCGCATGTGGCATTTTTGTGTATGAATGAAAATTTTGGAGTCCAGTCTGCCGCCGATGTGGGTATGTATGCGCAGACGCTGATGCTAGCCATGACTGCCTATGGATTAGCATCCTGCGCGCAGGGTACGATGCGCCACTATCCTGAACTGGTCCGCGATACGTTTAATCTGGGACCTGAGATAAAGGTCCTGTTTGGTATCAGTTTTGGCTATGAAGATGCGACGGTTGCCGCTAACAACGCCCGAACCACGCGCGCGCCATTGCAAGAGACGGTGTGCTTCTTAGGCGGTGATGAATAGGTCCAAATAGGTTCACAGTGGTCAAACAGGCCACCGTGAATAAAGGCGGCCATTGTCAATCGAGCCACCTTCGGTGGATTGGTTTGGTAGAGTAGGGGTACAGCACGTTAAAGTAGGGGTACAGCACGTTAAAGTAGGGAACCGCTTCTAAGACAACCTATCCGGTGAGGAGCAGCACAAGTCTAAATCATGCTAGTCTTTTAGGGCACATTGTTACAAGAACCTGGTTCGAGTTAACAGTTAATTTTTGGGTATATATATGGGGAATTTCGATGACTGATAGTACAAGCTATACTCCTCCGGAAGTATGGACATGGCAACAGCAAAGTGGCGGTAAATTCACCAATATAAACCGTCCTATCGCTGGTTCTACTCATGAAAAAGAATTACCAGTCGGAGAACATGACCTCCAACTGTATTCGCTGGCGACGCCAAATGGTGTAAAAGTTACCATTATGCTGGAGGAATTGCTGGCCTTGGGTCACCAGGGTGCAGAATATGATGCCTATCTCATTAATATTGGTCAGGGGGATCAGTTCGGTAGTGATTTTGTTGGGATTAATCCAAATTCTAAAATACCCGCCTTGTTAGATAGAAGCACAACCGAACCGACCAGGGTATTTGAGTCTGGTGCGATTCTGGTTTATCTAGCGGAAAAATTTAACGCCTTGCTTCCAGCCGAGGCATCAGAGCGGGCAGAGTGCCTGTCCTGGCTGTTCTGGCAAATGGGAAGTGCGCCTTATCTGGGTGGCGGTTTCGGGCATTTTTACAGTTATGCTCCAGAGAAACTCGAATACCCTATTGACCGGTTTACCATGGAGGTAAAGCGACAACTTGATGTGCTTAATCAGAATTTAGCTGAGCGTCGCTACCTGTGTGGAGATGAATACAATATCTCCGATATTGCCAATTATGCCTGGTACGGGGCTTTGGTCCTGCATGATATATATAGTGCCGCCAGGTTCCTGGATGTGCAAAGCTATAGCCATGTTATCAGGTGGGCATCGGAAATTGAACAGCGCCCGGCTGTGGCCCGTGGGCGTCGGGTTAACCGGCCCTGGGGGCCGGAAGAGGAGAGAGTGGTAGAACGGCATAGTGCCGCAGATTTCACCTGAGATTGCGATGCAATCTCAGGTCCGGGCTTAAAAGATGCTGCTATAACGAGCCCCTCTGAACTAATCGATCAGTGAGCCCTTATTGCATGAGTGCAATAGTTTTAATTGCTTAGACTACCGGCGTCGAGCTAAATCGGTTCGGCAAGAAAAACCGGGATTTTCCGGGTAGTTTTGGCCTGGTAATCGTTATAGGGAGGATAGGCTGCAGCGCAGGCTTCCCATAAGCCAGCCCTTTCTTCATCATCGGTCACTTCGCGCGCTCGCATATTATAGACAGCGGTTGCATCGCGAATTTCAACAGTTGGATCAGCTCGGAGATTATAGACCCAGACAGGGTTCTTGGGCTGTCCGCCCATGGAACCGACCAGCACATAGTTATCATCTACCTTAACTCGCATGAGTGGTATTTTCCTGATCCCGCCAGTCTTGTTTCCATTGTGGGTGACCAGTATGCAAGGCATGCCTGAGTCCAGCAGAGTGGTACCCTTGGTACCCTCACTACTTTCATAAAGCTCAACTTGTTTGCGTACCCAATCGATAGTGGGAGGAATATATGTGGCCATGAATGCAGTCCTTATCTGTTTAGCTACTGCGCCTGATAGGGCAGTTTGTGCTCGATCCCTGGGTTGACCAGCAAAACAGCTGGCAAGCCCGAGTACTGAATTTTAGTGTCTCATAGAATAAACCATTGGTGAATCTTTCATAGCGAAAAATAGCGAGGATAGCGTCTCTAAATGCCTCTGGACTATATGGCTATTATATATTCCTGAGTTGTGGTCAACTATTGAGATGGGATTTAAAATACATAAGAGCTTCTTTTCTACGCGGGATGAGGTGCTGGAAGATTTAAAGAAAACCGGGCATTGGCCTACTACCTATGTCTCCATGGAATCACCTGAACTGCCCTTGCATTGGCACGATCTCGATGTCACCGGTTACGTTATGTCTGGTGGAACCTACCTGTTAGATGAGGAAGGTATCCGACACGAATTGACGCCAGGGGATAAACTGGAAATCCCGCGCGGTAGCCTGCACGCAGAAGGTGCTGTGACAGTAACTACAACCTATATTGTCGGTACAGAAACACCGGGCCATCTTCTTGAACAATTACAGATGCGTCCAAAAGAAGACCCGGACCGATTGAGCTAACTGGCTATTAATGCCTATAGAGCAGGATTATAGGCCGTATTCTTCGGTTAATGATGTAATAACAGGCCGACGCCTACGCTATTAAATGGAATGAAATTTTGGAGAAAACTGAATGAGCGAAGCCAGCAAGATGGATGTCTATGAGATTCCTATTGAAGACATAGATGTATCCGATCCCTTGCTATTTAAAAACGATTCCTGCTGGCCTTATTTCCAAAGGCTCCGAGATGAGGCTCCAGTTCATTATTGTGCTGATAGCGATTTTGGCCCTTTTTGGTCGGTTACCCGGTTTCATGACATCATGGAGGTAGACAAGAATCACCATGATTTTTCATCCATTGGTGGCGTCAGTATCGGCAACCGGAGTCCGGATTTCGAAGCTCCCAATTTTATCTCTATGGACCCGCCTGTCCACGCGGATCAACGCAAAGCGGTTACTGGCGTGGTTGCACCTATGAATTTAGCCAAATTAGAAACGGTGATTCGCGAGCGGGTGATACGGATCATCGATAACCTTCCCGAAAATGAAGAATTTAACTGGGTGGAAAAAGTATCAATAGAG
>JABIZD010000075.1 GCA_018666555.1 Gammaproteobacteria bacterium
AGGAATCGGGTTAGCTTACGCGATCAACCTCATCCTGATTATTGTTTCCATGGTACCTCTGTGGATGATCAAACCAGAATCAGAGGTCACAACGCCAAACCAAAAGGATAGCCTATTTAACTCCATTCAGGACGGCTTTACGTATGTTGGACAGGATACCTCGCTGCGTGCATTTATCATCTATATGACGATTACAACTTTTGTATCCATGGGCCCACAAATGGTTGGCATGCCTGTTCTTGCCGATGAGAACCTCTCGGGCATGAGATCTTATGGCCTGCTGATGTCGGCCCAGGGATTAGGTGCGGTCTTTGGCTCCCTTCTTGCTGCTGTTGCTACGCCGTCAGCAAGATTGCTTGGCCCGATTGTCATGTCCCTGGCAATAGTTCGCGGAATGGGCACCCTGCTCATTGCAGCGATTAGTAGTCATCTCCAGGGGATCGTTCTAATGACGGTCATGGGAATCCTGACGGGCTATAGCAGTATCATCTTCATAACCTGGGTCCAAAAAAGAGTCTCCCTGGAATACATTGGTAGGGTGATGAGCCTGGTAATGCTGGCTGTAATGGGCCTGCAACCTCTATCGCAGGGTTTCTCCGGCTGGTTTATTGATGTTGCCGGGGTCACCACCTTATTCCTGAGCATGGGCCTGTTTATGATCATTACGCCGCTATTTGCGCTACTTAGCCCTGATATAAGAAACATGGGTGAGCCCAGAACAGATCGTCAATAGGCACTGAAAAGGAAACCGATTATACTCAGCACCTTCGTATGCGTCTTTTAATGCCTTACCCATGCTAATCAGACCCGCATCAAGAGCCAGACAAACCAACCTACCGACAGGTGTTTAAAGAGGAGAAAAATTACAAATGGCACATGAACAACTCAATCTCAGCAATGATGAACTATTAAGTACTACCCGAGCAGTACGTAAAAGACTGGATTTTGACCGGCCCGTCTCCATGGACCTGATCAAGGAATGTATGGAACTTGCGATACAAGCGCCGACTGGATCAAATGCCCAGGGCTGGCAATTTGTATTCGTAACAGATCCAGACAAAAGAGCTGCCATTGGTGATTACTATCAACAGGCTTTTTCGATCTACCGGGAAATGCCCGTAGCCATTCACAAACTGCACGCTGACAGCGATGACAGCAGCTTAACAGCAAGCCAGACTCGCTCGGCATCTTCAGCTGATTACCTGGCAGACAATATGGGCAAGGCACCCGTCTTGATGATTCCCTGTATTGCCGGGCGAACCGATAACGACGCCGGCGCCAACGTATTGTCACAGACTGCGACCCTCGGCTCAGTGATCCCGGCAGCCTGGAATTTCATGCTGGCCGCCAGGGCACGCGGGCTGGGTAGCGCCTGGACTACACTGCACCTGATGCACGAAAAAGCCATCGCTGACCTGCTGGGAATACCGTTTGATGATTTTATGCAGGTCGCCCTGATACCTATCGCCTACACTCGAGGCACCGAATTCAAACCTGCCTATCGTCCACCTGTTGAGACCATCATGCACGTCGACTCATGGTAGATTACAGGCATTAAACCGACACCAACGGGTTACTGTTTAGACACAACCAAGGGAACAGCACCTGCCAGAGTAAGGCAGCTCCAATATTACCAGCGATGGCAACAACAAACAGGCTCTGCGAAGGGAAAGGTAAAGCCAAATGGCTGCCTACTCAGTGATCGCCATCCGACCGGGAATCCAGTTTATGCAGAAGCGCTTATTTTCAATCCTATCCATCCTGATCATGATCTCAAGCGTGGTGGTTATAAGGACCCTGTTGCACAGCCCTCCTCCGTTTGCCGACATCACCCTGGTGAATATCGATCTCGACGAACCCGCCATGGCGGATCGGCTGTCTCAGGCTATCAGGTTTCAAACTATTTCCCATCAATCCGCATCAGATAAACAAAACCTGGAATTCCAGGGCTTTATCGATTGGGTTGAAGTGACCTACCCTGCCGTGCATTCCAAACTGGATAGGGTCATGCTGGGCCAGACCATACTGTATCAGTGGCAGGGAAGCGTTGATCATCTCAAACCCATTCTGCTCACCGGCCACTGTGACGTTGTTCCCGTCATACCTGGGTCTGAGCACAAATGGCTACATCCTCCCTTTGCCGGCAAGGTGGTAGATGGTGATATCTGGGGAAGAGGCGCCCTTGATGACAAAAGCGGGGTTGTCGGTATACTCGAAGCGGTGACTTATCTGCTGAACGATGGTTTCCAGCCCCGTCGTAGTATTTACCTGAGCTTTGGACACGACGAGGAAGTGGGTGGAGTCCAGGGTGCCGCTGCAGTTGCAGACTATCTTAAGAAAAACAAAGTGCAACTCGCCTGGTCACTTGATGAAGGCTCTTTCTTATATCGGGACATGTTGCCTGATGTTAATACCTTGGTCGCGGCAATTAATGTCGCCGAGAAAGGCAGCATTACGCTTGATATCGTCGCCACAGCAGAGGGAGGACACTCCTCTATGCCACCGCAGCAGAATGCCGTCAGCGACCTGGCCAAAGCCATTACTTTATTACACGAAAACCCCGTCCCTGGTGGGCTCGACGGTCTCAGCGCAGAAATGTTTGATGTCATCAGTCGTTACATGGCATTTCCCACACGCCTGTTATTTGCAAACCAATGGCTGTTCTCTCAGATGATAGAACAGCAACTGAGCACTTCACCGACGACTAATGCCATGCTGCGGACGACGACTGCGCCTACCATGCTATCCGGGAGCATCAAGTCTAATGTCCTGCCGATTGAAGCCATAGCGACAGTTAATTTTCGTATCCACCCCAGGGATAACACCACGTCGATAGAAAAATTCGTCAACGACCTTGTTGCCAGCGATAGCATAACCGTGCGTAAGCGCAGCGGTATCAACGCGTCAGCCGTATCGGCCAGGAAAACCCCGGCATTTGAGCAAATTGGGCAAAGCATGCGCGAAGTCTATGGGGATATCGCCGTTGCACCCGGGCTGATGATTGCGGGGTCCGACAGCAAGCACTACGCTAAGGTAGCCGATAATGCCTATCGCTTTAATCCCTTTATATTGCCATCCGAAGACATAAGCGGTTTTCATGGCAGCAATGAAAAAATTGCTGTGGCCGCATTCGCCCAG
>JABIZD010000170.1 GCA_018666555.1 Gammaproteobacteria bacterium
CGCATCACCTCTCGGCCGGACAGATCGGGCCCAAGCCTGTATAGCTGTGCTGACACCGGAACATTTTTTCCTGATTGATTCCGGCGCCGGATCGACAGATAACCTCGGTGCAGGTCGGCTGCCGATGGTGCGTCTTGACGGGCTCCTGCTAACACACTTTCATTCTGACCACATCGCAGAATTGTATGAGGTGAACCTAGCCTCATGGATTCAGGGAAGGCCTGTACCATTGAAAGTGATCGGCCCCGTCGGAGTCGATCGCATTGTTGATTCGGTCAACCAAGGCTATGCCATGGATCGTGACTATCGAACATCACATCATGGCGAGGCAATGCTACCGACTCAGCTCGGGGTACTTCAAGCAGAAACGGTAACTGAAGGCATCATCCTGGAACAAGGTCATATGACGATTACCCTGTATACCGGCAGTCATGCACCGATTGACCCAGCCGTAGGTTATCGCTTTGACTATAAAGGCAGAAGCGTAGTTATCTCGGGCGATAGCCTGGTCACAGATGAAACCCGGCGTATAGCCGACGGAGCTGATCTGCTGCTGCACGATGCGCTGTCTGAACCGATTGTTTCGACGCTTTCTGAATCAGCGAGTGAGGCAGGTTTGAGCCGCGTGTCCAAGATTATGGCAGACGTGATGGATTATCATGCTTCGACGACATCGCTAATTGAGCTGTCAGATCAGATAGATGTTGGGGTTATCGCTTTATATCACCTTGTCCCTGCACCCGTGAACTGGTTCGTAGAGAAGATTTTCGAACGTGGCCTACCTGCCAACTATGTGATCACCGATGACGGCATGTGGTTTGATCTACCACTGCAATCGGACGAAATTATCATCACCTCACCCTAATGGGGTGAGGGTGTAGAGGAACAGAATATCCTCAGGTTGTGACCCCGTCGCCGGGAACGTTATTCAGTAGCCTATGTCCCAACCAGTTTAGGTGTTCATTTGAAATTGTTTTAGGAGTAACCATAGATGGGTGAAAATCTCGAAATCGAGGTATTCTGGTCCTTTCGTAGTCCCTGGTCGTATCTGGCGACAAAACGTCTTCGTGACTGGCAGGAGAATTATCAACTGACGGTGAGATTCAGGCCGGTCTATCCGATTGCGGTACGCACTCCAGAATTTTTTCATAATGTGCAGCCGCAGTGGTTCTCTTACTTCAGGACAGATGTGTTCCGGGTTGCGGAGTTTTTACAAAGGCCGTTTGTCTGGCCTAACCCGGACCCTGTCGTTCAAACTATTGATGCCGATGGGCTGCGACAAACCGGTAATGAACAGCCCTTTATCTCTCGTCTAACCAGCCTGGGTATTCTCGCAGAGGAGCAAGGCAAAGGTATTGAATTTGCCGATGAGGTATCGATGCTTATTTGGGGCGGCACGCCTAATTGGCATCAAGGTGACTTGCTAGCCCAGGCGACGGCTAGGGCTGGCCTGAACCTTTTGGCTATGGAGGGGCGTCTTGATGCCGAAGCAGACCGCCTTGAAGCAGCCATTCAGAATAACCAGTTGGCTCATGATAAAGCCGGGCACTGGGGTGTTCCTACCTGCGTCTACCAGGGAGAACCGTTTTTTGGCCAGGATCGTCTTGATGTGCTGCTGTGGCGATTAGACAAGGATGGTTTGAATACGGATTAGAACATCAAGGCCAGGGAATTTCCGGAAACCCAATTAGCTAGTCGCTTTCTTGTTTTGCAAATGGCTGGGTCGTATTAAAATGCAATCTGTCAGTTAAGCCAACTGGTTTGGTTAAGTGCTGCGAATCAGGTCAATAATAGCTTGTGATACTTGTTCCGGCTCATTCTCCTGCACGAAATGCCCGCCGCCTTTGATGGTGGTATGCGGCAATCCCTTTGTACCTGGTACGCGCTCGATAAATTGTATCGCCATCCCAGCGGTAACCGGGTCGTTATCGGCAAACGCGCAGAGAAAAGGTTTCTCGAAGTGGTCAAAAAATGCCCAAGCTTTGCGTTGTTCTTCCATAGACGGTGAAGTTGGTAATGTGGGTACCTGGCTTGGCATAGCTCGAGGGCCCATTTTAAAACTGGCATCGGGAAAAGGCGCATCATAGGCCTTGGCGAGCTGCGTAGGTAGGGGCGAGCGTATACCGGCGGCATGAAGCATGAATTTGAATGCTCTGGTCAGGTTTGAGCGTTGTTCCATGGTCATCGACATCATAAAACCAATCGGCATATCTGCGCTTTCCCAGCAGAACTTCTGCCAGTAAGCGAATTTGGTTGCCTGGTTACCTGCCATTTGAGACAACGCACGTTGCATCTGTGCAAGGCTGGGCGTTGGCGAATTAGCCCGAAAATCTTCCACCTCTTTGATTACTTCGGCGGATATATCTGGATTGTAGGGCAAGCCGGTATTTGCAATTACCACACGATTGAAACGATGAGCGTGATTGACCACTAGGCGCAGCCCAATCAGTCCGCCCCAATCCTGGCCGAAGAACGTGATGTCGGAAAAATCGTTTTTCTCCAGCCATTTCCCCATCCACTCAACCTGAACTTCATAGGTATAATCTTCAAGTGCTGCTGGCTTATCGGATTTTCCATAGCCTGGCAGATCGGGTGCGATAACGCGCATGCCGGCTTGTGTCAGGTAAGGAATCATCTTGCGGTACAGGTAACTCCACACGGGTTGGCCGTGCATACAAAGGACTATCGGGCCGTCTGCAGGCCCTTCATCGAGATGGTGTATGCGTAGATCGCTGCCGTCTTGGGTTTGAATTGCAGTGTAGTGAGGAGCAAAAGGGTAGTCAGCTAAATCAGTAAACCGTTCCTCAGGTGTTCGAAGTATCAACATATTGGTTATCTCTCCTTGCTAGGATGATCAGTTTTATCGGGAAAAAATGTGATGAACCGACCACGGGGTTTCGGTGTCTTGTGGATGTCTGGTAGCTCACAGATTCGATCCATTCGAGTTACGCTGCCATCGGCGTATTCCCATACTAATTGATCAGCATCCATATAGCGCCGTACTACCACTGGGCCCCAGCCGAAAACGTGGAAGTCCAGTACACCATTATTCCAGTTCATACTGGCAGAGGTTCTGGGGCAAAACTGCCTGCTACCAATAGTGAATAGAACTCCACCCTCAGTATCATTGGTATTCAGACCGGCCGTGCTGTTGGGGCCGCTATCGTGAATAACACCGCTGCTGGTGACAATCGTGCGTGAGCCGCATTGCTCGACACGTTCCAGATGGCCGACGTGGCCGGTTACACCGATCCAGAGTCCTCGAATATCTGCCGCTCCCTCAGGCAAAGGCTCCGTGCATGACCTTAAAACAGGTAGTGGGAAGTGATCATAGCTGCATCCTGGCGTGTTGCCTTTGGCGATATCGGCGGCCAATTTTCCTCGTCCATCGAGGACGGGTAGTTGGCAGTAATTAATCGTGCTGCCATCTCCTGTGAGCGTTTGCGGGTCAGTCGTTAAGGGTGGCCGTGGTGAAAAAAAGGCAAAACAGAATACCGCAATCAACAGAAGCGTCAGTGCTGCGAGGATACGCAGGAGAACTTTGACCATGCTGGGTCGGCTTCGCATTTCTGTTGGTGTGGAATTCATGAGCCCAAAAGTAGCAGATTGCAGAAATTAATGTAAGGCATTATTATAATCTAGTTTTGCAATGAGAATACAACTATGCCTCTAACTCAACCCCTGCGCCTGAAAGGTGCACCTGGTTCGCCCTATACTCGCAAGATGCTGGCTTATATGCGCTATCGCCATATTAGTTATGAATTGCTTATCGGCAATCAGTCTGCTGAAAAGATGGGCTTGCCTACGCCAAAGGTTGACCTGTTGCCAACCTTTTATCTACCGAATGATCAAGGGGAAGTTGAGGCTGTTGTTGATTCTACACCACTGATTCGCCGCTTTGAGAGGGCCTTCTCAGGAAGAGAAGCGCTGCCGATGGACCCGGTACTAGGATTTATTAACTACCTAATCGAGGACTATGCTGACGAATGGTTGACCAAATCGATGTTTCACTATCGCTGGTACTATGCTGCAGACATCAAGAAGGCTGGGGATATTCTGCCGCTCTGGCGAGGTCTGCAGATGGACGATGACCAGCATTTAAAGGCTGCTGAGTTCGTCGCAGGAAGGCAGATTTCTCGACTCTATGTAGTTGGTTCCAATGATCTGACAGCGCCGGTGATTGAGGCCAGCTATGTTCGTTTCCTGGGTATCATGAACCGCCTGATTATGCGCCAGCCGTATCTGTTTGGAGATCGACCTGCTTCTGCTGACTTTGGCATCTATGCTCAATTGACCCAGTTGGCGAAGTTCGATCCGACACCTATGTCGATCTGCTTAAACCAGGCTCCACGAGTGTTCGCCTGGACAGATGTTGTTGATGATCTCAGTGGTCAGATCTGTGCTGAAGACGGCTGGATGTCCAGGGATAGGATAAAAGAGGGTTTGGCTGATCTACTCGCTGAAATTGGTAAAGTTTATGCTCCAGCGTTGCTTGCCAATGCTCATGCGCTGCAGTCAGGTGAGAAGCAAATGGAAACCACGATTGATGGCAAACCCTGGCAACAGCCAACGTTTGCTTACCAGGGCCGTTGTCTGCAATGGATCAATGCGGAGTATCGGAAACTAGGCTCTGATGAGCAATCCTGGGTTGACGATATCCTGGCAGGGACAGGCTGCGAATTTCTGTTGGTGTCTAGCTAGTTTCTTGGTGTAAAGCATTGCTAGAGCCTACGGCGTTCGAGCGTGCTTAGAGACAGCTGTTTTTACGCGTCGGGGTTACCTGGGAAGAATGAGTAGAAGAAAGGGGAAAGGGCACATGCTACAAAAAGGATTTTTGATACTCATTGGACTTGTTGTCCTCGGATGTTCGGTCGTATGGTTTAACCGAATTGACTTGATGCTGGCGGTGGTCAAGTATCAAAGCGATCGAGAATACGATATTGGGCCGAAACGTCAGATTGCCTGGCAGAGAGGTCCCGAAGAGGTTATCGGTAATGACCGCCTACCCAATATAATTTTCATCCTCGCCGATGATCTAGGCTACAACGATATATCAACCTTTGGTGGTGGTGTAGCAGACGGTCGGGTCAAGACGCCGAGCATCGATCAACTGGCAGCCGAAGGTGCTGTGTTTGAACAATCCTATGCCGGTAACGCGACCTGTGCTCCTTCTAGGGCCATGCTGATGACAGGGCGGTACCCGACGCGAACCGGGTTTGAATTCACGCCGACTCCTTCTGGTATGGGACCGATGGTCTCGATGATCAGCGATAGTATCGATAACGGTTTGCCGAGTGGCCGGTTCAACGAAGCAGTTTCAGAACATGCGCCGTCATATGCTGAGCAGGGTTTGCCTTCCTCGGAAGTCACCATCGCCGAGGTGCTAAAAGCAAAAGGTTATTACACGGCACATATAGGTAAATGGCATCTTGGCCGAGGTGATGGTTTTAAACCTAATGATCAGGGTTTTGATGACAGCTTGCTGATGGCAAGTGGGCTGTTTCTACCCGAAAATGACCCGAATGTAATTAATGCCAAACTTGATTTTGATCCCATCGACCAGTTCCTGTGGGCGCGACTAAATTATGCTGCTTCGTTTAATAATGGGGGTAGCGAACGCTTTGAGCCTAATGGTTACCTGACGGATTACTACACAGATGAGTCGATTAAGGTCATCAAAACGAATAAAAACCGGCCTTTTTTCCTGTACCTGGCGCATTGGGGGGTTCATACCCCTTTGCAGGCGACTCGAGAGGATTATGAAGCCGTAGGTGATATCAAACCGCATCGACTTCGAGTTTATGCTGCTATGGTGCGCGCATTAGATCGCAGTATTGGCAGGATAAACCAAACTTTGATTGATGAGGGCCTCGCTGATAATACGATTGTGGTATTTTCCAGTGATAATGGTGGTCCGGGTTATGTTGGATTGCCTGACATTAATGCACCCTACCGTGGTTGGAAAATCAGTTTTTTCGAGGGTGGTGTTCGAGTACCGATGTTTATCAAATGGCCAGAGCGGATTGCACCGGGAACCACTGTCGATAAGCCCGTTGCACACATTGATGTCATGCCAACCCTGGCTGCTGCTGCCGGTGCTGCCTTGCCTGGCGATGTGGAGATTGATGGAGTGGATATTCTGCCGCTGGCGACGGGTGATGCTGTTGGCCAGTGGCGTCGGCAGACACTTTTCTGGCAGAGCGGATACTACCGGGTCGTCAGGCATGGCGACTGGAAGCTTCAAGTCTCAAAAAGCCCGGACAAACAGTGGCTCTATAACCTGGCCGAAGACCCGACAGAGCAGGATAACCTCGCTGCTAGCCACTCGGAAAAGCGTCAGGAACTGATGGCCTTACTAGAGGCTCATCAGGCATCGGCGCGAGAGCCGCTTTACCCTTATGTTGCCGAGATGGCGGTGGCTATCGATAAAACATTGGCTGATTACTTTGAATCTGGCGACGAATATATACATTGGCCGAACTGACAAGCAATACAGCGTCTTAACAAGCTGATATCAGAAGCGAGCTGTCCTGGGAGAAGTTAAATCCCATCGAAAAAGCCAGGGTGCAGCGGATTGGGCCAGGTAATAGCTATGGCAGCTGGCCAGCTGAGTCAACCCAGTTTGCTGAGTACCTGACAACGCTTCATTAACCGGCGCGCACTCTGGTTAAAATCATCGCGGCGATGTAGCACCCGGCGGTTATCCCAGATGATCAGATCGAAGGGCTGCCATTGTTGCTGCCAGACGTTTTCGGGTAAAGCGGCATAAGACCAGATCTCATCCAATAGTGCTTCGCTATCGTCGAGTTCAAGTCCTGGTATGTAGGCCCATTCCCGGCGCCCCAAGTACAGCGCCTGTTTGCCAGTTTCAGGGTGGGCGGTAATGACGGGGTGCACTGAGCCAGGTGCGTCCCGAGGATCATCGAAGGCTTCAAAGCCGGGACGAAGTTTCCCAACACTGGTATGTGCAGCATTATGCTTGATGGACAGACCGCGTAGACGAGCCAAGAGATCATCCGGGATTGCCATAAGAGCAGCATTTTGGTCAGCAAAATAAGTATCGCCACCTTTTTCAGGTATCTCGATGCCTAATAGAACGCTGGCCGGTGGCGGGTTATCGATGTAGGTCATATCGGAATGCCAACTGGCTTCGGCATTGCCGAGCCCGCCAATGGGTTTACCATCCTTGAGAATATTTGAGAGCTGGGTGACATAACGATTTTTGATCTTGGCCCGTTCTGATTCTGGCAGGCGGCCCATGGGAATTTCTTCCAGAGGACCAAATCGGGAGCTGAAGGCTTGCAGTTCATCTTCATTGATATGTTGCCTGCGTATGCGCAGTACGCCGTAGGTGAGCCAGGCTTCATAGACTCGATTGAACTCATCATTAGTGATTGACCTGACGTCGATGTCTGAAACCTCGGCTGCAAAGTTCAAACTTATGGGGTTGATATTCATGATAGCTTCCGGTGGTTTGAGTCGCTCATGTCAAAACTGTTCTTGGAACAATGATCCTGCTCATGTAGGACAGTTCGGCGTGAGCTGTAAACATTTTATTGAATTTGAGGATCGCAGTTCCCAGGGCGGTCTCGTGCCAGAATAGCCTCTCTAACTGTTCCTGGTTGTAACGACCTGGTTGAGCAGTCAGGGCCTCCAGATAGAAAACCTTGGCATCTTCAATAGCGCTTTTGAACCATTTGAGTTCAGCGATGGGCAGGGTTTCATTGTCGAGCAGGGTACCGAGTTTCTCAATATTCTCAGTCATGGAATATCCGGACACGCCAACCAGGGAGCGGCCGGCTCGTCTGCGTTTACCCAGATCATGCCAGGGTACCAGGGTTTGCAATTCGGCACGCAACGCGGCATTCCAGGAATCGTTGTCTTCAGTGGGTTTGCTGAAGGACACCGGACAGGCGGGTGCATCATTAAGCCCTGCTGGCGGTGCATCCTCTGGAAAATCAGCCAGAACAGGACCGCTTGGAGCCCGTAACAGCTTCAGGGCCGCGTCAATCACGCGATGTTGAAATGCGGCATCGTCAGGTTTACCGAGAGGGCGACCGAGGGGAAAGCTTACCCAGAGTGTACGCGGAGGTTGCATACTTTCAGCGTTCTCTCGCACCAGGCTGATACCTGTGGTCATAATGCCTTCTTTTTCGAGATAAAAGGAGAGCGCGCACACGGCGCGCGTGCAGTTGGGTCACACAGGCGTTAAAAAAACGGCATCAACCTTATCTTGTTTTAATAGCCCTGCAACCTGCGATGCTGAGGTTACATAGGCTTCAGGGTTCAAACCGGCGCCCATAAAACTATAGTGAATCTCAGCCAGGGAACCAATCTTGCCATCCGCTTCGAGTTCCCGAAATCGATCTATGGGAAAAACCAGGTTGACGTCTTCGGTGAACCCGACCTTGTCGAAGTTGACTGAGCTGTGCGACATAACAAGGTTGTCGGCATCTTCACTTCCTGAAATCGGTCTGAAGGTGGAATCAATGAATTCAAAACCAGGGGCATCACGGAAATGTAGTCCTGCCGTGGTAATTAAGGCTATGCGCAGTTCAGCGATTTCTCTATTAAGGTGGGTCCATACCATTGGGCCTAGTGGCGGCTGGACTTTTGACATAAGATGCTCGCGTTCGTACTTGGGGAGATCAATAAGTCTTACCATGGTGCGTTATATCTGTATGGCACAGCTAATGTTGAGTTGCTTAGATTTCTGCCGCAGAGCCAGTCTTGAAAAGCAGACCATCTGTTTAACCTTCCCAGTAGTAGACAGGCAAGGGACAGGCGGTGCCGGGTGGTGGTAGTCCTCCCTGAATTGGTTTTCATCCTGACTGGTTTAGTGATGACCATAGAATAATATTGACACAGCAGGAAACAAATGTCACTATTAGTGACATAATAAGCAGCGATTAAATATAATGCAGTTAGTGTCATCCTAATGAGTGAAGTCAGAGCACTAAAATTAGACGGGCGGGTGGAACGCACTGCAGCGACACACGAAAAAATTCTCAGCATCACTCGTGAATTGATTCTGACGGGAAACATAGACCCTACCGCGCGCGAAATTGCTGAAGCAACAGCCATCACCACCAGAACGCTGTTTCGGCATTTTTCCGACATGGAGTCCCTGCACCGCAGCTTAATCGAAGATGCAGGAACAAAAGCTGCGGCTGTCATGGATGACCCCTTTCCCGATCAAACAGCAAGCAGTTGGCGAGACCAGATGCAGATCGTTATTACAAGGCGTGTTCGGGTATTCGAGTCACTGCTGCCGCTTTATATTTCAACCATCTGGAGCCGGCACCGCGCATCGACTTCAGGATCTCAAAGGGATAGTGGCATAAAACGGCGAAGAAAAAGACTGATGGAAGTGCTACCCAGGGGAATAACACAGGATCAGATATTATTTGAAGTGATTGATGGCGTACTCGGTATCGAATATTGGATTAGCTTGCGTCGAGATCAGAGACTCAGTGTCTCCAAGGCAACCAGAGTGCTAAGGCTCGCAGTGGAAAGGCTCACGGCACATGGGTAAGTCACTGAGAGAAATACGTTTGCCTGATTTGCAAGCGCATTTTCAGCGTTTATTGCCAGGATTGATGGTCGCATTTACGGTTGGCTTTGCCGCCAGTTTCCTTGGTGAGCACTATAGTGCGCCATCGTTATTGTTCGCTCTCCTGCTTGGCCTTTCACTCGGGTTTATCTATGAGGATGGGCGGTCCACGCAAGGCATTGATTTTTGTGCCAGAACTATCCTGAGGCTTGCTGTCGCCCTGTTGGGTTTTCGAATTGCCTTGACGGACCTTTTGGTATTGGGCTGGCAGGTGCTGGCACTTATCCTGGTCGGCGTAACCTTGACCATTTTCTTTGGTGTGATGATTACCCGTGTGGCAGGAATGAATAAACAATTCGGTCTTCTATCCAGTGGTGCGGTTGCAATATGTGGTGCATCAGCGGCGCTGGCTATTTCGGCGGTACTGCCAAATGACAAGACCAAGGAGCGAGATACGGCATTTGTGGTCGTCGGTGTGACAACGCTTTCCACACTGGTTATGATCATTTATCCGATTGTCAGTACATCTATTGGATTATCAGATACTGCCGCTGGCGTCTTTATCGGTGCCACCATTCATGACGTTGCTCAAGTGGTTGGTGCCGGTTATTCGGTATCAGAAACAACCGGTGATGTTGCGACGGTTACCAAGCTAATAAGAGTTTCATTGCTGTTGCCGGTAGTGCTAATCGTCGGACTGGTTTATCGAAAATCAAAACTAGAAATGCAAGAGAAACCGCCACTGCTGCCAGGATTTCTTGTGGTATTTCTTGTTTTTTCCTGTGCTAACAGCTTCATCGATTTACCTGAATTGTTATTAAGTAGTGCCAATGTGATGTCTCAGTACTGTCTTATTGCTGCTATTGCTGCCGTCGGACTGAAGTCAAACCTGAAAAGCCTGGTGGCCGTGGGTTGGCGGCCGGTAGCGTTGATGAGTTTGGAAACCATCTGGCTGGCCGGTCTTACACTGGCTGGATTGTCTATGCTGGATTAAAACCGAAGAGCATAGTCTAAAGGACTTTTTATGAAGCTTAAGCATTATTTAGGTACCTGCGCGTGGCGGGCTGCCGCGTTTAAATTAACAGGAATGTTTGTTAGTCATTGGACTCAGCCAAGCAATCGGTTCTGTCAGCTTGATTCACAAATTAATGTATAGCATTATTAGTGTCAGTCCTAGCGCCGGTTTCGTTTAGTAGAAACTCACCAACACGGAGAAAGACTATGGCCGGTCTGATTGTTTACGGTACGCCCGTATCCCCATTTGTGCGGAAAGTTGAAGCCTTGCTAAGACATCAGAATGCTGCCTATGAGTTTAAAACATTAATATAATGGCCATGCCTGACTGGTATGCGGAGATCAGCCCGGCAGGTAGGATTCCTGTGCTACGGGACAAGGCTATTGGAACTGAAGGGGTGGCGGGCACCATCGCAGATTCGTCAGCGATCTGTGCCTACCTGGAAAAGAAACTCTCTGCTGGTCTTTATGCAGATTCAGTATTTGATACCGGCCGAGCGGTGTGGCTGGAAGAATATGCTGACACGGAACTGGCGCAGCCGCTAGGCATGAAACTGTTTAGACCCATTATGTTTCCGCGGTTTGCCGGCAAGGAATCGGATCTCGAGACTGCACGACATATCTATCAGGAAGAGTTACCCAGACATTTTGATTACCTTGAAGATGCGCTCGCTGGTAATGAGTTTTTTGTTGGCAATCAATATTCGATTGCAGATATCGCAATTGCTGCTCAGTTCACCCAGTTGGATCTGGTTGTGGGTTTGCCGAATGCGATCCGTTGGCCGGCACTGGCCAGACATACCCAAGCTACCAAGCAGCGACCAGGATTTGTCGATAACCTGGCCGCCTGTTCGAAGATGCTGGGCCGGGTGATTCCGGAAAAAGTAGATTTGTCGTGAGTTACACCGTTTTTACGACAGAAGATGGGCGTGATTTTGTCCGCACTCCAGATGAATGCTTCGATAACCTGCCTGACTTCCCTTATCTGCCGCATTATGTGGAAATTGATGGCTTGCGTATGCACTATGTGGATGAAGGTCCCAAAGATGCTGAGGTGGTACTGTTGTTACACGGCCAGCCGGATTGGTCCTATCTGTATCGAAAAATGATCCCAGGCATTGTCCAGGCAGGGTATCGTGTTATAGTGCCCGATATGATTGGCATGGGGCGCTCGGATAAGCCCACAGATATTCATACCCATACTGTTTATGGGCACGCTGCCTGGTGGCTTGAATTGATCAACCAACTGGCGCTTCAGAACATTACCCTGTTTGGCCAGGACTGGGGCGGGTTTACCGGTCTGCAGGTGGTTGCGCATCACCCGGAATACTTCCGCCGAGTCCTAATCTCAAATAGCGGTCTATTCCTCATGCCTGAGCCGATTTTGAATGTCCCTCAGGGGATCAATCGTCAAGACTATCCGGTTGACCCGGATGCGGAGATCCGGACCTTCGATGATTTTGTGGCTAACTGTGCAGCCAAGGGCCTTATCAAGGAAGACATGTCTGAATTTTTTCAGGCCTGGATGCTTTATGCATTGACGGGCCCGGAATTAAAGGCCAGCGATAATTTGCGCAGAGACTTCGGTGGAATTGAACTGACAGATGATGAGGCGCGAGCCTATGATGCGCCGTTCCCTGATGAGGTATTCATGACCGGGATCAGAACGCTACCCAGTATGGGGTCGATGATCGATACTGATAAGAGTCTGGCTGCCTGGGAGGCCCTTAAACAATTTGAAAAGCCATTTTTGACCGTGTTTGGCGAGTACGACCTGTTGGTAGGTTCGAAGAAGACGCAGGATGCATTGATTAATAATGTGCCCGGTGCAAAAGGTCTGCCTCATGACCGGATCCCGGCGGGGCACTTCATTCAGGAAACTCAGGGCGAAGAGTTGGCGAGGCGCCTGGTTAATTTTATGACTTCTGTATGAGCTAAAGGTAGTCTCAGCAGATCGCATCGCTGGTTTTGAAAAATGATATGAATATCAGGCAGGAAATCCCCATGAAAAGACTTCACTTTTGGTTAATTGCGGCAGTTTTGTATGTTGCTTTCTTCAGTTGGTATACCAGTTTTGAAGGCCCAATGCGCGAGGATGAAATTAACAAAGTGTTACAACGGGTTGAGCAGAATGGACGTTCAGAACAGTCTTTAGAGATACTAGAGCATTTTATGCGGACCGACACAGGCAATGACTTTATTATGGTCAACCTGCTGGACATGAATGAGTCGCCGCCTGAATTACCGGCCACTGGGCCAGGAGCCGATGCCATGCAATTAATTAATCATTATATGGAGCACATGTATCCAGCCCAGTTTAGACGCGCCAGCCATCCAGTATTTTTTGGCAGGGCAGTGGCGGATGCCATGGATATTTCAGGAGTAGAAGGCGCTAACCATTGGGATCAGGGCGCGTTGTTTCGATACCGAAGTCGACGAGACATCATTGCCATTGCAACTAATCCAGCCTTTGATGAAAGACATGACTATAAAATGGCGGCCTTAACCAAGACAATTGCATTTCCGGTTGAGCCGGTACTTCATCCAGGGGATGCCAGGATAATCGTCGGCCTGCTGGTATTTTCAATTTTTTCATTGCTGGATCTGTTTATTTACAGACCAAGATCGCCGTGATAGATAGCCCCCGAGGAATGACCCATTTTTAAATGAGATTGACAAAATGAGTAACATAACCCTCTATGGTAGTTCTCTTTCTCTGTATACGGGTAGGGCTCGCAGTTATCTGATAAAAGCTGGCCTCGATTATAGGGAGGTCACGCCTGTTACCCCAAACTATCGTGACAACATAGTTGCCAGAGCGGGTGGACGCAGGGGCGTACCTACTATCGAAACTGCAGACGGTGAGGTCATCAGAGATGGTGTTGCCATCGTCGATTATTTTGAGCAAAACAGTGGGCACTTGTATTCACCGAAGACGCCCAGGCAGAAAATACTGAGCCTGCTATTTGATGTCATCGGTGCCGAAGGGTTACTTCGACCCGCGATGCATTATCGCTGGAATTTCCCGGAGCATAATCTAGAGTTCCTGGCATTCCATTTTCAATCCATGGTGCCGCGGGGACCCAATCGAATTGAGCAGGCTGAGAAAGGAGCTAACGCGATGCGAGCAGCCTGTGCTGCATTCGGTGCGGTACCTGACACCTTTGAACTCGTAGAAACGCTCTATCTTGAATTACTGAAAAAATTAAACCACCACTTTTCTGACTACCCGTACCTGTTGGGTGGTAAGCCTTGTGTGGGTGACTTTGGGATGATAGCGCCCTTTTTTGGTCATCTTGGTCGTGACCCTATGCCTCTGTCGATTATGCAGACCCGAGCAGTTCGCCTGTTTAGATGGGTTGAAAGAATGAACCGACCAGAACCAGACGTAGGTGAATTCGAAACACAGGATGGCCAGTATCTGCCTTCTGACGAAATTCCTGGTTCATTAATTGACGTACTCAAACATCTCGCAATCGATTTCATTCCTGAAACAATTGCAGCGTCGGATTGTATTAATGACTGGATTGATCAGCAGAAAGATCTCGCTCCCGGCACTGAAGTCATGCGCGGCGTAGGCATCGGTAGCTTTGAGGCCCGTGGTGTAAGGGTTAATGCCTTGGCACAACCTTTCCGGTTTTACCTGCTCAAACGGTTGCAGGACTACTACACGCAATTGGATAAGAAAGCACAAGTATCTGTCTCAGACATGCTTGCCTCATGCGATATGCTGGATGTCCTGGATATTAAATTATCGCGCGGTATTGAGCGTCATAACAACCTTGAGGTGTGGCGATAATGGGTAGGCTCACCATAACCAATGGCCATTAGTGACCTATCAACAGGGTTGGTTGCAGGCACACGAATTGATCCTCTGGGCGACTGATTATACCTTGCTCACTATCCGAACCTGAATCCTATAGCCTGTCGTTCAAAGTCCGTATAGTCGTAGGTTGTTTTGTACGAGATTGCATTGATATCGGCGTTGTTGGGTTTTAAACCCGCAGCTAAGTTGAATCTTTCTAATCGTCTTTTTGTTGTATTAATTTTTGTATTGTCAGGTTCTGGTACTACATCTGCTAATACAGATTCTCCACCCATACTAATTGCGCCTTTGTCTGATTGGGAAGTGACAGGCTATGCTCTCAGTTTCACATGGCAAAGGCAGTCGTTTCTCCCATAAGAGGAATCCTCATCACAGGCCTGGTCAGTAAATTCCTATCAGCCCCAGGTCTCAAGCACGGCCGACTTCTCCGTCCTCACCATAGACGAAATCCAAATCGCTCCAGGTCAAGATCGGAGTCGGATTGAACCTGGTGATGGGAATGATGAAGAAGCCCTCGAAATAATGGAAATGCTCTAGTACTGGACCGAAATCGTCCATATGCCAAAAGTGCTGCTACCTGCAGGGCAATGGGTTTGGCGGGTACGCTGAGTCAGCTATCCGGAACCGCAATTCCCCACAGCTATTTGTTAGGCTCAATTGATACTGAAAATCAGAGTCTTTGGCTGCATTCGAACGCTGAGGCGGGAATGAGTATTACAGGTAAATATCTCCGAGAATGGTAACCCAGCTTAGACCTGTGATGACAATGGCGATAAACACCGCAGCCGAACCCATATCCTTGGCTCTCCCGGAAAGTTCATGCAGTTCCCCGCCAAAGCGATCAACCACAGCCTCGATGGCGCTGTTGACCAATTCAGCGAGCAGGAGCAATAGCAATGGTACCACCAGGAGTAGAAATTCCACCCCATCCCGCGCCAGCCAGATGGCCAGTGGCAGTCCGATTACGGCGATGGTGACCTCCTGACGAAAGGCAGCCTCGTGTCGCCAGGCTGCTTTGATACCAAGCCAGGAGTATCTTGTTGCTGAAATCATGCGGGCCAGGCCCTTTTCACCAGGTTTCATGTCTGTGTTACCTCTTGCTCAAATCTGTTTTCTAGCGTTGAGTGTGCGAGTTTATCTCAGACACGGTCTTATTTTGGAAAGTTTTTGTTGGTGAGTGGTCTGCTTGGTTTACCAGACTCATACAACAAGGGCAGCAATTGGCTTGTGTTAACAGGCAGTTACCAGAGGTTTGGAAGCCGTTATCTGATTTTTTTTCAGGGCTGATCTTCAGTATCCTGGCGAGGGAGAACCAGTTTTAAGAACTTGCCTGGGTCGAGTAGGGATTCATTTTACTGAACTAGCGTTGCGCCATTGCCTGTTAGTCACCTTTCTCTGTCGAGAGGATGTGGCAGGTCACTGCATTTGACTACCAGCTGAGTATTTGGTTCGAGAAGGGTGGTTGCACCAATGAATGCGCCGGGAATCCAGTGAAGGCCAGGATTAGTTGGCCATCACTGCAAAGAGCCAGATTATTTGGTCGCTGATAAATGGGTATGCACTATTTTCCAGTCGCCTTTGATCTTAAATAACACCATCGTCCCGGTCTGGTAAAATGAAGTCATTGCGCCTTGTCCGGCGCGAACACTTTCCACGCTGTTGGTGGTATTGATGACTCTGTAGAAACTGCTAACCGCTGAGTTGCCATTAACCCGAACCATGATGTCCTCGACGGTGGCAATTCTCTCGACGTCAGGGCGAGCTTTCTTGAGGACATTGTTACCTGCTGTTTGTATGGCCATGGACTTAGCATTATTAGTGTATCTCATGCCGCTGGCGATATAGGTGCGATCACTGGCCATGAGTTTGGCCTGTTCGGTTAAATCAAGGGTTTCTGAGTTGATATATTTATGGATGACTGCTTTAACATCGGCAACGTCGTCGGCGTTGGCAATGGCGGCAGTAAAAAGAGCCAATAGGATCAAGAAATTGAAGGTATATTTTTTGTTGGTACGCATAATTTCTTCCTTTATTGTTATGATTTTTTACTATTGAGAAATTATTATACTCAAGGATCACTAAAACATAACCATCAGGGAAATAATTTTCTGCAGTGGGTCTGTTAAGTATGCGATAGAGCACCCAGGCAGCCGGCCTCGCAGGATATTGAGGTCATGGAAATAGGGCGTTAGCCAATCGCTTGAAAGAAAGGCTGTGCCTGTTTAATGCTTCGGTCGATGTAATCTTGTCGGCAAGACAGGGTCGGTTTAGAGTTCAACCCTGATACCGGCGGTAATCCTGAGTTCCTCCCTATACTCGTTGCCGGAAAGTTTATTAACGCTGATAAATCCAGTCCAACCATTGGGAAAGCCGCTCACGGGGATGCCGACTAAAATCAACTTCCGTTGTCAGCAACATTAATAGCGTTACCATTGATCTGATTTTCAAAATAGTGAAAAATCACAGTGTGAATATTAAACAAGCACAGCGGTTTCTGGGTAAGGTGAATGTGCAGCCCCTGAAAGAAGCCATCATTGCACTGGAACCCCGGGCCTGGCAGGAACAGTTAATTCGTCAACAAAGTTATGAAGTGCACAAAGACACCGAATCAATCGTACTGTTGTTTTGCGATGAAGCCTGGCCGGAAGGAGATGTTCATCGTGAATCTGGCTGGGAGCATCTGGCGGTTGCCGCGATGCCACTCGTTAATGAGATAATTGAGACCTATTATACCAAAGGTGGCATTGTAATCAGGGCCATGGCTGCCAGGTTAGTTGCGGGTGGGCGCATTAACCCGCATATTGATGCTCTTAAATCCTTTCATATGAGTCATCGTATCCACGTACCAATCACCTCTAATCCAGCGGTGCGGTTTATGATTGAGGGTAAGCCATACCCGTTCGAAGTAGGTAAAGCCTATGAAATCAATAATCAGAAAAAGCATAGTGTCCTAAATATGGGAAAAGAAGATCGAATTTCCTTTATTTTTGACTATGTGCCACCTGATAAAAACAAACCACCTATGTCCAGTGCTTACGAATGAGTGAATTGACGAATAGCAAGGATAAAAGCATCGCACAAGCCATTGGTTTTATGCGCGCGAATCGCCCGCTGCGAACAGAAGAGTTGTGCCGTGATTATTTAAGGCAGAACCCCGGCTGTACTGAACATCTTCGTTTGCTCGGTCACGCCTTGATGAAACAGAAGCGGCTGGCAGAGGCCGAGGAAAACTTGCGTTTCGCCCTATCATTGTCGCCTGACTACCCTCAGTTGCACGAAGACCTGGGCAGCGTGCTGGCCATGCAATCACGGTTTGATGATGCGATACCGGAGCTCGAGCACGCGATCCGACTTCAACCTGCTTTGCCCCTGGCTCGAAAAAAATTAGGACAGGCTCTGGCAGCAGCGGGGCGAGGTAAGGAAGCTGACGAAGAAATCCAATCCTATATTGATAGTGACCCTGCTAGAAAAGCGATTATAGAGGCGGCAGAACTACTCAATAATGAGCAGACCGAAGAAGCGATGCAAGCCTTCCAGGCCATACTGAAAAGTAACCCTGAAGATGTTAATGCCATGCGATATCTGGCTCGAGCTTATAGGCAAGCCAGCAAGAATCTGCAGGATGCTGAGGCACTATTGCGTAATGCGACCCAGCTGGCGCCAAGTTTTGTTGCAGCCTGGTTTGACTTGGCATCGCTCTTAAACCTTCGAGACAAAAAGATGGAGTCTATTGCTGCTTATCAGAAGGTAGTTCAGTTGGATCCGGAAAACGCCGCTGGCTGGGGAGGTCTGGGCAGCGCTTATGCCGTCGCTATGTATCCTGAAAAAAGTGCTGAAGCTTATGCTAAATCGATACAACTCAAACCGGATGTCCCAAATGTATTAATGGGCCAAGCGCATGTCCTTAAAACCCTGGGGGATCAGGCTGCGGCTCTGCTGGCCTATCGCGCCGCAATCAAAATAAAACCAGATTTCGGCGAAGTTTACTGGAGCATGGCAAACCTAAAAATTTTCCACTTTGAGGACCAGGAATTAACTGCCATGTTGCAGCAGTTGGAACAGGATAATCTCTCGGAAAGTGAAGAAATCCATTTCCGGTTTGCCCTCGGTAAAGCCTTTGAGGACAAGAAGGATTATGACCAGGCATGGCACTTCTACCACACAGGTAATCAGAAACAGCGGGCGATGGTTGATCATTTTCCCCTGGAAATGGAAATTCGCCAGCAGCAGTTGAGAGAGGTTTTTAGTGAGCGTTTTATGCGAGAAAGACCTGATGTTGGTCACGATGCCGGCGACCCAATTCTTATCGTCGGCTTGCCTCGTTCCGGTTCAACGCTAATTGAACAGATTCTAGCCAGTCATAGCCAGGTGGAGGGAACATCTGAGTTGCCTGTGCTGGGTAAAATTGCTGAGTCGATAGGCCAACACCGAATAGACGGGGTGCAGTATCCGCTGGCAGCCAGGGAATTGCGGAACCGGGACTGGCGAGCCTATGGATTACAATATATTGAGGAAACCCGGCGACATAGGGTCACTAACAAACCTTTTTTTACGGATAAACTACCCAATAACTTCCCACAGATAGGTCTGCTAAACCTTATATTGCCGAATGCGAAAATAATTAATGCTCGCCGTCACCCGCTTGATAGTTGTCTGGGGAATTACAAGCAATTATTTAGCAGAGGGCAAAATTTCACCTACGATATGCTCGATCTTGCACATTACTATCAACAATACCATACCATGATGAAGCACTGGCATGAGGTGCTCCCAGGCAAGGTTCTGGATGTGCATTATGAAGATACAGTGTACGACCTTGAAGGGCAGGTACGTCGGATTCTGGATTATTGTGGCTTACCGTTCGAACAGAGCTGTATCGACTTTCACCAGACGGATCGAGCTGTTAAGACAGCGAGTTCCGAACAGGTCAGGCAACCTATATACAAAGAGGCGTTGGGTACCTGGCGGCTGTATGAAAAGCACCTTGATCTATGGCATGAACAGCTTGATGATATTGTCGGAGAATTGCCAATGATCACGAGAAATGCAGGGTTATAATGCCTGCAGGGCGCTTTACTCGTACGGCCAAACTTCCAGGCCATGAATTGCATTGCGAACATCCGAGCTCAATCGCACTGAAGCCAGGGTTTTATTTGCTGCTAGATCATATAGGGTAACAGTCGAAGGCGAGGCACCTCCGGCGACGATGGTATCTGAAACCAGGCACAAGCCTCTTGCAAAACCAGGCCTTGCCAGTTGCTGGTCCAGTGCTTCGATATGAGTGAGATCGCTGATTTTGAATTCCGGAACAGCCATGGCGCGATCCTCTTCCCCCTCTCCACGGCCCGCATAACGGAGCACGTTCTGTTCTGTGTCGTTGAACAAGACACCGTCTCGAAACGGCATTGCATTGTGGGATCCTGGTGGCAATTCCACCGCCATATTGATTACCTTGCCATTGAAATGCAACATACCTCCGGTTCTTAAACCCGATAAGTACAAGCCATTTTCATTACAGGCAACATTATTAATATGTAGTCTATTGAGCATCATCGGGCCGTTGTCACTTAGCGGATCGAAGCTCACGGGATTAAATTTAATCCCGGCTGATTGAATATTCATGCCCCAGTTGAAGCCGGGTTTATCCAGGTCAAATGCTAAAATGCTGTCGTAACCCGTAGAGGTTAAAAATAGACTGCGGTTAAATACAGCAATTTCATGGCAGTGTTTTAGGTAGGGATTGCGCCAGGAGTCAATTAGTTCAAAATCAGAGGTGTAGGCAAATAGTTCGTCGCTGGCGGCAATAAAAACGCGGTCCCGGTCGAAGGCAATACCTCTTAAGCCACGGTCCCAGCCGCGTCCCTGCCAGTCAATGCCGGAAGTATTCCAATCAATGACCTGGTCGATTTCCTGGGTGGTGAAATCGATCAGAAACACGCCACCATGACTTTGTCCCTGTTGTGCTCCGCGCACCACAGAACTGGCAACTAGTTTAACCATTCAGGCACTTCCTGCTAAGAGGCTGCGTTATTCCCCAAAGGTTTTTCTTACCACCAACCAGGTGGTTCGCGGTTGCGCTAGATTACGGACGTTTCGTTGTCTATTGCTACCAAATAAATCCGCATAGTTATTAGAATCTGTATTTACGAAGCTATAGGTTGTTTGATCGAAAACGTTGTCGATTTGTAGTGATACGTCCCAACCGTTTCCGAGGTCATCAAGTCCGATAGACAGATTGCTATTGCTATGAGACGGGGAAAGCCCGTTGGTATCATTCGCTATGATGTTTGAGGTCCGGTTCCACGATTCACTTTGATAGCTGATTCCGTAATAGACCCAAAGATCACCTCCGGCCACATTAGGTTGATTGTAGGATATCCCCAGATACCCTTTTCGATCGGGGGAATTAGGCATTTTCATGCCATTACGATAAACGTCACCACCTGGCGACTCATATTGCTCAGTAAATTTCGCATCGGTAAAGATGGCGCTGCCACTGATATTTAGATTGTCAGAAATCTGGTATTTCACATCCAGCTCTAGACCAGAGGATTGAGCATCTCCTGCATTGACTGTGCCGCCTACCCACCAGGGGCCCACGCCACCCCAGTGCGCGATTTGCATGTCACTCCATTTCATTTGGAAGTACTGAGCGTTAACCTGCATACGGTTCTGCATCCAACTGCTCTTCAGGCCAACCTCGTAATTGTCCATGAAATCAGCATCAAAACTCGAGGGTACCTCTCCAGTTGCAACTGCGCGAGGTGAATTAGGGCCGCCTATCCGGAAACCCTGGCTGAACAGGGCATACACCATTTTGTCGTCGTCAATATCGTAACTGGCGCTAAATTTATAGAGGATGTCATCGCTTTTACCCTGGCTCTGTATAGAACCGTTGGCTGACATTCCGCCTCCGCTAAAGGGGGGTAGCCCCTCTGGAAAAGCGTCCCGGTTGTAGGTCTGCCGCTTAAACTCAGACCAGCGCATGCCGGCAGTCAATGTTAACTTATCAGTAACATCGTAGGCGACTTCGCCAAAAACGGCGGTTTGTTCAACTGACCGTTTAAAGGTATCGGAGTAACCCACTGTAGTATCAATCGGGCAGTCTACAAAGTCATAGTAATTGGCATAGTAGCAGGCCCAGTAATTAGCATAGTAAGCTGCATCAGTCGACATATAGTCAGGGTAACCAGCACCGTAATACCATTCGTCGTAGACATCCTCCCAGTAAGCGCCTGCCATCCAAAGTAATTTGCTATCACCTTTTGATACCAGGCGAATCTCAGCAGCATCGCGCTGTTGTTCCTGGTCATTAAATATATTTGAACGCGTGTAGTCGGTGTCATAAAGGCCATAGCCATAGTAAGCATCTTTGTACTGTGAGTAGGCATGGTTATCCCACAGATAAACGATGTCTCGGCCGTAATGGGTCACCGTAGCCGATAGATCTGCAAAGCCAAGGTCACCTTTGAGCGTAAAGGCAGAAGAATACCAGTCGTCATCCCTCATCTCATCGACAAAGCGAGTGATTTTGTAGTCTCCCAAGTCAGGATCAGTATCCCAGCTACCTTCTAGCTCACTGTTTTCGGTAACATGACTCATCAGAGCTGACCAATCATCCGATATATTCCACAGCACTGCGATGCGCCCACCGGTTACATCATAGGTATTGAAATCTTCATCGACTATATCTGCATTATCATAGCTACCGCTGAAACTGCTGCCCAGAACATTATCAACATAGCCTCCATCGCTCGAAGAATAGCCCACTACTCGCATACTCAGGACGTCATCGACCAGCGGTATATTCAGGTGGCCGTTGACATCAAAGCTCACATCGCCACCTGAAATTGTGCCGGCAGAAGTTTCAATGGCGCCATAATAGCCGTTGTGATCAGGTTTATTCGTGATCATACGCAGTGTGCCGGACTGTGAGGTGGAACCGAAAAGGGTACCCTGCGGTCCTGGTAAGGCTTCAACTCGTTCCAGGTCGATGGCTCTAACGCTGACCTGTTGTGAGCTTGTTGTCATGGGCTGCTCATCAAGGTACAGGGCAACTGTGCTATCAACGTACCAGGTGTAGGCATCCTGGGTGATACCTCGCATGACGAGATCATTTTGTCCTGGTCTTTCGGCGGTTAAGACAACGCTGGGCAGCACTTTGACATAGTCTGCCATGCTCTTGATACCCATTTTTTCAATGTCTTCATTGGATATGGCGATGATTGACTGGCCTACATCCTGTAGATTCAATTCACGCTTGGTGGCCGTGACGATAATTTCTTCGAGGTTATACTGTTCCGATTCTTCAGCCAGAAGCATCGGAATATTAAGTGCGGGTGCCGATATACCTGAGGCCACAGCGACAGCGACTAAAGTATTGGGTTTTTTTAATCGATGCTGCATCGTTAAACTCCGATTCTGACTGAGAGAAGATGTTTAAAATTACCTACACTTAAATATCACTATTTAGAGGCAAAAAGCAAGTCAGCTTGTTTCTTTTTTTAATAACGAAGCGCGCAGTTGAGCCGGTTTTGCATTCACATGCTTCGTTATCGTGTGGGATATGGATTGAGCTGGTGTGATGTTAAGTAGTTTGATTTCTGTCACCGGGCACTGAAAAATTTTTAACGGATTGCAAGGTTCCGCTTTTTCGCAGTCCCGTGCTTTGCTATAAACACTCCATGAAAGAACCAGTCATCAAAAAGGATGGATTTCACGAGTATTACTATAAGAATGAATACTCGCACCAAATTAAATGGCGAGGCCAATTTAAAAATGGAGTAAAGGATGGGGTGGTAGAGATTTTCCACTGGAAACATGGCCATCTGGTCAGAAGGGAGCACTGGAAGAAAGGGGTGGAAGAAGGTACCTGGGAACAATTTGACCAGGACTCAGGACGTCTTACCAGTACAGCAAGTTTCCTCAACGGTAAACAATACGAGGCCAAATGGTTTGATGACAAGGGCCAGTTAGAAATCAGAGGACAATTCGCAGATGACCAGCAACATGGTGATTGGGAATATTTTGATAGCGATGGCCGTTTAGCCTATCGGGGGTTATTCAAGCATGGCAGGGAGCACGGTCTTTGGCAGGGATACCACCAGAATCAGCAATTGCTATATTCAGGGCTGATGAAAGCGGGCAACGCCGAAGGGAAGTTTGATTGGTTTCACGACAATGGCCAGTTACAACGTTCGGGCACTTATAAAAATGGCCAGCTCGAAGGCGAGTGGCAATACTATGATCGACAAGGCAGCCTGGTTGACACAAAACGTTACCGACTGGGTAAACTTGTATGATCGTTCACGTCGGTCAGGTGTCTGTAAGCAGAATAGCAGTATAGATCAGGCCAGTTTTAAGAGATCTCTGTCATGGCGGTCAAAATTAACAAATCGCAGCAGCAGTAGCATAAGGCCGAGCATGAGGCCTGAAAATAGCATCATGCCACTATAATCGGTCAACTTGCTCAGTGGTACCAGTAGCCCTGATCCCATGGAATAGGTGAGGTTCGCTAGAGCCATATAGACGGCGAACTGCGATGCAGCGACGCGCTGCAGACACAGTCGCATAAACAGAGCAATCAAGGCAACGGTGACAATCTGGGTGGCAATAGCATTAACGAGGATGAAGGATTCAAATAGGCTGAACGTCCCCCACATATTGTCGAAATAACTCATGGCCAGGAAGGTGAAGAGGCGAAACAGGACGATCCATTTTAAGATTCGAAGCGAACCGATGCGATCAATGAAGGGGCCCAGGATAACGCCTGTAATTGCTGCGATGACACCAGTCACAGCGATCCAGTTTGAATAGTCGAGAGGTGGCCAGCCAAGTTCCTGGACAGTGAGGACTGGGCTTGCCGCTACCAGAAGTCCTGAGGTCATGCGGTTTAATGCCTCGATTAGAACCAATAAAATACTCATCGGGAGAAGCAAAGCTTGAAACATGCGGGTCAGGATTGATTTCCAACTCGCTGCAGCTAGAGACAGACTACCGCTGGTTGCTATGCCCTGGGTCCAGGGCAGGATGCGTTCACCAGGTCGTTCTCGCAGGCATAGTGGTATCAGTAGAATCAGGAATACGCAGAGCCCCATAAGAGAGGCTGCAAGGATTAGTCCAGAGTTCATCAAGGCCCAACTACTGACAGCACCGGCCAGGCTGATACCTGTCATTTGCCCACCATACATGAAGGCATTGCCTTGGGCGCGTTCATCCTCCCTGAGCAGATCAATTGCCATTCCATCGACTGCGACATCCTGTAGAGCACCAAATATATTGCTCAGAAACCCCAGTGCAGCGAGCAACCAATATTCGGAAGCAGGTTCTGGATTGAGGAAACAGAGTACGAGAAAACTGAGCAGCAGGCCTGTCTGTGCCAATAGAATCCATGGTCTTCGCCTACCCATGGGCAGAAACGAGAACTTGTCCATGACAGGACCGGCAAATAACTTAAAGCTCCAGGGGATGAAGACAAAGGCGATGAAGCCGCCAATTTCCGCTGCTGACATACCCAGGGATGCCATATAGGCAGGTAGGGCAACCTGGTAAATTCCAATCGGGAGCCCCTGTCCCGCATAGAGAAATGCAAGGCAGATCAACCTCAACCACTTGGAATCGTCAAGCGAGGGGAAACGAGGTAGTATTGCTGACATGTTTAAAGCCCGTGTGTCACCGGGTCAAGCATCCATGCCAGGGCAAAGATGTCAAATGCATCGGCTTGCTGGCGACTTGGAGGGTTTGAAGTGAACGGGCAAGTGTCATTGGATGTGGGCGGGTCAGAGGTCAGATATTCATAAGGGCTGACGCAAACATCTGTGTTAGGTTGCCTACCGAGCCTAATGGCGAGTGAAAGGGAACGTTTTGTCAGAACCTCAGGGAAAAACACCGACTATTGGTTGGGATGTCATTGTTCATAGTTGTGCAGGTATTCTCAGCCTGGTGCTTGGCGCATTCATGTTTTTTGATGGATTCTCCTGGGCCATACATGGCTTCTCAGCCATGATGTTGATGTCTTTTGGTAGTGCATTATTGATTAGTTTGCTAACCCATAGTTGGGTGCAGGGACATTTCCTGGCTATGTTTCCGGTGATCGGAGTTGCATTAGGGTACTGGGGTTATGAGTGGGGCTTTAGTTTAGCTTACGGGTTAATTTGGATCGCTTTTCTGCACTTCTTATGGCGAGGCTACCAACAGGGTGCTGCATCAAAAACCGAATCTGGTTAGACTCGCGTTTCTGTATAAGCTTCTATTGATCCTATTTGCATTGCTCTGATAACCGCACTGATAACCGCACTGATAACCGCACTGGTGATCGCTGGCTAGCTCAGGCTACATCGTGTTTCTGATGATAGGTTTCTGATGATGGGTTTATGATGATAGAACGCGATGAAATACCCAGCGAGGCATAGTATTACCCGCTCGCTGGGTATGTAGGGCGTTAGCTGGCGGGCTAGTCCATGATTTTGATTAGAAGCTCATCGGAATGCTCAAGAATGTCGAGTTTTGCGTCCATGAGCTCGTCGCTAAGGATTTTATTGACAGCGTTATATTTCTTGCCGAAGTCCGTATAGTCCTTAAATCCACAAGACATATAGTGTCCTAAATCTGATCCCCAGGCGTGGTGATACAGATTACACTCGCCAAAAGCACGACTGAACACATCAAACAGTTGATCCGCTCTTGCCTGGCGGTCGGCTAAACTCAGGTAAGGGCCAAAGCGCCAGGTCATATAGGCAACTCGGTCCGGAGAAGCCTTTAAATTCCGTTGCTGAACCTCAAGTATGTTGTCGCTATGAGTGGCAAAATTCTGCGCACCAGTGCCGGTTCCTGCGGCTTCGGCTTTCTTCATAATGGCTCCGAATTGATCGAAGTCATTAAAGTAGCAGAACGTATAAAAAGCTCGTTGAGAACCGTATTCGTGTTTGTAAAGACCGCAGTTATTGAAGCCAAGGGCTTCCTGGCCCTTCTGGTAGGTAACGAGTTCAGCCTCAAGCGTGTCAGGATCCTGGCCATAGGCAATTTCATAAATAGAATGCAGGACATAATGATTACTATCTGCTACGACTTCCTCATGATGATTAGCCCAGCTTTGCCAACTCCAACTCAGAACTGCGAATACCACACTCAGCTTAAATAGCTTCATTTTGTATCTCCTTTAGTTGTTATAACTCTCAAGGTAACTTGCTTAGGTCATTCAGCCAAGGTTTGTTCGATTTTGGTTAGAAGTTTTATTGGTTTAAAGAATGGAGCCGCGGTATCAGATGCGAGCTGGTGTAAGTCTGCGCCAATTCTTGAGTCTTGAGTACCAGAGATAAAAGGCTTTTCTGCTGATTCAAGGGTTTGTGTAGCTCGATTTGGGTAGTCTGAGATTTGCTACGCCTGTGTGGTTTCGATATTGCTCATCTCAGCGTTGAATGATAACAACGCTTGCCATACTGAGATTCATCTGATCAGGAGGCCTTATCCGATGGTTTCCCATGTTATAGTAGGCGTGAAACCTCTTGGATAATTGGTCTGACCAGTTTACCATAAAATCTCTCGACTATGAGCAACGAGTAATGCAAGAGACATGGCGATGGTTTGGCCCGGCTGACACCGTGACCCTACAACAAATACGCCAGGCTGGTGCCAGTGGCGTCGTCACTGCTCTTGATCATATCAAAACGGGGGATATCTGGCCGCTTGAAGAAATCAAAACCCGGCAAACGTTACTGACTCAAAACGGGCTCGAATGGACTGTAGTAGAAAGTGTGCCCGTTCATCAGGATATAAAACTCAGAAACGGGAACTACCAGGCTTATATAAACAACTATCGGCAAAGCCTTATTAACCTTGGGGAAAGGGGGATAAAACGAGTCTGCTATAACTTTATGCCGGTGGTCGACTGGACTCGTACAAACCTGAACTTTGAACTTGAAAATTCATCTAGCGCGCTACGATTTGAAATGTCAGATTTTATCGCCTACGACATCCATATTTTAGAGAGAGTCGATGCTGCATCTGACTACAGCCAGGCCCAAGTCGGTAAAGCAGCAGAGCGTTACGCAGGTATGGGCGATGAAGAAAAGATGCTTCTGGAATCCAATATCATAGCCGGTTTACCGGGCGGCGAAGGCTCTTATGACCGGCAGGGCATTAAGGCGGCAATCGAAGCATTCCGCGGGATCGGTACCGCTGGACTCAGGCGCAATCTGCAGTTATTCCTTGCAGACGTCATTCCAGCAGCGGAGGAAGCCGGCGTCGTCCTCGCAATCCATCCTGATGACCCACCTTTCTCTCTTTTTGGATTGCCCAGAGTGGTTTCAACAGCCCAGGATGCCAGGGCGATTATCGAATCGATACCCAGTACCAGTAACGGCTTGACGCTGTGTGCCGGTTCCTATGGGGCAAGATCAGACAATGACCTTGTGGCCATGGTTAATGAATTCGGCCCCAGTATTCATTTTGTGCACCTTCGTAACATCCATCGGGAATCGGACGGCTCCTTTTATGAAACAGAGCATTTAGAGGGTGACAATGACATTGTCGGTATCATCAGTGCTCTGTTGAATCAGGAATCAGCTCGTCGGCTGAATAATAGTCCTCTGGCCGAGATTCCAATGCGCCCTGACCACGGACATGCCATAGGTGATGAGAAAAACGATCCCACTGTCCGTCCGGGGTACTCGTTTTCGGGTCGCCTCAAGGGTCTGGCTGAATTGCGTGGTGTTATCCATACTATAACGACATTGGCGCGGCGAGGTTAACCTAGACCGATGCTCCATCCTGATCGCCTGTTACCTTCTGATCCTACCACGCGTGATATTGCACGAAACTTATATGCGCAGGTAAAAAATCTGCCGATTATCAGCCCGCATGGCCATACTGATCCTGCCTGGTTTGCCGATAACCAACCGTTCGGAAATCCAACTGATCTGCTCATAACACCTGATCACTATATTTTTCGAATGCTGTTTAGCCAAGGTATTTCGCTGCAACAATTGGGTATTCCGCCAGTGGGAAGGGAAGCTCAGACTCATACGGACCCGAAACAAGTCTGGCAGATTTTCGCCTCGCACTACCATCTCTTCAGGGGCACACCGTCACAACTCTGGCTGGATCATGTATTTGCGGAAATATTTGAACTACCGGAGCAACTGAATGCGGACACGGCTAATGCTTACTACGACCGTATTGATGCGCTTTTGCAAACACAGGACTTTCTGCCGCGTCGTTTGTTTGAACGGTTCAACATTGAACTACTGGCAACGACTGAATCCCCCTTGGATGACCTTAAGCATCACAATGTAATATTAGAGAGTGACTGGACGGGCAGAGTCATTACCACCTTCAGGCCGGATCCTGTATTGGATCCGGAGTTCGAGGGTTTTAAGGCCAATTTATCGACTCTGGCCTCTATCACGGGAAAAGACACCTCCTCCTATTCGCAATATCTGGAAGCATTAAGCGTTCGCAGGGCTTTCTTTAAAGCCCACGGTGCTACTGCATCTGATCATGGTCATCCGACGGCCGGTACCGCAAATCTTTCCAGATCAGAATCCGAAGCGCTCTTTGAGAAGATTTTTAGAAGTGAATTTTCAGCAGCAGAGGCTGAATTATTTCGCCGCCAGATGCTGACTGAGATGGCCGCTATGAGCCTGGAAGACGGCTTAGTGATGCAGATCCACCCCGGGTCCTATCGTAATCACAATAGTCATCTCTTTGAAACATTTGGTCGGGATAAGGGGGCCGATATTCCTGTGCAGACCGAGTATGTCAAGGCGCTAAAACCCCTGTTGGACCGGTTCGGCAATGAACCCGATCTCTCGGTTATTCTATTCACCTTGGACGAAACGGCTTACAGCCGTGAGTTGGCGCCATTAGCCGGGCACTATCCGATACTCAAACTCGGGCCGGCCTGGTGGTTTCATGACAGCCCGGAGGGTATGCGTCGAATACGGCAACAGACCATAGAAACTGCCGGGTTTTATAATACGGTTGGTTTCAATGATGATACGCGGGCATTTCTTTCCATCCCGGCTCGGCACGATATGTCTCGGCGAATAGACTGTGGTTTTCTCGCTGGACTGGTTGCCGAACATCGAATGGATGAACAAGAGGCATGCGAGGTGGCTGAGCAGTTGGCTTACGGTCTTGTCAAACGCGCCTACAATCTCTAGTGCAAAGCCGACTGACTGAAAGCAGCTTACAGCGACTCGACTTTGCTCGAAGGCCTGTGTACTCCCGTGGCGATATCAGCCCTGGTATTCTCCACATCGGTTTTGGCGGGTTTCACCGCGCCCACCAGGCAGTCTATACCGAGGATATTTTGGATTCCGGCGATCACCGCTGGGGAATTATTGGCGCCAGCCTGCGCAGTACGACCATGCGAAGTCGGCTCGCACCGCAGGATTTTCTCTACACCCTCTGTACCAGGCATGCTGATCATAATGAGTACCGAGTGATTGGTGGAATAAAAGATGTGCTTACGCTATCGCAACATCAGCAACAACTCCTTGAACTGATTGCATCACCCAAGATTCAAATCATCACGCTAACGATTACCGAGAAAGGTTACTGCCTGACATCAGGTGGAGAACTTGACGAAGCACATCCTGACATTCAAAAAGATCTTGGTAATCCGTATTTTCCAATCTCCGCACCAGGACTGCTAGCCAGAGGCCTAAAGTATAGAATGGAGGCAGGCTCTGGCCCGATTAGCATCATTAGCTGCGATAACCTATCACGCAATGGTCGCAGTACACGCCAAGCCGTCACCGGAGTCGCCGGTTTGTTCAGTGCTGAAAATGCGAGCTGGATAAGAGACCACGTGAGCTTTCCAGACACGATGGTGGATCGGATTGTGCCGGCGACCAGCGAATTAGACAGCGTCGGCTTCGAGAGAGAAACTGGTATGGAGGATAGCGGCCTGGTGATATGCGAACCCTTTAGCCAATGGGTGATTGAAAGTAATATCGCCGGTGAACGACCGGAGTGGGAGCGCGTCGGCGTGCAATTTGTAGATGACGTTGCAGTCTACGAAGAGATCAAATTGCGGTTATTAAATGCTAGCCACTCAGCGTTGGCTTATCTTGGCCTGCTCGCAGGTTATGAGTATATCCACGAGGCCATGGCAGATCCCTTATTAGCGCGATTCACGGAATACCTGATGGAAAAAGAGATAAGTCCGTTGATTCAACCGCCGATAGGGTTTGATCTAAAGCAATATACTCAAAGCATTCTCAAGCGGTTTGCTAACCCTGCGATCCAATACCGCACAGCTCAGGTGGCAAATGATGGTTCGCTAAAACTGCAGCAACGTATCTATCCGACCCTCACTGAATATTTGCAAATGAGCGTCGGCGCGCCTGGCCTGGTATTAGTCGTTGCTGCGTGGCTGCATTGCCTGACCACACCCGCATACGCTTCCTTATTTAGCGATCCAGGTGGTGAATACATCAGGAGTTACTCCGGAGACAACCTTCCCCAATTACTGACTTCTGAATCAGAAACGCTGGGTATGATCTGGGGAGATGAGGCGTTTAAGGGGCAGATCAGGGCGGTAGCGGACGACCTGAAGCGGAATAATATTCACCCTATGCTACAGCGGGCGATGGGCAGCGACTAGGCGTTATTAGCTAGAAAAGTGTTGGGCTGCAGACGTTGTAGATGCCTCGATATGCTTCAACATGGCTTTTCTCGCGGCCTTCGGATTTCTGTTTTTCAGCGCTTTGAAGATGGCTTCGTGTTCGTCCAGCACAGGATAAACCCCTTCCTCGATAATCAGGCGATGAAAGCCCCGACTCAATCCGCTTTGACCGCGTAGCGCCCACAGCCACGCAACTGTCCTTGTAATAGGGGTATTTTCAGTGGCTTCTGCGATTAACTTGTGGAACTGACGGTCATAGGCTTCCATTTCTTGGGTTCCAGCCGTTCGGCGCATCTCATCGTATATTTCGCGAAGCTGTTGCAGTTGATCATCACTGATTCGTTCTGCTGCCAATGCACAGACTTCAGGCTCAATCAGTAAGCGCATCTCCAGAATCTCAAACGGGCCGATTCCTTCGTCGGTAACCACAGCCGGTTGCTGCAGGTTTTGATCTGCGACGTAGATGCCTGAACCGGTTTTGACTTCAATGAGTCCAGAAACTTCAAGTGCTACCATGGCTTCCCGGATGGACGGGCGACTGACCTTAAGCATTTCTGCAAGATCTCGCTCCGATGGCAGTTTGTCACCAGGGCTGACATCGCCGCTCAAAACGAGGTCGGCAATGCGTCTCGCGACTCGAACATAGAGGCGCTCCTGACTAGCAATCGGTTCAAGATTAACCACGTCTATCCTTCTCAGTTATTAATTGTCTGGCCTTACTATCTGCTATTGTCTAGCCCGTAGACCTGTGTTGCTTGCATAAGGTCGGTAACCAAACCTGTTTCTGTACTACTGCAGGTGGAGGATTATCTGTCCAAAGGATGAGCAATCTGTACTACTAAAGTGATCTCTCTCCCACTCCACAATGAGGTGAATATCAGAGGCTGGCTCTGTTGACATGACTTGTTCGATCATTCTCACGGCCAGCCCAATGCCACCCCTGTACTGTATAGGACACTCGAAATCACGACCACGACACACAGTATCATCGCGCTATTGTATACCAATGCTCTGTTGCCAGTCGGCATATCGTTACCAAGATAATCGCTCCGATTATTTAATATCAACCAGCCGACATAGGCAATGGGTAGGAGTAGCCCGCAAAATGCAGAAGTCGGCAAAATAACGTAAGGCCCCATACTGGACCAGAGAAACACGCCCAGCACAGCAGGCGTGGGAATCAGGCAAGCCAGTCGATAGGCGGTTGAATCTTCCTCGAGATTAAACATCTCCATGGCAGCTGCACCGCAGGTGAGCATGTGCATGACCAGGGACCCTGCAGCCATGCCAAGAACGCCCAATGGAAAGATGAGTCGACCAACCAGGTCGCCCATGCCGGCTTGCGCGAACATGGCGCCAGCCTGTGCGGGTGCAAGCCGGTTTTGAATTGTGCTTTCGCCATCAAAAAGACAGGCTGCAGCGGCAATTGAAATCAGACTGGTAATAACCAGATACGGAAGCACCAGTCCGAGCACGATATCATATCGCGCCAGTTCTTTTTCTTGTGGTCCCCAGCCGCGGCGCAGGACGGTGTATCCATAAACAAAAGTCATGTTGATGCCGACTGCTGTGCCCAGCGCTGCCATCATAGTCGTCACGCCAATCCCGGTGTCAGGCAGTGAATGAGGAACAAAACCCCACAGTACATCAGACCAGTTAATTGAACCATTTAGGGCCGCACTGATCACAACCCAGGCAAAACTGGCAGCGACCAGGGCACTGAGTATTTTAATGCCGTTCTCAAACAGGCGAACACCGTGACTGCCTTGCCCATAGTTCCACACCGTCGTTGCGCAACCGATCCATACCATTACTGCCAGCGCAAACAAATAGACCTGCCTGCCAGTAGCTTCAGCTTCATCCTTTAAGGAAAAGCTGAATGTCACCTCTATAGCTTCCTCCAGCATTCCGGCCGCCAGAGGGTAATGGGAAAACCCCCAGACGATGCTTGAACCCAGTGCGGCGATAGCCCACAGCCACGCCAGGCTCGGCGAAAGATGTTGTTTCATGGCAACGAACGGTCTTTGACCCGTAGAAAGAGTCTGGTGCGCCAGCGCAAACAACATGATGCAGCCGATAATCATTGCCACGGGTTGTATCCAAAGAAATTCGAAGCCAAACAGGGCACCGATGGATAGGGAGGTGATGGCTGAGCCTCCGCCCAGTGTCATGGCACCCTGAAGCCAGCCGGGGCCGCCACTTTTAACGAGGTGATAGATTGAGGTCATCGGTAAGACTTCTCCATATCAATTTCCACTATAAGGTCCTTTGGTTTGCGAAGAGAGGCGCCTGCTATTTTTTCCTGCAGTCTGACTTCGTATTCATTTACATCAATCGGCAATCTAACAGTCTCGTTTTTCCAGGCAGACAGTAAAATTCCATTTGCTAGCTGTAAAGAACCAAGTCCTTGTTCAGCTGGCGTCAGCAACTCACTGCCAGCTTGCAGCGAATCAACAAAATTCTGTAATACCGCAGCGTGTGGGCTGGATTCATCGGTGATTTCAATGACCTCTCCCTTAAAGGCTGGCATACCGAACATCTCATGAGTGGATTGACAATGTGTTCGAACGTTTTCGCCGGC
>JABIZD010000173.1 GCA_018666555.1 Gammaproteobacteria bacterium
CACTGAGGCTATCAAGGTCAACCGTGCTCATGGTTTGACCCATACCCAGCTACCACGCAGATGAGCAACCAGCCCGAGCTGAGCACCGATGAACAACCCCACCCAAATGTCAGGAACGCCAACCACGGATAAGCCGGCAAACGCCATCAGCTGGGCTATAAGCGGCGCCAGCAGGCCGATGCCGAAGGCGATGGGTGAAAACAGAAATTGGATAATTTTCATAGCTTATCCTCCCAAGCTATTTTTTCGAGCTATTTTTCGAGCTAATTTTTCGAGCTATCTTTTCGAGCTATCCTTTCGAGCTATCCTTTCGAGCTATCCTTTCGAGCTATCCTTTCGAGCTATCGTCTCAATCCAATTTTTTAAACTAACTTTTCAATCTATACCGCGGAGCCAACACGGTCAGGCAACCACCTGGTTTCCATCTGCGCCCACTATTTTATAAGCGCCTGATTTCTAGTACCTGCCTCTAACAGGGGAGCCAATGAATCCAAACAATAACCCATCCCGCACAAGTGCATAACAAGCAGTCCTAATTTCCCGGTGCTACCACCTGCTAAACCTCTAAGGTCGGTGCTAGCAGAGGTGATTTGACTGGTTTTAACAAGGCACCAGAAAAGCCTGTTAACAACTTTACCATTTGTTTTATATTTTTAAGGTGCTTTCTATATTGAACTCGACGCTATAGAAGTCCGCAAAGACTTTGAGTTCAATTTCTTATAAGCCTCCTAAAAACCCTATAATAGCTTCATTGGTTACTTCCGGCGCTTCCTGCTGTACCCAGTGCCCCATATCAGGAATCAGGGTGACGCCACGAAAATCACTCATAACCGGTGTCATCATGGCGGTAAGACCTTCCTGACTGGCACCCCCTATAACAACATCTGCCGCGCCTGAGATAAATGCCGATGGGATTTTTATAACCGGATCAAGATCGGCCGTTAATTCCCAGTTAGTATCAAAATTGCGATAATAATTCACGCCACCTCTAAAACCGCTGCGGGTGAATTCATTGACGTAATAATCCAGATCGGCCTCGGTGAGCCAGTCAGGTTGCTCCAGCGGCGCACCGAGACGATCAATCCAGCCGCCCGCAGCGCGTTTTGGATCAGTCACCACCGCCGGTGCTCGTGGCGTGTCAGGTGAGGCATACAGTCGTGACAATACGCCCCTTGGGTTACTGTCATACTCAGACTCGGCCACGCCACCCGGCTCGTTGTGATAAAGGATATAGAAGAAATTATCGCCCATGGCGGCTTTGAAACTTTGCAGAGGTGCGACCTTGGCGCGACCGCCATAGGGCACGCTCATACCGATGACGCCATTGAAACGATCAGGATGAAACAGCGCTGCATGCCAGACCACCATGGAGCCCCAGTCGTGGCCGATGATAGTGGCTTTTGATTCTGAGAAGTGATCAACAATACCCACCACGTCTGCGGCAAGCTTATCAATACGGTACTCAGCCGGATCTGCAGGCGCGCTCGAGTCACCATAGCCCCTCATATCAGGCGCCACAGCATGGTAACCCTGCGCTGCCAGTGCTGATAGCTGATGTCGCCAGGAATACCAGGACTCCGGCCAGCCATGGATCAATAGCACCAGCGGACCCGTTCCTGCCTCCGCTAAGCGCAGCTTCATGCCATTAGACTCAATAATGCTGAACTGAATGTCTTTCATTTTACGTTTTCCACCAAGTAGATCTGCATGGTAGCAAAGTGCTCTGGAGCAGGAAATGTTAATTTAACACTGAGTTAAACCATGGCTGGTGTCTGGGCGGGCAGTATCTAGTCAGCACACCTCGCCGTAAGGACCGGTGGCACAAGCGACTATAGGATAGCCCAAGCGATTAGCCCCTGGCGCACTTCCCTGGTGCCACCTCAGGCACCCGCCGCAGGGCTGTCAATCCATGTGCTCAGGGTGATCCACAATCATTACCCTCATATAAACCGATATTATCCAGATAGACTTTGCTGAGTGACTGAGCCAGATCAAATGCAACCCGCGAAGTCAGGTCGGTCGATGGAACCGTCCAGGTATGGCGGAACTGCTGATAAGAGGTGGTCAGATTAACCGTTGTCTGGCCACCACTGAGGCTCTGGTATTGGTCTGCGCCCGTGTCCAGATAGGCTGTCATGGTCCGAGGCGCATCGGCCCTGGCCTGGTAACACAGGGTGTACTCCTGATTCTCAACCAGTCTGACCAGGTGATTAAGCTGCACCCGCCAGGGCTGGCTGGAAGAGACTGAATTGATAGTCGCTTCCACTGAAGCATTGGTAAAGTCAACCTGACCATTGAGCTGGACCGAATCCCAGTTACCATCGCCGGCAGAGAATTCCCCACCACTACCGATAATATTTCCGGGTCGAGCAGGAATTGGCGCCAGATCTGAGAAAAACATCGTATCATTACTATATTTACCATTCGGATTCTGAACCTGCAGGAAGTGCATACCGCCGATTTCGGGCACCTGCTGCAACTGCACGACGACGATCTCATCCAGACAATTTGGCATGGCCCCACCCTGGCAATACACCTCGGCATTCACCCTGCGGCCATTGACAATCACTGCTGCCCCTTCAAGTACGTGACGACCATTCATGGTCAGCGTTCTATCCCCAGCCAGATGAGCAATATTTATCACCCCAGACTGCTGCTGGATATCAGCTAATGGCCATAGCCCGGGCTGCGGATAAGCATAGCCGACATTTCTGCCGCTCCATCCCGTTAATGTCACTAGCATTTGCCCGGCACTCACTGCCTCAGTCAGCTCAGCCCGACTAAAACGCCGGTTTGGCTCAACCAGATCACGATAGATACCATCCTGATACAGCAACGACAGGCTCTGCCCGTCATCCAGCAGTCGGCCCTCGCCACGCAGCATTATCCCCGCTTCAGCTGCAGATTGTTCCAGGGCATCCATAATCAGGCCACTACCAGTTTGGTTGACAGTCTCAGCGGTCAGGGTCAACTGTCTGGCAAACGAACCGGAATAACCCATATTGCCTTCGACTACCATCTGCCATACCAGGTCAGTGGCGCCTGCCAGCTTCCATATATTCTCCTCAGGAAAATGATCCGGCATATTAACGATGTTCATAAGATCAATGACATTGATCCGCCCCTGGGGCAATATCATCCAGCGATCATGAGCCCCCCTCCAGGTGGGCGCATCCATTCCTGTACCCGGTGTATTGGTGCTGACCAAAAAAGGCATCCGGTGACAATTACCACAGTCTTTTTCAAGGTTAAATTCCAGGAACCCGGCTTCTGCTTTTTCAGTGAGCTTATTGTCAAATGGTCTTTCCGGTGCTGGAGGAAACGGAAAACTGAGAATAAACTGACTTAAAGCATCGCGTTCCAGGGCATCCAACGGCCCGGGTTTACTCTCGTCATTGGCGGGGCAGTCATCCTGGTCGCACATGGTGGTGGCCAGACTCCCATCGACCAGAAACCGAGCACAGGTTTCCGGCTTACCCAACTCACAATTAGGCAGGACATCACCGTTAATATTTGCGGTATTGTTACCGCCAAAGGGATCACCTGGGATACCGTCCCAATGATAAGGCTCGCTGTCCCGTAATCCCCTTATGGGCATGGTTAGCCGAGGTGGAACCTGGGTACAGCCATCAACATCACAGATGGGGGTATCCAGGACCCAAAGCAATTGGTCTGTATGCCCATCCGGATGGCAACTGGCACAAGAGAAAGTACCCGTAGAAGAGGCGGCCGCAGAGTTAAATGCCTTCCTGCCCAGTTTCAGGTTTGCCTCGGTGGGATCCTCTAAGACGATGGTGTTTTCCAGCTGGGGCGAGTCCAGCGAAGCCAAATCAACCACACTGACGGAATTACCCACCGCATTGAGTACCCAAGCCTTGAGCGCGACGCCCTGCTCACCCATCTGCAGCACCAGCGCCCTGGGGACACTACCAACCCCGACCTGGCCGAGAACTTCTCCCGTGGCCGCATCCATGGTAAATACCTTATCTGACCCCGCAGCCGTACCAACCAGCGTTTTATCATCAGCACTGACCTGAATGCCGTAGGGCGTGGCCAGGGCCGTAATAAAATCAGGGTTTTCCGGTGGACGCGGTTCCAGGTCATAAAAAATCGGCTCCAGGCAGCTTCCTTCAAGACAGTCCAGCCGGGTGACCTGATTCAAAAACGCCCGGTTCTGCATTTCATCCAAACCTTCCTTGAGGGTTCCTGAGCGACCATTGGCGGTATTCCTGGCATCCGTCTGGGCGATAAAAACGCGACCCAGGTTATCAACGGTTAGGTCATATAACAGCGTACCCAGGCCTTCCACAACCTCAACCAGCTGGTCTGTCTCGGTATCGAATATGAATAAGTCCCGATCTGGAAGTTCAGGATTCTTGACAATATCAGCATCATAATTAAGCGACAGCACATTGTTATTGGTGAAAGCATGCTCGACGGCATCATAAGTACAGGTATCACCATCGATCTTACTGGCCAGGCAACCCGATAACTGAGTCTGGTTATTGGACTCGAAGGGAATCACATAGAGCCGGTCATTCTTAACCGTGATGGACCTCGGGTCCTGGGCTGCGATGCCCAGGCGACCTGATACCGTATAGCTGCCGACATCAACAATGGCTATTTCATTACCGGGCCCGAGCGCCACATAGGCTTTTTGATTATCCGCGAAAGCAATGCCAATCGGTTCATCGAAGCGCGTCGATAGCGTCTCCCATTGCAGGTCCTGGATAGTTGCTATGACGCTCTGATACGTTGCGCTGGCAGGATCCGTATCGACAACACTAACCGTATCAGAGACATGATTGCTGACCCACACTTCACGGCCGTCTGGCCGCACTGTAACGGCTACCGGGTCGACACCCACCTGGATTCGCGCCATCAATTGCTGGCTGCCTATATCAATGACATCGAGCGTATCATCCGGGGTATTGACGACGTAAACAAGATTCTCATTAATGGCAATGGCTTTGCCGTGCGGGCTGAGAAAGGTGGGATGTCCTATCTCCGCTACTAACGTGACGGTATCAACCAGGTCAGCAATACCATCGCCATCGTCATCTTCATCTGCTGTCATTCCCAGCGCTGCACAGATTGCATCGCAGCTATCCGGGCGGCCATCCGCATCAGTATCAAGACGCCCATCCAGCGCTATCAATGGCCAGGCATCTTCAATATCCAAAATACCATCGCCATCATCATCGAAATCAGTATTATTACCCGAGCCATCAGCATCAGTATCAAAAATTTCATCTGCATCATGAGGAAAAGCGTCAAAGGCATCAGCCGAGCCATCCCAGTCACTATCCTGGTATTGCTGCACATAAAGCGTAATCTCAAGTGCGGTCTTTCTCACAGCAGTGCTTGATTGAGCATCTTGCACCAGCGCATCGCCCTCAAAGCCAAAAAGATAACGAATAAAAAGCAACCCATCGATCAGCGCCTGCACCTCACCATCACCGTCAATATCGAACAGCGCCTGGTTTTCTCCAAGGAAATCAGAAATCTCTGCACTGGTCTGTCTACCCGCTGCATCGGTTAAAACACCCTCAATTAATGATGCTCCGCTGAAACCGAACAGAAACCGCATCAGCAATAACCCATCCGTCAGCGGCAGAATCTCGCCATCATCATCTATATCAAAGCGCAAACACTCAGCACATGGAGTATTCAGCTCTGACTCTACAGGGAGCGGAAGCAACCGCAGAGCCTGGTCAGTTCCTGTACCAGACTGATTGACCCGTTCTAACAGGTCGGCATACTGATCACTTGGAGGCTGTAATCCAGTGCTCGGCTCGTCACTATTGACCAAAGCATAGCCTGGGCTTTCCAGCATCACAGTGGTCACCGAAGCCATCGGTTCGGGAGGTTTGGACTCGCTGCAGCCTATCAGCAATGTAGCTTGAACAAGAAGCATCCATTGGTAACATTTCATAGAGAAATTGCCCAAGAGCACCGTGAATTGAATAGAGCCCAATCTAAGACTTTTATTAAAGAAACACAATCGCTACCGATAACATTAACTGCTTATTACTCTGAATTTAACGGGCTAGGCATCCATTAATCGACGTTTTCCTGCCTCACCGGGCAACTTCTTCTATTGAGCGCAAGCTCGTATACTAATAAGTGCATGCTGTTTAACTAACCAATGAACGGCTTTATGGACGAAGTATTTATTTGTCAGATTGATTATAGGTTAACCTCGCCCACTACTAAATTACTTGAAAAGCCCGCGAGCTGGTATTTTTATTCGATACCCGCTAGGCTGTCTGCTCTCCCTTTTGTAGGAAAATTTTATGCCTTATGCTCCGGATGATCGCGCTTATTACGATGCTGACAGCCATATAATGGAACTCCCGGATTTCCTGAAAAAGTATGCTGACCCGAAGATTCGAAACGATATACCCGAGGTCAGTTACAGTGCCTCTCTGGTCACCGATGAGGAAGTCGCCGTGATCATGGAGCAAGGCGGGGTTCACAGCCACGAACACGTTGCTGAACAGATAGCACTGGGCGACAAACTCATCGAAAGCTCCAAGGAAATACAAGCCCTCGGGGCCTTTAATGCGGCTGACAGGACCACGGCGGTTGATTTGCTTGGCTTTAAAAAACAACTGGTTTTTGCGACCCATAGCGTTGCTTTGCCATTTCATCCGAGCCAGAAAAAACCCGTTGAACTACGCTATGGTGCAACCCGTGCCCACAACCGTCACATGATTGATTTCTGTGCTGATGATGACCGCCTCATGGGGGTTGGTATCATTCCTCTGGACGATCCTGCAGCAGCCATGGTGGAACTCGAATTTGCGCTCGAGTCAGGACTTCAGGCAATCTGGGTACCGCACCGCACCGCAGGAGATAAATCTCCTGGCCATGTTGACCTGGAACCCTTCTGGGCTCTGCTGGCTGAATCCGGAACGCCGTTTGTTCTGCATGTTGGTGGCGCTCCCTTACAAGCCCTCAAAGCCTGGAGTAACAACGGCAGGGCCGCAGTTCGTGACTGGATGGGGGGCGGCGAAAACGTGCGTACCAAGGACGCCGCGCTGATGCATCAACCACCGGAAACCTTTATCTCGATGCTGGTGCTCGATGGTGTTTTTGATCGGCATCCCAAGCTGCGCGGCGCCGCAGTGGAGCTAGGCGCGGGCTGGGTACCCGAGATGGTACAGAGGCTAGACTGGGTTACTAAAATTTATGGACGAGTCGATGAATCGGTGCGTTTCGAGCGCAAGCCCTCAGAACAACTATCAGAACAAATGGGCTTTACACCGTTTCCACATGAGGATGTCACCAACCTGATCAATCAATCCAATGAGGATTTGTATCTTTTTTCCAGCGATTACCCGCATGTTGAAGGCGGTAGAAACCCGATTGGCAAATTTGAAGCCTCTCTGACCGGCCAGACTAATGAACTGAAAGAAAAATTCTACAGTGAAAACTTTCTACGCATCTGGCCCGAGGCAAGGGTCAGCTAACCAGGCCCTATTTACCTTGGATTGCAGGGGCCCTGAGAGAACAGTGCATCGCAGCTGGCAGGCCATTGCCATCGAACACGGTTTTCTAACCGGCCTTCAGCCAAACAGAAACCGGGGCCTATTTAACCGGAGAAAGCTGCACCAGGATGCCATTCGCCGACTTTGGATGAATGAAAACCTGCGGGCCACCAACGCCAATCAATTGAACGCCTTTGTTCTGCAGCTCCTGCACGGTGGCATCAAGATCGTCAATCTCCATTGCCAGCGTATGCAAGCCTTCACCCCTTGAGGCCACAGCTCTGCCAACCGCAGATTCATCATTCAGCGGCGCCACAATCTCTATAAAGCCGCCATTAGCCAGGGGGAAAAAGGCCTGTTTAATACCAAGAACTTCCGATTCAGCGGTTCGTTCCAGATCCAGGCCCAATTTATCCCGCCAGGTCTGTACAGCTTCCTCAAAATCCTTGACGCGGATAACAACGTGATCTACACCATTCATCGCCATATCTACAGTTCCTTTCTCTCATTATCCATGACTGGTCTCTGCCACTTGTGCAACTGACAGCACTATGCATGCCACTATAGCTTAAACCGCAATTTAGATACAAATAGGCTTCACAATCAGCTTGGCTGGCATTTATGGTATCAGCAAATCGGGCCGCTCTTTTTTAATATACGGGCGCAAGACAGCCAAAGATTCATGCAATGCCGTTACAGCAGCATCAATATCAGCTTCGGTCATCGCCGTGCTAGTGCAAAACATCAACCTGCTCGCAGACATGACCCCACGAGTCAACATAGCCAGATGTAACAATCGTGTCATATGGCCTGCAGCTATCATGCCTTCCATCGCATCCCTGGCATCATTTATGGGTTGGTCACTAAAATGCAGGTTGGTCAGAGAACCCATGCCCAGCGCCTGGCCGCGGATCCCCGACTGCTCAAAAGCATGATTAAAACCCTGCCGCAACCGACCCGCCAGGTTATTGATACGGTCGGTATCCTGTTCCTGCAGACTACGCATGGCCGCAAGACCCGCCGCCATAGTGAGCACATTACCCGAAAATGTACTGGCATGCATGACCGGACGCACGGCTTCCGGGCTGAATAACTGCATCAATTCAGCACTTCCACCCAGGGCACCGACCGGCAACCCACCGCCGATTATCTTACCCAAGCAGGTTAAATCCGGAATGACTGCGTGTACTTCCTGCATGCCGCCCAAACTATTTCGAAGCGTGATCACCTCATCAAAGATCAGTACCACGCCATGCTGCTGGGTTTTCTGCCGTAATGTGCTGAGAAACTCCGCAGTAGCCGGGATCATACCCATGGAACCCAATATCGGTTCAACAATGACTGCCGCCAGATCGTTTGCATGCTGGTCAATTAGTGCCCCGGCTAAATCGGCCTGATTATAAGGACAGATCACGGTATCGCGCAGGACACTGTCCGGAAAACTGTTATCCACCGCTAGAGAATTCGGCGCTGCCAGGTTGCCTCTCTTATCGGGCGTGGGAACCAGCGAGACTTCTGCCAACTCAAAGCTACCATGATAACCACCCTCCATTTTCATGATTTTCTGCCTGCCCGTGGCAGCTCGAGCGCAGCGAATTGCCATAGTGGTACCCTCGCTACCCGAACTCGTGAATCGCATCAGTTCTATACCCGGGACCCTGCTGGTAATCAGCTCGGCTAGTTCTATCTGATGATCGCTGGGTGCCGCATAGGCTGAACCCAGGGCGACCTGAGCTTGTACCGCAGCCACAACCTCAGGATGAGCGTGACCATGTATGAGTGAGGTGAAATTATTCATGAAATCAAGCATGTGATGTCCATCTGCATCAGTGGCCAGGCAACCACTCGCCTCAACAATAGAAAGCGGATAGGGCAAATAATGAGCACTTGCGCGGGTGTCTCCTCCGGGAAATACCTGTCGGGCTCGGCTTGCCAAGGTAGCAGAAGCGGGACTGAATGCCCGGTATTCAGATTCCAGCGGATGGGTTTGAGTACTCATTGAGATCCTCCAGATTGGCTTTAATCACCTATGGTCTGTCTGCTTCTGATCCAGAAGCGGTTTCATTTCCTGATGCAACTGCTTGGGTACGTCCTTCCATTGACTGCTGGCTCGGTCCACCTGTAAACGACTCAAGCGCTGGCAAAATCTTGGCTCTCCAGCCAGAAATTCACTCTCATGGGATTGTATCATCCCACAATAATAGTCTTTTTGCCGAATGCGACCACTAACCAGCCAACCGGTCGGTAACTGGGTACTAAGTCTCCCCATGGCAGACAACCACCCGTTGTTAACTTAAATTAGCCTGCCCAGGGCATAAAAGCATGATCCGATATTTGCATTCCGGCGCTGTCATAACAAAGCGATGGTGGCACGCAACTGGCACCACCAATCGCGCCAGATTCGCCTCTGTAAGCGATTCTTCAACACTTTTTTAATCCTGCCGCGAATTCATTGGAAATCCTGGAGCGGACAGGAATGTGAGTGGATAAATGACCTGGCAATGGCCTCACAACCCATCATGAAGTAGCCATTATCTCATCTGGCTACTGTCCGTGATTGTAGATGCACTATTTTACCGCTGCTGGTTAACCGCTGCTGGTTGACCGCTGCTGGTTTCGATGTTCTAGTGCACAAACTTCTGTAGGGATTGTATGTAATGATTGATCCGAGTTGGGCCTGGCCTGCGTTTATTATCTGGACTGGTTTGGCCTGCATCTGTTTCTTTATCTTGATGTACATTCGAGCCCCGTATGGACGACACCAGCAAGCCGGTTGGGGGCCAACAATACCAGCCAGATCAGGCTGGGTCCTGATGGAGGCCTGTTCTCTGCTGGTCATGGTCGGGTTATTCCTGATTAGCAGTGCCAATGGCACACTAGCCCTGGCAGGGTTGAGTCTCTGGGTATTTCACTATAGCTATCGCAGCTTTATCTATCCTGCTCGTGCCCAGCTCGATCACAAGACAATGCCACTACTGGTAGCTGCACTGGCTATTTTATTCAATGTTGCCAATGCGACTTTTAATGGCTTAGCATTGTTTTTTTGGCAGCCGGAGAGTACCGCTAATTTGAGCCTCGGCGCGCCAGTACTGACTGCGTTCTTGCTGTTTGCGCTTGGCTTCTGCCTGCACGTGCACTCTGACCAGGTTTTACGCGAACTAAGAACTTCGGGAACCTCAACATCCAATGATTACTCTATTCCGGGAAACGGCCTACACCGCTGGGTCGCCAGCCCAAATTATCTCGGTGAATTAATCCAGTGGCTGGGTTTTGCATTACTGGTAAACAACCCAGCCGGATGGTCCTTTTTTATCTGGACAGCGGCCAACCTG
>JABIZD010000133.1 GCA_018666555.1 Gammaproteobacteria bacterium
CCGGGCATTGGGAAAGGTAGGGACCCATTCACCGTTGACGAGCCGGGTGTTCCAGCCAACATGATCCACATGCAGGTGGGTACAGAGGACAAAATCGATATCCTCTGGGGTGACGCCAGCGGCAGTGAAATGACTAAACCAGGGCGATTGCATGCGGTGCCAGTTCCGATACGGCATGCGCTCTTTATCATTGCCGATACAGCCATCGACCAGGATATTGTGATGCGGTGTCTGGATCAGCCACGAGTGCATGCTGGCAATGATACGGCCACTGTTCTCATCGCAGTGATGCGGGTAGAGCCAGTCTCTATGACGTTTGAAAACATCTGCATGGTAGGCAGGGAAGAACTGGGTTGGGTCAAACAGGGGGCCGGTCAGTTCTTCGATGCGGGTCACTCGAGTATCGCCCAATAGCCATGATTGATTCATGATCAGTACCAGTTGAATGCTAGATCCTCACTATAGTTTAAATAGTGGCGGATATGCCATCAGCTTGGGGTAAAACCCCTCGGAACCGAGGGCCGGGCCGCTACTGACGCTGTTTTGTCCGTCCCGGAATCTATTTGGCAGTGCTTGCTGCTTTTTGTAACGGTTATAGAGCCAGGTGAGAAAGCGGTCGATACCCAGTGTTTGCTGTGTGTAGATGCGAACAGATTGAAGGCGAGTTGTGGCCGTTTTAGTGGCAGGTTGTTGTCAAGTCGCCGGCACCCGGTACACAGGCTTATGGATTGACTAGCTATGTTGGTTTATCAGGGCGCTAATGAGTTCAACGTGGTCTTTGGTCGCGTTAAGGGCCTTGATATAACGGAACTTTTCACCACCGGCTGTAAGGAAGATGTCACGATTGAGGAGTTTAATTTCTTCAATGGTTTCCAGGCAATCAACGGCAAAGCCAGGGCAGATTACCAGCAGGTTCTTTTTCCCCTGACCTGGCAGTTCAGCCATGACGTCGCTGGTATAAGGCTTGAGCCATTCGGCGGGTCCAAATCGGGATTGAAAAGAAACCTGCCACTGAGATTTCTCAAGCGTGAGGGCATGGGCTACGCGTTCGGCAGTTGCCTGGCATTGCTGGTAGTAAGGATCCCCCTTTGCAGATTGCGATTCTGGAATACCATGAAAAGAAAAAACCAGATGGGCGCCTTCGTTAATTTGTTGATTGTAGGCTTCAACCGATTTTGTCAGGGCATGGATATAGGCCGTATGCTGATGGTATTGGTCAAGAAACCGATGGGTGGGTGTGGTTCGTTGTCGTAATGCCCGGGTGATCTGATCAAAGACGGCACCTGTGGTCGCGCTACTATATTGTGGGAACAGGGGAATAAACAGGAAATCATCGAAGCCTTCTCCACTGAGTTGGTCGATTACCGAGGCGATGGATGGATTACCATAAGTCATGGCTGAGGTGATGGTGATTTGTCGGTCAGGTTGCTGTTTTTTGAACTGGTGATGTACTAGCCGGGCCAGGGCTGCGGTGATATTGCGGATAGGACCATCATAAGTACCCCACACCATCTGGTATTTGGGTACTAATCGCTTGGGTCGCACTGTTAGTATGGCGCCGTAAAGAATGGGTAGCCATACGGAGCGGGGCAGGTTGACCACCCTGGGGTCTGACAGAAATTCGGCCAGGTAACGTTTTATGGCTGGACTGCTGGGTTCGTCTGGGGTACCCAGATTAATCAGAATCACAGCCGTTTTCTTCCTGTTGGTCAAACTTCTCTCCTCAGTTCTATCCAATAATGCACGTGCCTTGCTTTGGTAGTCCAGTGTCTATTGCATGGAGTGAGTTTTTATCAGGCAATTTTAGGCAGCTATCCTACACTTTTCGGCTTATACTATCTCCTCTGGGGGTGACATGGCTTCGACGCCGGTTACAAAACCTAAGGTGCATGTCGAGAGGGTAGTGACTCTCGTAAAAAAATCGCTGTAACTTGTTATAGTTGCCAACGACGAAAACTACGCGCTAGCTGCCTAAATCTACCTTCGGGTAATTTAAGTTAGCTTACCTCGGGGCGGATGTGCCCATGTATTCAAACCGAGGGCACGACTCATGGGATCGCTGTTAGACCCCGCTTGTGGTTAACGCAGTTAAAACTAAAGCAGGCTCGCCGTTTAATCCCTGTTTATCGGGCCAGTGAACGGTTAAATAATAGATAGACTATCCATGTAGAGCCGAAGGCGGAGAACTGACGGACGCGGGTTCAACTCCCGCCACCTCCACCATTTTATAAGGGTTTCGCCCTTATTGTTGACCATGAATTAGGCTGTATTAAGCTTATTTAAGCTTGCTTGGTCAGCATTTGGTCAACATTTTCCACTAAGCTGAAAAGATTGCCAAAAG
>JABIZD010000186.1 GCA_018666555.1 Gammaproteobacteria bacterium
CTGCTATTGCTAATTGATGAATTGCTTGACTCTCAGAAAATACTCGACAGCGATCTGCAGCTTAATACCGCTACCTTTAATATGTTTTCCGTTTTTGAACAGAGTAGAAAAATGGGCGATATTTTATTTGAGGAATCGAAGGTAAATTTTCGAGCAGAATTTCATGGTGACCAACAGCTTTTTGCGTTAGGTGATGAACGCCGGATAACGCAGGTGATTACTAATATCATAGGTAACGCTAGAAAATTTACCCATTCAGGCCAGGTGTTGATGGTTTTTAGATGCCAGGAGCGCTCAAGTGAGATGGTTAGTTTGCAGGTTAATATTGAAGATACTGGTATTGGTATGGACCAGGATACGCTCGCTCATCTTGGAGAGTCATTCTTTCAGGCTAAGACAGGGTTTAACCGGGAATTTGGCGGCACTGGCCTGGGGATCAGTATTGTTAAGCAGATTTTAGCAATCATGAATTCTAATATTAAGGTAGAAAGCACTTTGGGATCTGGAAGCGCATTCAGTTTTGAATTGATATTACCCGAAGTAGTCTCTAGAGAAGTGATAGATATCAAAGAGGTTGACGACCCTCCCTTGCTGACCGGGTCTGATCAGCAACCGGATAATAAACGTAGTAGCCATCTAAAGGTGTTGTATGTAGAAGATACGGATACGAATCGGATCGTAATGGACGCCATGATGGCGCGATTCCCGGTAGAATTAACCATGGCCGAATCAGCGTTGCAAGGTATAGCCCTGGCCAGAGAGAACAGCTTTGATCTCATTATTACAGATATTCAGATGCCCAAGCATTCGGGAATAGAACTGCGCCAGTGGCTTGCTGATGATGACGATATCCATGCGCCCACTGTAATAGCCTTTACCGCTAACGCTGAAACTTCCATGGTTAATCACTATATCTCTATTGGCTTTGCAGATGTTTTAACCAAGCCTTTGACGCTGGATAAGTTAGGCCAGTTTTTGGATCGTTATCTTAAAGTCGATTAACTATTAGAGAGCTGGCAGTAATTGTGACTGATCGAACCATTTCCTGGCAACCAAACCTGCTTCCAGTGCGCTGGTTTTTCTATTGAACCGGGTTTCCTTGCTCTGCATAGAGGCAGCGATTGTTGAACCGCCTGTTCTGTCCATGGCTGATTAAAACCTTTATTCAATGTGGTCCAGTTAACTAAAGGCACCTGATGGCTGGTAATGTTTAAATATGCTGGATAGTCTGTTTGCTTCAGTAGCGCCATAGTACCCAGACCTTAAGGAGTTAGGAGCCATTTAATTTGGCCAAATACCTAGTCGCCGACGCGTTTGAATTCGGGAGGTCTTCGTTCAACGAAGGAAGAAACTCCTTCTTTGAAGTCTCCGCCATTGAGCGATTCTGCCATTAACTGGTTGCTTTCCTGCATGGCTGGTCCGAAGGTCATGTTTAAATGGCGATAAAGTTGTGCCTTAATAATTTTTATCGAATTTGGCGCGGCTGTAGCAGCCAGCTCTTTAATGTAATCGATGGCTTGCTGCTTGGCTGTACCCTCATCGCACAGACGGTTCGCCAGGCCCAGTTTGTCGGCTTCAATACCGTCGAATTTACGTCCACTCCAGAGTAGGTCGAGAGCGTTTGAAAGGCCGATAATTCGCGGCAGAATCCAACTTGATCCGTGTTCAGCGATTAGCCCACGATTAACAAAAGCGCTAGTGAATTTAGCTTGTTTTTCTACGAATCGCATATCGCAAAGGCAGGCAAAAACAAACCCCAGGCCTGCACAGGCGCCATTAATGGCGGCAATCAAGGGTTTTTGTAGACTTGGGATATAAGAAAAGGTGACAGTGAAATCCTCACCCATATCAGGGTTTCCAGGTTTTGCAGAGAATTGGCTTAGGTCCTCTCTTGCCTGACCTCCAGCTTCTCCTGATGCTGTAGCTTGTAGTCCGCCTATATCTGCCCCAGCGCAGAAGCCTCTTCCCGCTCCGGTGAGCACGATTCCTACTACGGCTTCATCTTTCTCAGCAGTGGCCAGGGCGTGTTTTAGTTCCGCCTGCATGCGTCCGGTAATTGCGTTAAGGGCATCTGGACGATTTAATGTGATGATGGCTACTGGGTCGCTAACTTCATATTTAATGTGCTCGTACATACTGGGCTCCTTTGAAATCTCTTAGAAATAAACCACCTTTTGCTAGATTTAGCAACGTATCATCATCTAAAAGCGATTAAATCTAAATCTTCATCCTAGATGTTTGCACCACTCGGAAATCAAGTATGGGGTGAAGTAATCCGAGTCAGGTTAATTACTGGTCTGGGTAGTCTCCGCGTTAGGGGTATGGATGAATTGAAAATCCCTGGGCGGGAGTCAGTCAGGTTGTGCAGTGAGAGGCCCAACCTGGTTTTTTATGGTTATCGTTTTTAGATGCTTGGCTTGACACGTCTACAGGCAGTTTGTAGCGTTAATTTTCAATAGGAGGAAACATTATGGAAACACTTTGCGAGGGTTATAGTCTGGTTGAAGGACCTTTGTGGGTTCCTGGCATGGGGTTGGTATTCAGCGACGTCCTGTTGGGTGGTGTTTTTTGTGTCGATAAGGCGGGTTCAGTAAATGTTGTTTTTGAACACCGCCGTGGCATTGGTGGGATGTCTCTGCATGAAGCAGGTGGGCTTGTGGTCAGTGGAGGAAAAATTTCCTACAAGCCGTTTGATGGCGGTAACAGTAAAGTATTACTGGATAAAGACGAGGCAAATGGAATTGTTGGCTTCAACGATATCACCACAGACCCTGTTGGCAGGGTCTATGCTGGGTCACTCGGCTCGAGTCCTGTCTTTGACGATGGCCTGGGCCCTAAAGCCGGTGATCTGTTCTTAATTGAGATAGATGGCAGTGTAAAAAAGGTTGCTGAAGATGTTCTTTTAACCAATGGCCTGGGCTTCTCACCGGATGGCAGCGTCTTGTATCACTCAGATTCAGGTCGTCGCAGAGTGAATTACTATCAGGTATCGAAAGACGGAACGCTTGGCCCGAAAGGCATTTTTGCGGAGATGCAAACAGGGACTCCGGATGGCCTGGCTGTTTCCGAAGATGGACGAGTGTGGGTTGCATTGGCAGGCGGTGGCAAAGGTGTGGCTGTCTTCGGCCCGAGTGGGGAACTTCTTGAGTTTATTGAAATCCCTCAACCACTTTGTTCAAGCGTATGTTTTGGCGGTGAGGATATGAAGGACTTGTATATTGTTTCAGGTTCAACCGGTACGAACTCTGAAAAGTCTGGAGCAGTATATAAAACAAGGGTCGATGTTGCTGGCATGGTGGTGCCGCAGGCGAGGATCAAGCTGTAATCCTAGTTTTCGGTGGTATTGCCTTTACACAAACAGTCTAAATAATGGGGACGTCTCTCAGCATCGGTCACATACCCTGACTTTGGCCGAACACGGCTATTGCTGGGTTTCCTAGGCCTGTGTCTTGCTGCAGGCATTAAATGCGCCCTGAGCATGCCGCTGATGGTCAACTCATAGGGCCCGTTTCATAGTTACCTGAGATAGCGTACCTGCCTAGTAAACCGAAGTAGGATTCCCTGCCCTGTACATGCTGAGTGATCACATGCATGTCCTGAAATCTTCGCTGCAACGTTTCATCCTGGTAAATACCGCTAGAACCGGAAATTTTGTAGGCCGTATCCACTATTTCAGCGCATTCCTGGATAATATGCGTTCCAGCCATGCGAAGTTGGGCGCGTTGATCATAACTGACGCTCAGATCGTGTTTGATCTCATTGCAGATGATATTGCTGGTACTGGCCAGGTAGGCGTCAGCAGCTCGCCAGCGCGCCATTGCCTTGCCGAGGAATCTTTGCACATCTGGGTCGTCGCTCAGACGCAAGCTGGCCCACTTGGGCTTTTTACCCTGAGCAATCTTTATTACATCAGATAAGGCGCCTTTGGCGAGGCCCAGTGCAACCGCAGCGAAGCTAACGGCAAACAGCAGGGATATTGGTAGCAATGTCATTGTGTTAGTGACAGAAGGCTTCTTGCGAAAATCCACTACCTGGCTTTCGGGGATAACGAGGTGGTTAACCTTAAATTGAAAGCTACCAGTCGCTTTGAGACCTGCGACCTTCCAGTTATCTACAAATTCCACCTGGTCGGGTCGAAAAAACCCCGAACGCCAGCTATTGTCTGGCAGCCGCGCGGGGCCCGTCATCCACGTTGCGTGCTGGCAACCACTTGAAAACCCCCAGTGTCCGTCAAGTGTATAATCTCCAGCTTTGCGTTCTATATTGCAGTTATAGGGTGGGCCGTTAGCAATTGAGGTACGCGGATCACTCCAAATTTGGGAAATCACATCAGGGTGTAACCAAAGGGTCGTTATTGCGATGACGGCTGACTGGTTGACACACCAGGCAGTACTGGCATCGCTCTGTGCTAATCGCTTAACGATGTCTAGATAGTCATCGAAGGCAAGTTCCAGGCCGCCAAATTGTTTTGGTATGAGTGCTCGAAATAACCCGGCCTGGTGCAGACTCCGAACCAGGTTGTCTGGTAGTTTGCCGGACTCCTCCGCCAGTACGGCATTTTTCTCGGTGGCTTCAAGAAGTGATTCAAGGCCTGTTATCGTCAAGTTGGTGACCTCCCCGGTCCAGATAATGACAGCACCCAATTATTACCCTGTGGGATATGTAAATGCAGAAGTATTGCCTTTGCTATTGCATAGTTGTATCAAAGATAGCAAGCAGTGACGGCGCTGACCAGTTGAATATTTAAATAGACCGGGGCTTAACTGACTCCAGCGGGTAGCGCCACTAGGGACTACTTTAAACATAGCGATCTGATAACCGATGTTGGAAATATCGGTGTCAGCGGCTAAATCCGATGAAGTCGATTTAAATGTCCTGCCTAAGAATCGATATCTTTTTGACTGTTCTGTATGGGTAACAAACTGATGAGGTTTAATTTTCTGCCTTCAGTTAGGCGCACCACGATAGTAATGCCAAAGAAACAGGGCTCCTGCGCTGCGCCATGGTGACCAATGCGCAGTGAGTTGTCTCGCTTGGGTGGGGCTGGGTCGATCACTCAGGCCTTTTAGCTTACCCAGGGCAACTTGAAGGGCCAGGTCATCTGCCGGGAATATATCAGTTCGGCCGAGAGAAAACATAAGGTAGATTTCAGCACTCCATTTACCGAATCCACGGAGCAATGTGATCTGGTCGATGGCGGCGTCATCTGTCATTGTGACCAGTGCCTCGGGATTAAAATTACCTGAAAGTATCGCCTCGGTGAGACCCCTTGCGTATTCGATTTTTCGATAGGAGAGACCTGCCCCACGTAGTTCAGCATCACTTATTTTTGTCAGCGACGCAGCCGTGCAATCGGGCATCAGGTTTTTTACGCGGGTCATAATGGCGGCTGCCGCAGAAGTAGAAATCTGTTGGCTGACCAGGGTGGACAGAAAGGTTTCAAATCCCCTGGGTCGAACCCGGGGCTCTGGTGGGCCCAGGCTTGCTAGAGCCTGTTTTATATCTATATCCAGGCTGCTTAATGCTTGCAGACCTTTATCGAGAGTACGGCGGTCCATGTGTTATTTTCTTTTCCTTAATCTCCATTTTAACGGAGTTTTGCTGCGGCAAGGTGGCAGTAACAAGGCGTTAATGGTTTTCTTCCCTATTAGCATAAAGTGCGGCTGAATCCAGACCTAATTAATTTGCCGAGCGAGTTAACCGCTGAGACCCCGGGCGTATGAAATTCGACGCTGGGATTGGTTTAATTGAGGTAGTGGATGAATTAGTATAGACCAGTTGTCTTGCTGATTTTAGTCTGCCTCCAGCTATGGCAGCTTCAATAGTCGATGCAGGTAGCTAATTCACAGAATCCAGAAATCATTGTGCTTAGATTGTGAGTATAGATTGTGAGTATAGATTGTGAGTATAGATAGGTGGGTAAGGGGTGATTCATTCAGCGAAAAGTGTGTAGGGATTGCTTACAATAGGGCTGCTAAGATCGCAGAAATAGTCAATTGAATTAGGTATAGACAGAGTTAGTAAAATGGATTTTTTTTTAGATCGGGAAACAGAAGTCATCCAGACGTTGGATGGCAGCCACGCTTTCGGAATATTCGATTCAGGAGCTCAGCGCCGTATCATCCGTGGATTATCTGTTTTTGCATTGGCAGCGCTGGTATTGTCGTATGCTTATTTGCAGATGACGACTCAGATAGAAACCCTGCAATGGCTGGCCTTTATAGGTAGTTTAGGTGCTTTTTTATCGTCAGCGATCATTACCCGTGCAGGTAAATCGATTGAAACAGCTGGGGTATTGCTAGTTGCAGGCAGCATGGGTGTTACCGGTGTCATCGCCTACTATGGGCAAGGCGTGTTTTCGCCATTTTGTGTCTGGTTCCTGCTGATCATATTGATAGGCGGACTAATCCTGGGCCGCAGGGTTGCTTTTTTTTCCGGGGTATTGGGGATTTTCTCGCTGGTAGTATTGGCTTTTGCAGTTAGACAATTCTCTCCAGCGGCGCTAGGGCTTGAGGATGTGTTAATGCAGACACTCAATTTAGTTTTGGGTGTTGCAGTTTGCTCTTTTATTGCGATTTACCTGGCTGGGCAGCTGGGTCAAACACGTCGAGTTTTAACCAAGCAACAGGCTGACCTGGCGGACAGTAAAGCGTTGTTTCAGGCGAGTATGAGCATTTCTGCAGACGCCATCGTGCTAATTAATGGCGCTGGTGTTATTGAGATGTTTAGTCAGGGGGCAGAGCAACTCTTCGGGATTTCAGCCGAGCAGGCGGTGGGCTCTGCTATGTCAGAGGTGCTGATTCCGCCGCGGCTGATTCCGGATCACGCCAGTGGATTCCAGCGGTATCTGGATACCGGGGTTGCTAACATCCTGGGTATCAGGCTGGAAACCTATTCGCAATTCAAGGATGGTTCAGAGTTCCCAGTTGAGTTGATGATTGAAAAAGTGATGTTAGCTGAACAGACTCATTTCGTTGCTCAGATCAAGGACCTTTCGGAAAGGAACCAGCTTCGCTCCGCGCTCGAAATAAAGGAAGAGCAGGTTGGTCTGGACCACCGACTCGAAGTAATGGGAAGGCTGTCTGGTGCAGTCGCCCATGATTTTAATAATCTCTTGATGGCTATTAACGGCTATACCGAACTGCTGCTGGCGAGGCAAGAGCTAAGCGAACAAGTTCGCGATGATATTAGAGAAATCAGCCGTGCAGGAGAGCAGGCTTCTCAGCTTACCAAACAATTATTGAACTACAGTCGTAAAGACCGTCTAGCACCAGAGCATATTAGTCCAGCAGCCATGATTGAAGATTTGGTGGGAATGTTCGGGCGAATCCTTCCCGCAGCAGTCGACTTGCAGACGGATTTTAATAATTCCTCATGGCTCGTTCAAACCGGAGGGGCGAGACTTGAACAGGCTATTTTGAATTTGCTTCTTAATGCTGCCGATGCCCTGCCCGAAGGCGGTACAGTCTGGGTACGGGTTCAGGATGTAGCCGTAGATGCCGAAAAAGCAAGGACCTTAAATGACCTTAGAGTGGGCGATTATGCCTGTATAGAGGTGGAAGATAAGGGCATCGGTATGGACAAGGAGGTCATGGAGCATATTTTCGATCCATATTACACGACTAAAAAGGTAGGCAAGGGAACCGGTCTGGGGCTGGCAACCTCAAAGACCATCGTCAAGCAAAGCGGTGGTACGATCGCGGTGCAGAGTGAGAAGAATAAGGGAACAACATTCTTTATTTATCTACCTCGCGCCGGCGAAGTCGAGAAATACTACTCCATACCTGATAAAGCAATACAGCAGAATTCAGCGATGAGTGGAACGATACTGGTGGTTGAGGATGACCCTGCTGTGCAAAAAATTCTGACTCGGGCATTGATATCTGATGGCTTCGAGGTGTTAGGAGCTGAAAATGGTGAGCAAGGCTATGAAATTGCTTTGCGGCATTCCAAACAGATCAATCTGGTAATAACAGATGTTGTCATGCCAAAGCTTGGCGGGCCAGAGATGGTTAGGCGGCTGATGGTTAGTTTCCCCGACATGAAGGTAATATACGTCTCGGGCTATTCCGATAACAAATTGGAATCCAGTGATATTGACAATCCTCGTGCTGAATTCTTAGCCAAGCCATACAGTTACAAAGATCTGAAAGGATTGATCTCCAAACTGCTGTTGATGAACTGAGAATTCCACAAATATTAGTGCCTTCCGCTCTCATTAGTAGATTTGAAAGAAACATTTTTGCTGCCTGGTTGTAGGCCCGCCTGCGCTGCGGAGTCGTGTTATTGGGTCAAGCATTCTAGCCGTGAATATGGGTAGTTGAGGCTAACGCTGCCTGGATGGAGGTTATCTTTTCAGCGTTCTGATCTCCTGCCAGATTATAGTGCAGGCTCCCAAGTGAAGTGCTCCATGTCGGAGTGATCGTCGCTTAGCCTTTAGTTGCGTGTCCGGTTAATCGGGTTTAGGGCTGATCCCTGGTCTGTTAGCCAACCCGGGTTGTGAATGATTTGCCAATCGGCATCTAATTAGAGTAGTTTAGGCTGCTGATCAGATTGATTGCATGAGACAGATATGATTCAAGATTTTTCAAAAAGGCATTACCCTTTCCTCGGTTGCTTTAATTTTCGAGATATAGGTGGCTATCCAGGTATGGATGGAAAACTGATTCACCAGGGGAAATATTTCCGTGCAGGTCGCCAGGATCGAATGACTGGTGAGGACCTTACTAAACTTGCGTCATTAGGAATCAGGACCCAGATTGACCTGCGCAAACCCAGTGAAGTCGATGATCAGGGCCGGGGTCCGTTAGAATCTCTGGGTGCAGACTATCAGGCGATTGCAGTTATACCAGAAGGTGGAAGTGACAGGTTGAGTCAACTTGTCGGGGATACCCGGATATCCGGCAAACGCTATCTAGGTTATCTGGAATTCGGCGCAACTTCATGGTTGAAAATGTTTGATATTTTTTCCACAGTGGACACTCAGCCAATACTCATTCATTGTACTGCTGGGAAAGACAGAACCGGTGTTGCAACCGCATTTCTGTTATCTGTTTTGGGTGTAGATAGAGAGCTAATTGAAGCGGATTACCTACTTACAAATTTAGATGTAGCAAGACAGGTCGATTTTATTGAAAACACCAGCGGTTTGCCGGAGGGGGTGAATCGCCTGCAGATGATGGAAGCTGCTGGCGTTCCTGAGCGTGCTCTTAGTGACTTTTTAGATGGTTTGGATGAGCGCTGGGGTGGCGCTGGAGGTTATTTGGAGCATATCGGTTTGTCGGAACAAACCTTCACTGCGGTGCGTAAAGCCTTTTTAGGGTAGTCAGGGCTAGGCTGGATTACGAACATCGCCTGCAGATTCTTATTCAAGTAGAATCTTGCCAAGATATTTTTAACAGACAAGAAAGCCGTGAGCGAATATTTATTTTCAGGACTCAAAGTGATCGATTGTGCTACCGTCATCGCAGCGCCAGCCGCTGCTATGATCCTGGCGGATTTTGGCGCAGATGTGATCAAAATTGAAAAGCCCGGTGACGGTGACATACTACGCACTCTGGCAACTATCTCCACCACACCTAACGCTGACAGTAATTGGTTCTGGCAACTGGATGGTCGAAATAAACGTAGTATCGCCCTTGATTTGAAGACAGACGCGGGGCTTGAGATCCTGCATAAATTGGTAGCGGAGTGTGATGTATTTATCACTAATCAACCCCACGATCAGCGTGAAGCGAGCGGATTGACCTATGCTGCTCTGCGGCCACTGAATAAAAAAATGATATACGCATCACTGACCGCGTATGGCGAAAAAGGCGCTGAGCGTAATCGAAAGGGTTTCGATCAGATTGCCTACTGGGCTCGTAGCGGGATGATGGACCTGATGCGAGAGTCTGGTACACGACCGACCCAAGGACTGCCTGGAATGGGAGATCATCCGACCGGCCTGGCGCTCTATGCTGGAATTGTTACGGCGCTTCTGAAGAGATCAAAAACCGGTGAAGGTTCTATGGTGCAGACTTCCCTGCTTGCCAATGGTCTTTGGTCTGCAGCTGGAATTGCCCAGGGTGTTTTAGCGGGTGGCGACATGCCTTTGTATCGCGAGTTTAATCGGTTTGAGTCTGCAATGATGAGGCCCTATCGGACCCAGGACAGTCGATGGTTGCAATTTAACATGATTAGAACCGAGGGGTTGCTGGATTTGCTGCTGCAGGCATTGGATGCGTTGTACCTGCTGACGGATAGTCGGTTTGCCAGTCCGGAGCTAATGTTAGAGAATCGCGAGGTGTTAAGTAATAAGCTTCAGGCGATCGTGGAAACCAAAACCAAGGATGAGTGGTTGCCCATTTTTGAGTCTTTTAACCTACCAGTAAATCTTGTAGCTGTAGTAGAAGAAACCCTGGATGATGCTCAGATTCGAGCTAATAACATGGTGGTGACACCTGAAGATGAGGATGTTGATACGCGGTTAGTGATAAATCATCCTATAGCTATATCAGATGTCCCCCAGGTTGGACCCAAGCGGGCCCCGGATTTAGCTGAACACAGGGATATGATACTTGAGGAATTAGGTTATCGAGAGGAAGATATTGAACAATTGGGTAACAAAGGCGCGTTTGGGCTCGAGGGTGATTGAATAGCTGATACGGTTTCCCCAAAGGCCATATCGACAAACAGATTAAATCTAGAATAGGAAATAAAATGGAACTTAAACCGGGATTGCGATTAAAGAGTGCCGTCTGTGAAGCTGAGGTGATGGTCATCAAAGCTGCAGCAGGTAATGAATTAACCTGCGGTGGTGAAGCATTAGTAGAGCAGGTTTTAGAGCAAAAAGTCGGTGCTAATGAAGCCCATATGCACGGCTGTGTTATTGGTAAGAGATACGTCAATGAAGCCGAGTCGATTGAATTGTTGTGTATTAAAAGTGGCGAAGGCTCCTTGTATTATAACGGTGATGAGTTGATGACCAAAGATACCAAAAAACTTCCTTCCTCGGATTAGTCGCTTGAACATATCTTTATTTTTACAGATGGCCGCAGAGGCCTGTCCAGAACGGGTGGCATTAACTCATGAGGATAAGCATTACACTTATGCTGAACTTTATGGAGCCGCTAATCGAGCTGCATGGCAGTTTTCCAGGAGCGGCTGTCAATTTGTTTCTGTTTTAGATGTAAGTAGTCCAGCGGTTCCTATTAGTTTGATAGCAGCTGCCATGGCAGGTATTCCCTATGTACCTCTTAATTACCGGCTAAGTGAGCAGCAACTCAAGGAATTACTGGATCGAATCGAGCCGGTATTCCTGATAGTAGATGACCATACCACTGCTGACTTTGAACAAGTAGAAGGCAAGGTTCAGGGTCGTAAGGCCTTTATGGCTTCGCTGGCAGCAGAGCCAGGCGAAAATTTTGCCTGTGTAGAAGATCCCTCCGGAGTGGCGATACAATTGTTCACCAGTGGAACGACGGGCACTCCCAAGGCAGCTCTGTTAAGGCATGAGCATCTTGTTTCCTACATTCTTGGTTCGGTGGAGTTTATGGGTGCGGCAGAAGAACAGGCGACACTGGTGTCTGTCCCACCTTATCATATCGCTGGTATTTCTGCCGTTATGAGTTCCATTTACGCTTGTCGGCGGATCGTGCAGCTGCCCAGTTTCGATGCCATGGACTGGTTGAATCTGTGTAGCCAGGAACAGGTCACCAATGCTTTTGTGGTACCAACCATGATGACCCGGATCATAGACGAATTAGAACAGGAAAATTTCAGTTCCGATAGGTTGGGGTCGCTTACAGCGATTGCCTATGGTGGGGGCAAGATGCCTCTGCCGGTTATTGAACGAGCGTTGGATCTGTTACCTGAGGTAAGTTTTACCAATGCCTATGGCCTCACTGAGACCAGCAGCACTGTGACACTGCTGGACCCGGATGATCATCGAGAAGCGTTCAATCATGATGATTTGGCTATTCGGTCCAGGCTGGGGTCAGTAGGTAAGGCTTTACCCTCTATTGAAATCGAAATCCGTGATGAATCAGGTAACAAACTCGATCACAATCAAGCCGGTGAGATTTATGTGCGAGGGCCGCAGGTTTCCGGTGAATATCTGGAGAGAAATGCACTGATCGAAGATGGCTGGTTTCCCACTCGCGACGCTGGCTATATCGATGAGCACGGTTACCTTTACCTTTCCGGGCGAGCGGATGACGTGATTGTCAGAGGTGGAGAGAATATTTCGCCTGCTGAGATTGAAGACGTTCTGTATCAACATAGTTCGATTAGTGATGTTGCTGCCGTGGCAGTACCGTCAGAACAATGGGGTGAGGCGATTGCGCTGGCAGTGGTCCTCAAACCTGGTGCTGAGCTGGCAGAGGAAGATATAAGAAGCCTGATCAGATCAAAATTGCGTTCATCGCGACTACCTGAGGTGATTCAGTTTAGTCAGGAACTTCCGTACAACGAAGCCGGCAAATTGCTGAGGCGCGTTATCAAATCATGGTTTTCTTGATTCGGTCAATTTCCGTTTGAAACTCAGGGCTCAAGTTTGTTTGTTGATTGATTCCGCTCTATTGGCATAATTTCTTATTGGCCTGTGTTGACCTGACCCAGGCTATTTCGATGCTGCTGAAACGCTGTTGCTGGGGAAATATTTTTCCGAATCCTATACCACGGGTGTGAGCTGGCTCATCTGTGCTCGTCATTTTCAGTTGCCAGACCAGCTAGAATCTCCGTTGTGTGTTCTCCGAGGTGCGGCGCTCGCCGGCTGATTGACCAGGGGCTGACGGGTAATTGATAGGGTGCACCAGGGTAGGTGATGGTGCGGTCTAAATCATCGTGTTGAACCTCGACAGGGAAGCCACGAGCCTGGAAGTGTTCGTCTTCAAATGCTTCTTCTGGCGCATAGACGATACCAACTGATAAGCCTGAATTCTGGCAACCAATGAAAAAATCATAAGCACTGCTGGAATGAGCAATCTTCATTAGCGCATCTCGACCCGCCATAAAAATAGCAGTGATGGTTTCATCTTCTCCTATAAGGGATAGGTCAAATGGGCCCTGCCAGTTTGCACCCATATCGAGAAAGACGGCCTCGGGGAAATCCTCAGCCAGGCCAGTTTCTGTAAGCCAGGTTAGTAATCTACCGAATTCCTCAGGAAATCTAGGTGGGACACCGGTATTAACATAACGGCCATCAGCACATTTGACCTGGCTTTCTGCTGTTGGTTTGGTGGCGGCATGACGACCAGTTTGACGTTGTACCGTTGTTCCACTGACCAGCCAGGAATAGCTCGAGGCTTCGGTGGTTACATTAAGGGCTGCACTAATGGATATATCGATGAACTGACCCCGTCCGGAGACATTTCGATAAAGTAACGCGGTCAGGATGGACATAAAGGCATAGTGACAGCCCGTGTGGTAGGCCTGTTGGCCCCAACCTCGCACTGGCGGGAGGCTGTGGTCATCGTACCCGCAACTCCACGGTGGGCCACTTGATGCCATTAGAGTCAAGTCTGTTACCGGTAGATCGCTGAGTGCCTGGTCGCGTCCGTAGGGTGTCAAAGCAGCATGAATGAGCTTCGGCTGAAGTTTCACCAGATCCTTATAATCCAGACCAAGATCGCTCAGGCGATTGACCGGTTCAGACTCGAGCAAAATATCGCTGCTATAGATCAGTTGCTTGAATGCGTCTTGTCCTGCTTGGGTGTCAAGATCCAGAACCACACTTCGTTTACTGGTATTGTAGTGCATGAAGTAGAGACTATGATTATCCCCGGGTTGATCGTCTACAAAAGGGGGGTAGGCTCGACTGGGTTCGCCGTTAACAGGTTCAATGAGAATAACATCAGCGCCCATGTCACCTAACAATTTACCTGCAAAAGCATTAGTTTCATTTGCCAGTTCAATCACGCGAACACCATTTAAGGCACTCATATGACGCCCTCCTCGCGTAGTTGTTCTACTTCATCAGAGCTCTTGTCGAGAAGTTGCATTAGTATTTCATCGGTGTGTTCGCCAAGGCAAGGACCGCCATGGGTCATTTGCCAGGGCGTTTCAGAAAAGCGTGCCGGTAGGCCATCGACACGAACCTGGCCCATTTTTGAATGCTGGATCGTCGGCCATAAGTCGAAGCATTCAGTAGTTGGGTCCTCATCGATTCGTTCTCTGGGTTTTTGCACAGCGCCAACCGGGATCCGAGCCTGTCGCAGGCAGTCCTGTAAATGGAATTTGTCCTGCTGCATTGTCCAACTGGCCAGGGCCTGGTCCAGTTCATCCTGATGATCAAGTCGATTCTGTAAGTGATCGAATTGCCGGCCCCAGGATGTTTCGGCCTGATCCTGAGGGTTATCTTGTATTATTTTGTGCAGACTGAGCCATTCGGAATCGTTTCTGCAAGCGATCGCTATCCATTCATCTTCGCCGGAACAGGGGTAAATGCCGTGTGGAGCCATCGGCGTGAACTGGCTGCGGTTGGAATTAAAGCCGCCAGGTTGTCGCATGGGTCTTTGATTCACGGTCCAATCAAGCAGAGCCGGACCATTCAGGCTCAGGCCAGCCTCTGTGCAGGCAAGGTCAACCCACTGGCCGAGTCCGCTGTTATCGCGCTCGAGCAGGGCCAGCATAATTGCCATAGCCATATAATATCCACCGGTATGGTCCATAAAAGAGTAGCCCCACCCGGCTGGTGGCTGACCGGGTAATGCAGACGAAAAGGTCAGGCCGGATACTGCCTGGACGATGGGACCCCAGGTTTTGAATTGACTGTAAGGTCCCTTATGGCCAAATCCGCAGTTCGATACATAGATAATGTCAGGTTTGATCCGCTTTAACTCCTCGTAGCTGAAGCCCCACTTGTCGAGTACGCCTGCGGCAAAATTCTCCGTGACAGCATCAGATTTTTTGATGATCTCCGTTAGGATTTGTTTGCCCTTGTCGGTTCGAAGGTTCAGGGTAATGCCTTTCTTATCGGTGTTGTGATTATTAAAACCACCACCGAAATTAACACCTCTTCTTGCATCGATGAAGGGAGGGGTAGACCGCAGAATATCCCAGCGCCCTTCCTTGACGGGGTCTTCTATTCTAATGACTTCAGCGCCGAATGCCGCTAGCCACTTAGTCGCGCCAGCGCCCGCTAATTGTCCAGTGAAATCACAGATTCGAATATGTGACAGTGCACCTTGCATTGCTTGTTTCAAGTTGAGATCCCTGTTACGTCTTAATCCAGCATTAACTTCAGTTAGGCCATTTGTCAATCAACTTAACCCAGTAGCACATCATAATAAAACGATTGGTCTTGGTCAGGCTGCAGTGGACCAGAGTTGAAAAAGAAGAAGTTTCGGCTCCAGCCTGAGAATAATCGAACCTTGGCCACAGTTCAGGTGGTGAGCTTTGGGCGTTGGACTATGAATTTGATTTGCCGAAATTTTAATAGCGACGGTGAGCTCGTTCCACCATTGATACCTAAAAGTAGTCGCTTTATTATTATCTAATTGGGCAGTCAGACAGAGGTGAATAATGATCGAACGACAGGTTGAAATTGAAACTCCAGACGGCAGTATGACCACTTTCGAGTTTCACCCGGAAACAGGAGGTCCTTATCCGGTCGTGCTATATCTGATGGATGCACCCAGCATTCGTCCGGCTCTGAAAGATATGGCATCCAGGCTAGCCAGTGCCGGATACTATGTTCTTTTACCGTTTCTTTATTACCGTAATACACCTTATAGAGAGTTCGGTGTGAGCGATGAGGACATGCATGTTCGTCGCGAATATATGATGAACGTTAATCGGCAGGGCATTTTGATTGATGCCCAGGCCATGCTTGAATTTGCCGGCAAGAATGATAAGGCTGATGCCAGTGGAATGATTGGAGCGGTGGGCTTTTGTATGAGTGGTCCATTAGTCATGGGCCTTTTGCAACACCTGCCTGAAAAGGTTGCTGCAGCGGCTTCGATACACGGCGCCTGGCTGGTTTCAGACAAGCAAGACTCTCCCCATAGAGAAATTGACCAGATCAAGGGAGAGATTTATTTTGGCTGGGCTGACGATGACCCTACCGCGACTCAGGAAGAGTTGGCCATAATGGACAAAGCGCTGGCTGATCAGGGCGTCAACTATCGGATCGAATTCATGGAAGGAGCATTGCATGGTTTTGCTCCACCGGGAGGCGAACGATATCATCGCCGAGCTTCGGAAAAACACTGGGAGCGGGTGCACGATCTTTTGCGACGTAATCTTGGCTAGGCTAGTTGCCCGGTTAGCGCAGATGCAAAGATTAAACGCTGCGGCAGGAGTAAAGGTATTCGTGAAGATATGAATAAAACCCCGTACCAGCCGATCGTCCCGGAAAATATGGACGACATTAATTTTCTCGATAGCAATCTTCAGAACTGCCCTTATCATGCCTACAAAATGCTGCGAGATGATGCGCCTGTCTGGATCGATCCGGTCACTGGGTTCTACGTGGTGTCTCGATTTGAGGATCTTCGGGAGGTCCTGCTTGACCCAAAGCGCTACTCCAACGACATGAGGTCTGGCGGTGGAAGTAGCCGGGAGCGTATGAATTCCGCGCGGGCAACGAAAATGGCTCGCCTATACAAGGACAAAGGCTGGGTTCCAGGTGCGACGCTGGCCGGACGCGATGATCCCAATCACAAACAGCTCCGGGCAATATTTAATGATGCTTTTCGGCCTAAAAGAATTCAGGCAATGGATTCTTTTGTTCGGGATACGGCCTATCGATTAATTGATGCATTTATTGCTGATGGTCGATGTGACTGGGTAAAACAATACGCAGTGCCGTTACCACTGATCGTCATCGGTCAGCAGATGGGGGTACCCGAGCAGGATATCTGGCAGATCAAACTTTGGACTGATGCCTGGGTGCAACGCCTGGGTATGATGCAGACGGAAGCTGAAGAGCAGTGGTCTGTGGAAATGGAAATCCAGGCACAGCATTATTTTCAGGCCATATTTGAACGATTACGAAAACAGCCTGATGAAACGCTATTATCAGACTTGGTCAACCAGGTTATCCCGGAATGGGGCAGACCCTTAACAGACAATGAACTGCACGCTGAAACCATGGCTGATACCTTTGTCGGTGGGTCGGAAACAACCACCAATGCGATTGCCTACGGCATGAAGCTATTGATAGAAAATCCTCTGGTGTGGCAGCAGCTGAAATCGGACCCAGACCAATATCTGCGAGTATTCTGTGAAGAAGTGGTTCGCCTGGAAGGCCCGGTTCAGGGGTTGTTTCGACTGGCAACTACCGATATTCAACTACATGGCATCACGATACCGAAAGGTGCCATGATCAATATCCGTTATGCTGCTGCGAACCGGGATGAAAGAGCCTTCGAATGCCCAGCAGAGATCAATCTCGAGCGTGAAAAGCCGGGTCGGCATCTAGGCTTTGGTTCCGGTGTACACCACTGCCTTGGTGCACCTTTAGCCAGGCGAGAGCTTTACTGGGCTTTCCACGCGCTTTGTTCACAGGTTGAGGAGATGCGATTTATCGAAGGCGAAAACAGTTTTGAAGTAGCCCCCAATTATTCGTTGCGGGCGTTAAAGGAACTGCATATTGAATTTGATGTGAAAACCTCCAGAGGATCCGTTTGAATTAAGTAGTTTGGGTGGTCATAACGCAACTGCTATTGGAAATCTGGTTAAGGACTGATATAACCTCTAAGCTATAAACACACCCTATGATAGTGAGATTGAGATTTAAATGAGTAACCAAGAGCGTGGAATATATAAAGACCTTGATCCGTTAACGATGCCTCGGTCTCCTGGTGTGACTTATCAGGAACTACTTGATGCAGATTCCCACGAGGTCCCTGAAGTGCTTAGACTGGAGTCGCCCAAGGATATGGGAAGTGCTGATTTTTCGGTTGAACGTTACACCACCAAAGACTGGCACGATAAAGAAGTTGAGCATGTCTGGAAAAAAGTCTGGCAGTTCGTCTGCCGAGAAGAAGACATTCCCGAGCCAGGAGATCATATCAGGTACGATATTGCTGGCATGTCGTTTCTAATCGTTCGCTCAGATACCGGGGAAATAAAAGCTTATCCTAATGCCTGCCTGCATCGAGGCCGCATGCTGAAGGAATTTGACGGCTATGCCTCTGAAATTCGTTGCCCATTTCACGGCTTCTGTTGGCATCTTGATGGCCAGCTCAAGGAAATTCCCGCTGATTGGGATTTTGCCCATGTTAACAAAGATGATTTTTCACTTCCTGAGTTGCCTACGGAGACCTGGTCCGGGTTTGTGTTTATGAATCCAGACCAGGATTGTGGGCCCTTTGAGGAA
>JABIZD010000106.1 GCA_018666555.1 Gammaproteobacteria bacterium
CCCATTTTGATTCAGGTGTACCCAGAGTCTTGGCTTTAGCCGTTGAGCACATGATTAAAGCAGCACCCATATCAACTGCGTTATTGGAATTCATCAGCTTTGTATAAGGAATGCTGACGCGGCGGTTGCTACTGGATACTGTTCGGATCGTTTCTGCAGGAACTGGGTTCTTTAGCCAGGCATCCGGGTTACTAGCGGCAATCCCGCTGAAATTTTCCCATAGCGTCGATATTCTTTCCAGGTGTGCCGGGATGGATTCACCACGGTGATGGCGGATGGCATTTTCATACATGGGGTAGATTTGAATGGCCTGTCGTATTCCTTTGCTTCTTTCAAAATCGTGATGTTCAGGGAGTTGCGAGCGGCCCACAACGGTATCGTAATGCCCAGGTAAATCTCGATACGATAGTTTTTGGTTCAGCTTGTGGGCTTTTGCACTCGAATAACCGGTTTCGGCACCAGTGATCAAGACTAGATCGAAATCACCGCGGGTAATCGCTTCCGCAGTGTCGTTGACTACGACTTGATTGTAATTGCCACCGAACATGGTGCCCATACATTGAGCCCGGGGCGCATTTATCTGCTCTGCTATATATTTAGCTGGGTTTTTGTAGGGCCACATCCCTCGTATCACGCGCACCGATTGCACCTGGCTCAGTAACCGGGTATGAGTATCAACCTCTGCCTTACGACAGGCATTCATCATCAGGTCGATTGGTTCAATGATTTCGTTGACATCAGCGATACGATTTTGGTTTTGCCCAACGCCGACAAGAATGGGTGTGTTTATGGTCATTTTTCAGGGACTGACGGCGTTAAGTTTGTGTCGATGCGGGTGCATTTACTGTTTGGGCTGTTTGAGCACGCTGGAAGCCGTCGCGACTCTTCAGTCGTTGCAGATAGGCCAGGGTCTGGGGTTTATAGTCCTCGTGAATTCCTAGACTTTCGCCTAGTAACAGGGCGTAGCCGCAGGCAATATCGGCGATAGTGAACCGATCATCCACCAGAAACTCGTGATCCTTTACTCGGTTGTTTAGCATTCTCAATCGAGCCAGGTACCATTTGCGATAGTCGTTACCTACTTCTGCTTTGGTTTCGTCTGGTTCCAGGCGAGTATAGCGAAGGAATAATGTCTGAGGGAAGGTGAGGGTCGCATCACTGTGATAGAGCCAGTTGAGGTATGCTCCATACTGTGCATGGGCGGGTTTTAAGCCAATCTCATGGTTTTTATATTTCTCGACCAGATAGTGGCAAATCCCGGATGATTCTGTCATATGAGTATCGCCATCAACGAAATAAGGCACTGTTCCCAAGACGTTAATATCCAGGTAGCCATCCTGTAGAAACCGGGGCGGAAAAGGGATCACTTCCAGGTCGTATTCAAGGTTCATTTCCTCCAGAGCCCAGAGTGCTCGAAGAGATCTTGCGTTGTGACAGTGCCAAAGTTTCATATTGTTTGTTTTCCATATTTTGTCCAGACCTTTTCACTTAACCACCTGCAGGGATTAAGATCAATCGCGTTCGGAAAATTTATCCTCGGTAGTCGTTTATTACCTAGATATTTGTTTTGGTCTTGAGAATTGCGTTCACTAGGTTAGGGGCTATAGCCAACCGGCTTGCAGATCAGGGGCAACTGGAGCCACTGGCTAATCGTGGTTAGATTGCCTCGGTGAGCGTGAAATGGCAGGATACTGGTTAGGATGGATCTTTTGATGAGGAGCAAGCAATGCCTGTATCCGCTGGAACCAGTGAAGTTATAAAGAGTTTTGGGTTAGAAAAATACCTGCTGGAACTTGAGGTGGATGGTTTGACGGTGGTTCCCCCTGAAGTACATGGGATTACCCCGCAGGTGATTGATCAAATGGTTGGGCTGCTTTTGAATTATGCTGAAAGTATGACCGGCTCACCGTTTTCGCTGGATAAGGGGCCGGAAAAACGGCTGCATTTTCCCCAACCGCCGAATGGTTTGACAGCGGCTGCGGAAGAACCAGGACAGTTCCTCATCCAGCAATTGGCGCATAAGAATCGTTTGTTCAGGGATTTAGCGGTTAACCCCGTTGCAGTTGGGCTTATGGGTTGTCTGGTAGGACATAAGGCGGTGCGTTTTAGCAGTCATAATTCCTTCATAAAATGGCAGGGCGACTATGGCTATGGGCCTAGTCTGGGTATGCACGCAGATCAGACAGCGCAACCTCTGCCGTGGGGTCGAACGGCTTTGACTGCTAATACAAACTGGTGTTTGACGGAATATTCCAACGAGGGCGGTTGCCTTGCCTACGTGCCAGGGTCGCATCGATTCGGTACCCCTGCACAATTTCCTCAGGCGGTCCGTCAAGCGGTACCGGTAGAGGCTAGCAAGGGTTCCATGATCGTTTTTCATGGGGCTACATGGCATGGCGCGTTTCCGAGGAAGACACCAGGATTACGCTTATCCATTGCTAATTATTATCGGCATCAGGCGGTGACCTCTCAGGAGGATTTTTCAGGAAGTTTCCCCAATGAATTGGCCGAAGATTGCGATGATGCAGAGCGGTTCAAAGAACTGTGTGGTTTTAGCGATAGATTCCCGTATCAGAAACAATCGGAAAAAGTACCCACGGTTTTAGGCTAGATTGGCCGGGTAAGTGGTTCGTAGCGAAGTAGTATCAGTCTTGCTGGGGTCGTCTGGCTAGGTTTGTTTTAGATAGAATAAGGGCAACCTGTGGCGCAGACGAAAAAGACCTCAGTAAATGCGTTATAGCCAGGTACTTTCTGTTGTACACTTTTAGCTCTTGAAGCGAGCGCTTTTGGAGTGACAGCTTTTGGAGTGACAGCTTGAGGGTTAAATGAA
>JABIZD010000044.1 GCA_018666555.1 Gammaproteobacteria bacterium
ACAACCTGTTTATTCACTTGCTGGCAATATTCGGCTTCGCTAACGACTAATCGCTAGCGAACCGAAAAACCCAGTCACCACGAGTCTGGGCTGAATGCAAGGCAGTGGCCTGTATTTGATACTGGCCAGACTCTAGGAATTGAGCACTGATGAAATTCATGCTGGCTGTACTTGGCGATCCCAATCACTGCCCCGCCCCTATCAGTGCCTATCGATTCGCCGATGCAGTACTCACTGCCGGACATGAAATCCACCGGGTATTTTTTTATCATGGTGGCGTGCTGGTCGCTAATGCACTGGCTGAACCACCCCAGGACGAACCTTCTATCGCTCAGTTGTGGCAGAAATTCGGCAACGAAAATAATATCGAGCTAATTGCCTGTATTGCCTCAGCCAGTCGACGCGGCATTTTCGATGACAGTGAAGCACAACGCTATGGCAAGCCCGCCAGTTCCATCCTGCCCGGTTTCATTCTCGGGGGGCTCGGGCAATTGATAGAGGGTACCTTGGTCAGCGATCGCACTGTGACATTCGGTTCCTGAAATGGACAAACTACTGGTCCTGATAAGCAAGAAACCCTACCGTTCTATCGATGCAAAGGAAAACTTCGATGTCATTCTAGCCGCCTCAGCCTTCTGTCAGTGCAGTGTGTTATTTCTCGGACAAGGTTTACTGCAGTTAATATCAGGACAACGAGCCACCGACCCTGAAGTCAAAGTCTTTACCCGGGGCTACGCTGCCCTGCCTGATTACGGCATCGACAAGTACTACTGTGAATCAACTGATATGGAAAAATGGTCCCTGGATAGCAAACAACTTATTATAGAACCGATTGCCCTGTCGCCATCAGAAACAGATGAGTTGATCCGGAGCTTCGATAAAGTGCTCAATCTATAATGCTTTTACACACATTCAATAGCCCCGAGGCACTCCTCAAGTTTAGCCATAGAATCAACCCGGAAGACAATATCTTACTGATAGAAGATGGCGTCTACTGCCTTAACAAATCAATGGAAATTGATTGCCGGCGATTCATGGCGCTGCAACAAGACTGTGAATTACGCGGCATAGAACCTCCGACTTCAGTTGAACTAATCAGCTACCACGATTGGGTGCAGATCTGTACCGAAGCAGACAATCATCTCAGCTGGTATTAAGCCATGACCGCCTTACGGGATGCGGAGGGATTCCTAACCAGACTCGATGACTGGAACGAGAAAACCGCCCAAGCTATTGCCGATGACTATGACATTACGCTGACCGCAGCGCATTGGCATGTGATCACCCTGGTCCGCAGCTATTTTGAAAAATATGGTTTATCACCCACATCGAGGGTCACCATTGGCCTGCTTAAACAGTCTCTGGGTAAACAAGCTTCTAGTATTTATCTAATGCAACTGTTTGGTGGTCGAGCCAGAAGAGTGCTCGCCCAGGTTTCCGGCTTACCTAAACCCACCGACTGTGACTGAACAACAAACGTTATTGAACAACACCCTGTAATCGACTTGGAGCGGACACTACCTGACCCACGATAATTAGAGTAGGTGAAACCAGCTGCGCTTTTAGAACCCTTTCAGCAATGCTGCCAAGAGACCCTGTGACCATTTTTTGTTCCGGCGTGGTTCCCTTTGATATCACGGCTACCGGTGTTTCAGGCGATTGGCCATGAGCGATAAGCTTCTTACAGATATCAGGGAGTCCTGCCAAACCCATATAAAATACCAGGGTCTGACCAGGCGATACAAACTCATGCCACGGCAATTGTACCTTACTGTTTTTAGGATGCCCTGTAATGAATCGGACCGACTGGGCATAATCGCGATGAGTCAATGGTATACCCGCGTAAGCTGCACAACCTGATGCCGCCGTTATACCCGGGATGACCTGGAAGGGAATACCGGCTTCAATGAGCTGTTCAAGTTCTTCACCGCCTCGGCCAAAGATAAAGGGATCACCCCCTTTTAAGCGCAACACACATTTACCGGACTTTGCCAGACGAACCAGCAGCGCATTAATCGATTCCTGACTTGCCGACAGATAACCACTGCGTTTACCGACAAATTCGTATTGCGCATCCCGACGTGCGCGGCTGAGAATCGCCTCAGAAACAAGATTGTCATAAAGGATAACATCCGCTTTCTGCATCAGTTGAAGCGCCTTCAGAGTCAATAAATCAGGGTCCCCTGGTCCGGCCCCAACGAGATAGACCTCTCCGCTAATCACCCCAGCCTCAGGATCGTACAGATATCTCTCAGCAGCTGCATAATCACCTTGCTGGGCCAGTTCCTGGCCAGGGCCGACCATAAACTTCTCAACTGCTTTACGGCGTAACTGTATATCAGAGAAACGTTTCTTTAGTACAGGCCGGGTTTCTCTTAAAAACTGGCCCAACCTTCCCAGGCCTTCCGGGAGATAACCTTCGATCATTTCTCTGATGCTCCGAGCCAGCACAGGAGAGGCGCCACCGGTGCCGACGGAAACCAGCACGGGGCTGCGATCGATAATAGCAGGGAATATAACAGTACAGAGATCAGGCGAGTCGACGACGTTGACTGGTGTCCCTTTTAAATTGGCTGCCGCTGCTACTGCCGCATTTAATGCGGCATTATCCGTGGCTGCAACAACCAGGGATACGCCGTCAAGGTGAGCAGGCTCAAATTCGCCCGTCTGATAGTCATGGGCATCACCTAAGGCAAGTATCTGGCTGCTTATCTGCGGCGCTACGAAAAGTATCCGGGCTCCAGCTCTAACCAGGAGGGCCGCTTTATTAGAGGCTTGGCTACCACCACCAACCACGAGTACCCTGCTGCCATCTAACTTGAAATGCAGGGGCAGATACTCCATCAAGAATCACTAAACAGCAGGGTTTTCCCGCCCATATAAGGCTGCAGTACAGCCGGAACCGCAATGCTACCACCCTGCTGCTGGTAATTTTCCATCACGGCGATCAGGGCCCGACCGACCGCAACGCCCGAACCATTAAGGGAGTGAAGTAATTCTGGCTTACCGGTCGCATTGTTTCGCCATCGTGCCTGCATTCTCCTTGCCTGGAAATCAAGAAAGTTGCTACAGGAAGATATTTCCCGATAAGCTGCCTGGCCGGGTAACCATACCTCCAGATCATAGGTCATTGCTGAAGCGAACCCTAAGTCTCCGCCACAGAGATTGACCAGGCGATACGGCAGGTCCAGTTTTTGTAACACGACTTCAGCATGATGGGTCAAGGCTTCGTGGGCTGCATGGCTATCCTGCGCCCGGAGTAACTGCACGAGCTCGACTTTTTCGAACTGATGCTGGCGAATCATGCCTCGAGTATCCCTTCCATAACTGCCCGCTTCACTACGAAAACAGGGTGTATGGCAAACAAATTTAAGTGGCAACTGCTCCTCTGAAACAATGGCATCACGAAGCAGGTTAGTCACGGGCACTTCTGCAGTCGGAATAAGGTAATAGTCTTTATCACCTTCCAGTTTGAATAGATCCTCACCAAATTTGGGTAACTGACCGGTCCCCTGCAGTGATTCAGCGTTGACGATGTAGGGTACATAGACCTCTTGGTAGCCGTGCTCATTAACATGTAGATCCAACATGAACTGGGTCAGTGCCCGATGCAACTGAGCAAGTTCACCATGCAAGGTTACGAACCGGGAACCCGTTATCTTCGCCGCCACTTCAAAATCCATAGCATTACCATGCTCACCTAAATCAACGTGGTCTAGTGCAGTAAAGTTAAATTCACGAGGTGTTCCCCTCTGCCTGATCTCAATATTATCTGTTTCAGATTTACCAGCAGGCACCCGTTCGTCTGGAATATTGGGAATCGACAGCAGCAGGCTTTGAAATTGCTCAGATACCACATCAAACTGGCTCTTTGCCGCATCTAGGCGATCTCCAAGGTCGGCAACCTCAGCTAACAAAGGCTCAACATCCTGGCCTTTCGCCTTGGCCTGGCCAATCACTTTCGATCGTTTGTTTCGTTCTGCTTGAAGTTCTTCTACCGCCACCTGTGCGGATTTTCGTTTAGCATCCAGCGATTCGAATTGACGGATATCAAGATCAAAGTTTTTTGTCCCAAGTCGCACGGCAACATCGTTCAACTCTGTTCTTAACAATTTTGGATCTAGCATTTTAAAACCCTGATATTTGGCGCGAGTAGCTTACCTAAACCAACAAAGAAAGTCAGTGATTAATCAATTGCCTGCTCAGAAATACGCCCACAAAGACAGCTAACAGGCAGACCAGAACGCTAGCTAATACATAGCCCAGGGCCATTACCCAGCGACCGTTGGTGATCAGTTCGTAGGCCTGCATAGAGAAGGTAGAAAAGGTCGTGAAAGCACCCAGTAATCCGACCAGGGCAAAATCACGCCAAGGATCACCGAGCATTTGCCGCTGGACCAGCACCACGTAAAAGACCCCCATTAGCAAGCTACCGACAACGTTGACCGTAAATATACCCAGGGGAAATTCAGTTTTAGACTCGGCCGTGATCATTGCGGCCAGGGCATGTCGCAATACAGCCCCTAAGGCGCCACCGAGAGCAACCGCCAACCATTCCATTCTCATTCTTCTCCCGAAGTATATCTTTTCATTTTACTGCCATCGTTCTGACTACGAAGGTAACTGAGTTTTGCTCCAATCTTGACTTCCAAGCCTCTATCAACAGGAAAGTAATACTGCTGTCCACTTAAAGACTCAGGAAAATAATCTTCTCCGGCAACAAAGGCATCCTCGTGATCATGTGCATACTGATATTCTTCTCCATAGCCCATGTCTGTCATCATCTGAGTTGGAGCATTACGCAGATGCATGGGAACTTCCAGCGACCCTAGTTTAATGACATCCTCTTTTGCCTGCTTTAGAGCCAGATAAACAGCGTTGCTCTTGGCTGCCACAGACAGGTAAACAATTGCCTGGGCAATGGCCAGCTCCCCTTCAGGACTGCCCAAGCGTCGCTGCACATCCCAACTGTTCAAGGCGACCTGTAAAGCCCTTGGATCCGCATTACCGATATCCTCAGTGGCCATACGAACGACTCTGCGAGCGATATAGAGTGGATCGCAGCCACCATCGAGCATGCGCGCGAACCAATAAAGCGCCGCATCTGGCGCTGAACCGCGAACTGCTTTATGCAGGGCCGAGATCTGCTCGTAGAACAGGTCTCCTCCTTGATCAAAGCGGCGCGCACTTTCACCTAGGATGGGCCCAAGTTGATCCAGTTTGATGGTATCGTCAACGGCGGAATCAGCGGCGATTTCAAGTAAGTTCAGGGCCAGCCGTGCATCACCTTGCGCGCTGGTCGTGATCGCTTTGAGCACGCCAATATCTGCCTTAATACCAGTCTCGCCTATGCCCGGCATAACACGTTGCAGTAGACCGAGCATGTCTTCTTCATCAATGGAATGTAAACGATATACACGAGCCCGTGATAGCAATGCATTATTTAACTCAAAAGACGGGTTTTCCGTCGTAGCACCCACTAGAATAATCGTGCCCTCCTCCACATGAGGGAGAAAAGCATCCTGTTGGCCTTTATTGAAACGGTGCACTTCATCAACAAATAAGATGGTCTTGCGGCCGTGGCCGGCGACCTGCTTGGCCATAGCGACGATATTTCTGATTTCTTTAACGCCGCTTAGAACAGCCGATATTGACACGAATTCCGCTTCAGCATAATGCGCCAGGAGCCTGGCTAGGCTGGTCTTCCCGGTGCCCGGAGGACCCCAGAAGATCATTGAATGTAACTGGCCATTTTCAATTGCTTGCCTGAGTGGTTTCCCTGGCGCCAATAAATGCGCCTGGCCAACAAAATCTGCAAGCGACTCTGGCCTGAGTCTCGCAGCTAAAGGCTGAAATTGATTCTCAGGCTCAAATAAACTCATTGCCGGTAGTCGATGATGTCCACACCATCAGGGGCATCAAATTGGAACAAAGAAACTGGAAACGCGCCGGGGTGTTCTATTACCTCGATGTCCATTTCCAAATATTGCCCAGACACTACAAAAACACCAATCCGAACCGGTAGTCCATCTCGAAAATGCAGACTCAAATTTCGGAAAAACGCATCCTCACGGAGCGGCGATAGAGCGAACACTTCCTCCAGGTCATCCCGATAGAGCGCAACCTCGTAGTGAGCCTCCAGATCCAATTCAGGGTCAGCTAACAACAATACAGGCGACACAGTCGGGTCCAAACTAACCGGTTGAACCACAACTTGCTCCAACAGGGCATCAAACTCCCATAGGTCAATCCCATCCGAAACCAGCAGCGGACTCATATCATCCGCTGGTTGGATACGAAATTGACCAGGCTGCCTGAGCCAGAACCTGCCATGCTGGTGACTGACCCTATCGTCGTCCGTCTTTTGACTATAAAAGGCTTCCAGTTCCTCAATCAAGCTTAGATGGTGCATCAACAGGTCTGCTGGACGCTCTTGACTGACCCCATCAGCCGCGGCAGGAAAAATAGCCAGCAGCCCCAACCCTATAATCAGACTAGTCAGGTGGGGCATGGGCCAGGACCTCTCGCGAACCATTGGTGTTCATTGGACTGACAACACCGGCCTGCTCCATTTCCTCGACCATTCTGGCCGCTCGGTTATAGCCTATACGAAGTTTCCTTTGTACAGAGGAGATTGATACGCGACCGGCTGAGGTTACAAATGCAACCGCTTCATCATAAAGCGGATCCGCCTCGCCCTGCTGATCTTCTTTACCACCGCCACTACCCGGTAAAAGCTCCGCATCGGTTCGAGTGTCTAGAATGCTATCAAGATAATTGGGTTCAGCCAGTGACTTCCAGCTTTCTACGACTCGATGGACTTCATCATCATCAACAAATGCGCCGTGTACTCGTACCGGGATGGGTGTTCCTCCTGGCATATACAGCATATCTCCATGGCCTAGCAATTGTTCAGCTCCGCCTTGATCCAGAATCGTCCTCGAATCGACCTTGCTCGAGACCTGAAAACCAATCCGGGTTGGTACATTAGCCTTGATTAGGCCAGTAATTACATCGACCGAAGGTCGCTGGGTAGCCAGAATCAAATGTATGCCCGCGGCCCTTGCTTTCTGCGCGATACGGGCAATAAGTTCTTCTACCTTTTTACCCACTATCATCATCAGATCAGCAAATTCGTCAATGACAACAACGATAAACGGCAGCGTTTCCAGGTCGCTGGCCAGCTGGATTTCCTCATCGGATAGCGGATCGATCTCCCAGAACGGATCCTTTAACGGATTGCCTGCCTTTTCTGCATCAGTCACCTTACGATTAAAACCACCAATGTTGCGGACGCCCAGTGATGCCATTAGTTTATAGCGACGTTCCATTTCTGCGACACACCACCGCAGCGCGTTAGCGGCATCTTTCATATCGGTTACCACGGGTGTCAATAAGTGCGGGATGCCTTCGTAAACTGCCAGTTCAAGCATTTTCGGATCGACCATAATCAAGCGCACATCTTCTGGCGATGATTTAAACAGAATCGACAGAATCATGGCATTCAGGCCAACTGACTTCCCGGATCCGGTTGTACCCGCAACCAGTAAATGGGGCATTCTTGCCAGGTCCACAACGACTGGCTCGCCTGCAATATCATGGCCTAATGCCAGCGACAATGGTGATAGCGACAGATCATAAGCTTTTGAGGACAATACCTGGCTCAGTAGAACAATCTGCCTGTCTTCATTGGGGATTTCTATACCTACCACGGGTTTACCCGGTATTACCTCGACAACGCGCACGCTGATGACCGCCAGCGATCGAGCCAGGTCCTTAGCGAGACCGGAGATCCGGCTCACTTTTACTCCTGCTGCGGGTTGAATCTCAAAGCGGGTTATCACGGGTCCTGGAAATACCGCCACGACAGTGGCTTCAACACCATAATCACGCAGCTTTAACTCCAGCAATCTGGACATGGCTTCCAAATCCTGCGAGGAGTATCCACGCTGGCTGCTACTATCATTAACATCTAGCAGGCTCAATGCCGGCAGGCCCTCGACGGTCTGCATAGTAAAAAGATTACCCTGTTTCTCCCGGGCAGCACGGGCACTGATCTCAGGTTCCTTTGTTTCAGGAGACTGAATAAGCAGGGGTATTCTTGCCTGCTCCTGTTCGACATGCTTTTCGAGGGCAACCCGCCTCGCTTTGGTCGTCTTTAAGGCTTTAGACACTTCCATACGATGATTTCTGAACCGGTTCCATCGATCCCGCAGGACATCATAGACCTGCAAACTTAGCCTGCCCGTTGTATCCAGGACCGATATCCAGGAAATGTCCATGAGCAAAGTCAGACCGATAAGAAAGAACAGAACCAGGGTAAGGGTGGTACCTACATAGCTAAGCAGCGGTACAAGTAACTCTCCCGCCTGCATACCAACTAATCCGCCACTACCTTCGCGTAGATCGAGGCCTACCCCATAAAAATGTAAATGACAGAGGGCGGCGCCGCTAATAACACCGAATATCAGACCAATGCCCTGCACAACGAACAAGGCGGGGTCAAAGCCGGGAGTTCTATTCTTGGACAAGGCTGTTCTCAAAACGTGAACTGCCAGAATCAGCGGGAAAACAAACGCCATGAAGCCAAAAATTGCCAAAGCCACATCGGCGAACCAGGCACCCGTAGAGCCCATAATGTTGCTTACCTGAGAACTACTGCCTGTGAAGGTAAATCCTGGATCGGCAGAATCAAAACTAAGTAGCGCGCAGGCCAGATAAATACAAATGGCTATCTCAACTAGAATCAATCCTTCTCGTAATCGAGGTAGCAGCAAATCCCAGACCCTGTTCTGTCCTGGTGAAGTGGGACTTCTCTTTACCTTTGGTGGTGCCACAATCTCTCCCCACGCTCAGAATCGGGTCCTTATCGGGCCAATATCCGGATTGGAATATCTATAAATTTCATAACGTTAGATCATATCTCGAGTGCCAAAGGATTGTAATCAAAACTTTATAATTTTCAGTTGCAACTACAACCTGGCTTTCGAATGAAGTACCATAGCCTACTTTAGTTAAACGAGAGTAGCATGGCTGTATCAACCCATGCCTGGACAACAGATCGGTCCCGGAGTAACAGAAACTTACCCACTTGTTCAGCTATTACTCCGCAAGGACTGATTCAAGCCAATCTGGTATCACTGCCGTGTGCCAACTTGTTTTATACTGCATCGCCATATAACGCTGGCACAGCAAGGCTTGCAGCCAATTGCCTATGTCGATCTGGTCTAGCCAAGCACAAAGCAGACCCGGTCTCAATCCACCTACAGGGCTTGAACGCCCGCCAACAGTTTCAACAGAAGCAAAAGATTAAGAGGTAAGCATGGAAATCCGTCACAACAAATTACTTATTATCGGCTCCGGACCGGCTGGTTTAACCGCAGCAATTTATGCCGCTAGAGCAAACTTGATGCCGATTGTAATAACGGGTATTGAAACTGGAGGACAACTAACTACGACTACAGATGTAGACAACTGGCCGGGTGATATAGCCGGGCTGCAAGGTCCTGAATTAATGACTCGAATGCAACAGCATGCAGAAAGGTTTGAAACTGAGATCATTTACGACCACATCAATCGCTGTGACTTATCTGAGAGACCGTTCCAGTTCTTTGGTGATCAGGCGACCTACACCTGTGATGCTGCAGTCATCACCACAGGCGCTTCTGCCCGTTACCTGGGTCTCGACTCAGAAGAAGCCTTTAAGGGCCGAGGAGTCAGTGCCTGCGCAACCTGCGATGGTTTCTTTTACAGACAGCAGAAAGTCGCCGTCATCGGAGGGGGTAATACCGCGCTCGAAGAGGCTTTATATCTCTCCAACATCGCCTCTGATGTCTATATGGTTCATCGGCGTGACAAGTTCCGGGGTGAAAAAATTCTTCAGGAGCGAGTTTTAAAAAAGGAAAACATCCATATAATCTGGGACGCCGTCCTGGATGAAGTTTTAGGCGATGATACCGGTGTCACCGGCATGCGCATAATAAAGCTGCAGGATGAGCGACCTGAAGAGATTGACTTGCAAGGCGTATTCATCGCTATCGGGCATACCCCAAATACTGATATTTTCGCAGACCAGCTGAACATGAAGGCAGGATACATTCAGGTGCAGTCCGGCCTCTCTGGCCTGGCAACCGCGACCAGTGTGCCCGGGATTTTCGCAGCAGGCGATGTCGCCGACCAGGTTTATCGACAAGCCGTTACGTCCGCTGGCTTTGGCTGTATGGCAGCCCTGGATGCTGAAAAATATCTGGAGAGCTTAGACCTTTGAGTCATTGCCCTGTTGAGCCAGGGCGCCCTGCCCCGGCCTGCCAAAGCTGGTCCGGAGGCGAGTTCCCGCAGAAATAGAGCCATACCCAGGCATATTCAGATAACAACCTGAAGCGTGACTTTTGTTTGGACCAAACAGTCAACCGGCTGGGTTGGACTCGGATCTCAGCTATTTTCTCTCAGCCGCGGTTGCAGTTAAAGTATTGCGGCACTCAAGCAATAGCTGTCGTTATGGCCGAGCAGCTAAGTCAGGGATACTGCTGCAACGATAGTATTAAAATGCTTCAATTCACCCCTTATTAAATCGTCGTGGCAGACCTGACCTGCTGAAACCGGTATACAATCGAAATATGGCAAGATCAGCTCCAGGCTGATTAAACAGAACTGAAAAGTTAAACGAGATGAAATGATACGATGACCGCAGTGCAGATTCTCAGTTCAGAAATTGACGCCTTCGCTGACATCAACCAGGCTCTCGAAAACCCCGATGGACTGCTCGCTATAGGCGGCGACCTTTCGATGGAGCGCCTTCTTACAGCGTACCGTCATGGTATATTTCCCTGGTATGAACAGGGCCAGCCTATCATGTGGTGGTCCCCCTCAACCCGCGCTGTCGTTTATCCCGGACACTACAGACCCAATCGTAGTCTATCCAAGGTTCTCCGACAGAACCGATTTGAGCTGGCCTGGAATGAGGATTTCCTGGGCGTTGTCGAACATTGCCAGGCGCCCAGAGCAAACCAGGAAGGAACCTGGATCACCGAAGAAATGAAAGCGGCCTACCATAAACTATACCATCTGGGTCACGCTCATTCCCTGGCCTGTTATGAGCATGGTAGACTCGTTGGAGGACTTTATGGCGTGTCCGTGGGCGGTACCTTCTGCGGCGAGTCGATGTTTTCTTTGGTTAGCGACGCTTCAAAAGTCGCGTTCGCTTTTTTGATCCGTTGTGCTGATGAAATTGGCGCAACCCTGGTTGACTGCCAGATACCCAATAACCACTTACAATCGTTAGGTAGCAGGAGTATACCGCGCGACATTTTCAAGCAACAACTGGATCAAGCGACCCAGCATGACATACCCTGGTCCAGCCTGACCGGAGAGCTGGCTGGATGGTGACAAGGATTTAACCGGGGAACTAATGCACAAGCTCAACGACTTACGTTTCTTTACTACGCCCGCTCATCCCTGCAGCTATCTACAGGGCCAGTCGGCCGAAACCCTGTTTCTTGACCCTCAGGTCCAGGCTAATACTGAACTGTATTCACAATTATCCCAGGCTGGCTTCAGGCGATCCGGCCGCTATATCTACAAACCCTTTTGCAATGCCTGTAATGCTTGTGTACCGGTTCGCATACCGGTAAGCACTTTCAAGATGAGACGCAGTCAAAGCAGGGTCTGGAAGCGCAACCAGGATCTTTCTATCAGTTTTCATGCACCTTATCAGTCCGATGAAATCTGGTCTCTTTACGAGCGATACATTAACTCCAGGCATCGTGACGGCGATATGTACCCAGCCGATCAAGACCAGTTTGAGGGGTTTTTGATAGAAGGCCGTCCTGAAGCGCAATTTATTGAATTTCGACTCGATAACTCACTGATCGCAATTATGGTAGCCGACCAGCTCAGTGATGCCTTGTCCGCTATTTACACTTTTTTCGATCCGGACAAGGAAACCAGGTCGCTAGGCGTTTTTGCTATTCTGGCACTGATACAGATAGCCCGTCGCAGAGACCTCAAACATGTCTACCTAGGTTACTGGATCGAAGACTGCAAGAAAATGAACTACAAAGCAAACTACGAACCCATAGAAGCTTTGCTTGAGAATCAGTGGCAAACGCTGGAAAAGTCCTAACCCCGATTTTGCTATGGCTGGCTATTTAGTGCACAATGCGCAACTTCTCTTGAAAAGGCACGCAACAGAGGCTCAATGGCTAAAGAAGAACAAATTCAATTGTCCGGTACTGTCATCGATACATTACCAAACACGATGTTCCGAGTAGAACTGGAAAACGGGCACACAATTATTGCCCATATTTCTGGAAAAATGCGAAAAAATTACATCAAAATACTAACGGGTGACAAAGTGAAGGTCGAACTGACGCCTTATGACCTGAGTAAAGGTCGTATCACTTTCAGAGAATAGCGCATCCTGAGCAACCTTACCTGTTCTAGCGAAAATCAAACCAAAGACGTTATGGATACAGCCTGACCAGCCTGCATCAGGCACTGACTGATTCCTGAATAACCAGCACCAGGTCATCGTCTTCCACTTCAACATTAACCATCCCGCCTTTTGCCAGACGGCCAAATAAAATGTCCTCCGCCAAAGGCTTTTTAATTTTATTCTGCAGTAGGCGCAGCATTGGCCTGGCTCCCATCAGCTCATCATAACCATGCTCTGCCAGCCAAATCCTGGCCGCTTCGCTGACTTCAAGTTGAACTTTTTTGTCATCTAACTGCACCTGAATACCCACCAGGAACTTATCCACAACCGTCTTAACAACGCTCCGGCTGAGGGCTTCAAATTGAATGATGCCATCTAATCTATTTCTGAATTCCGGCGTAAACATCTTCTTCAGGATTTCCATGCCATCAGTGGAATGATCCTGATGCTGGAAGCCCATGGAGCTTCTGCTCATCTCCTGGGCACCTGCATTGGTGGTCATGACCAAAATCACATTCCTGAAATCAGCTTTACGCCCATTGTTATCGGTTAACATACCGTGATCCATGACCTGCAGGAGCAGATTAAACACGTCCGGATGGGCTTTTTCTACCTCGTCTAATAACAAGACACAATGTGGCTGCTTAGTTATCGCTTCGGTCAACAAGCCTCCCTGATCAAAGCCAACATAGCCGGGCGGCGCACCAATCAATCGAGATACCGTATGCCGTTCCATATACTCGGACATGTCAAATCGAACCAGTTCGACGCCCATAATCAACGCCAGTTGTTTACAAACCTCTGTTTTACCTACACCGGTAGGTCCGGAAAACAGGAATGACCCAATCGGTTTTTCACCTTCGCGTAGTCCTGCCCGGGTCAGTTTTATAGCACTAGCCAAGGAATCGATGGCCTCATCCTGGCCAAAAATGACCATTTTCAGGTTGGTTTCCAAATCCTTGAGAGATTCTTTTTCTGTATGAGAGATACTTGCGGACGGTATACGCGCTATTTTAGCAACCATCTTTTCTACATCGCTGACACCGATCTGTTTCTTTCGTCTGCTACTAGGCTGCAACTGCTGGAAGGCACCGACCTCGTCTATTACATCAATAGCCTTGTCAGGCATAAAACGATCATTTATATACTTTTGAGCGAGCTCCGCTGCTACCTTGAGACTTCTATCGGTATATTTTAACTGATGGTGCTCTTCGTAACGGCTTTTAAGCCCCTTCAAAATAAGGTAGGTATCTTCAACACTCGGCTCATCCACATCGACCTTCTGAAAACGCCGCGACAAAGCTCGGTCTTTATCAAAGATGCCACGATATTCCTGGTAAGTGGTTGAACCCATACAACGAATTTCGCCTGATGCCAGAAGTGGTTTAAGGAGATTAGAAGCATCCATAACGCCGCCGGAGGCCGCCCCTGCCCCAATAATCATATGAATTTCATCGATAAATAAAATTTGATTAGTCGACTTCTTGAGTTCGTTCAATAAACCTTTAAAGCGCTTCTCAAAATCACCCCTGTACTTAGTGCCGGCTAGCAACGCCCCCAGGTCCAATGAATAGACCGTGCTTTCAGCAATAATCTCTGGGACCTGTCCGTCGACGATCAGTTTAGCTAATCCCTCAGCTATCGCCGTTTTTCCAACGCCGGATTCACCGACCATCAACGGATTATTCTTACGCCTTCTTGAGAGGATCTGTACAACCCTTTCCACTTCTTCTGAGCGACCTACCAAGGGATCAATCAGCCCTTCTCTGGCTTGATTATTGAGGTTGGTAGCAAAAGCCTCCAGTGGGGATGGTGGGGCCTCTTCAGCATCTTCAGCAGCTTCATGTTCGAGTTCGTCATCAGCGCCTTCCTGGCCATCTCGACGAGCGCCATGGGCAATAAAGTTGACGACATCAATACGATTAACTTCCTGCTCTTTTAACAAGTAAACACTATGGCTTTCCTGTTCTGCAAAGATCGCCACAAGTACATGGGCGCCGGTTACTTCCGTTTTACCAGAAGATTGCACATGAAAAACAGCTCGCTGAAGGACGCGCTGAAAACCTAGCGTTGGCTTGGTATCGCGACCCTGCTGCTCACTGGGGATCAACGGCGTGGTATCACTGATGAACTTCTCCAGCTCAATCCGGAGACGCTCTAAGTCAGCATTGCAGGCCTGTAGTACAGACACAGCAGCATCATTATCCATGAGTGCCAGCAGCAGGTGCTCCACAGACATGAGTTCATGTCGTTTTAATCGGGCATCCTTAAACGCCATGTTCAAAGTCACTTCTAATTCTTGACTGAGCATCTTCTTTACCTCATTTAATCCACAGCTTCTATATCTGATACCAGAGGATGCTGGTTTTCCTGTGCATACTCATTAACTTGAGTCGACTTGGTTTCAGCTACATCCTTAGTATATATCCCACATGTTGCCTTACCAGTCTGGTGCACTGCCAGCATTATCTGGGTTGCTTTTTCTCCATTCATACCAAAGAAAACTTGTAGTACCTCTACCACAAATTCCATGGGGGTATAATCATCATTCAGCATGATCACTTTCCACATTGCGGGCTTTTTTAACGCCGGTTTAGCGGGGGCTTCAAGCACACCCACGCCTCGATCTTCGTGCGAATCCGGTTCGCCATTGTTTGCTTGTGTCACATTCATCTTCATATTTTACTATATGCTGCCATTTCTCAATTTTTAAAGCGGTTATTGAATATTAATTAAAACATTCAAACTTACGCTCCGGCTTGCCAACAGATTAATACTACAGTTTCCAATCAATTAATTACTACATTTTTGTCTCAGCCGGCGACTAGTTTACTGGTTCGACTTGCTGCCAGGCTATTTAATCGGTTTGCTGCCAGATTACCGCGATCCTATCCGCTTCGGCTTACTGCCGGATACCTCGGCTTGATTCTAAACTTACCAATCACCGCAGCTGCAACAAAAGTCCAGAATAAACCGAGCATCAAGGCCATCGCGCCCCTCTGTTGACACCCGAATTTAGATGCAACCATCTCATCACTGCCCAGATGAGGCTGAACCGGTAGCAAAACAACCGATTTTTACTCACCCAGACCCGCACATCATCATGCCTTAACAGGGCTTTCGAACCAATCTTAACAGGTTTGTTTTACCTTTCATGTCTTAACATAATCGCCATCCAGCTAATCGATGCAAAGCTTATCTGTTATGATCCAGCCATCGCTAGTAACGTTTTCGGAGAACCGATGGCGGCACTGATTCTTCTCAACAAGCCCTACGGTGTGTTGTGTCAGTTTTCGGGACCAGGGCCTACGCTGGCAGACCTGCTGGACCACCCCGGTTTTTATCCAGCCGGCAGGTTAGATAAGGATTCAGAAGGACTCGTGCTGCTGACCAATTCAGGACAGCTTCAGACTCGCATTGCCGAACCCAAACATAAAATGCCAAAGGAATATTGGGTACAAGTGGAAGGTGAGGTCTCCGATGACGCCCTGCAGATACTGCGCAGCGGCGTTTTATTGAAGGACGGAAAAACCAAACCAGCTAGCGTCAATCGACTCAACAATCCTCTACCAGCGAGGAAGCCAGCGGTTCGCTACCGAAAAGCAGTTCCCACCAGCTGGCTTTTAATCGAACTCAGGGAAGGCAGGAATCGTCAGATTAGAAGAATGACCGCGGCGGTTGGCAACCCCTGTCTGCGTATTTATCGCTATCGGATAGGCCCCTGGTCTCTCGAAAATATCCCCCCAGGCGAATCAAGACTGACTAAGGTTAACCTGCCCCGATTAGACTGAGTAAAGTTAACTTACCGCATAAAACTAACTAACGTTAACCTGCCCGGTTAAGACTGACTAAGATTAACCTGCACCGTTAAAACTGACTAACGTTAACCTGCCCGGTTAAGACTGACTAAGGTTAACCTGCACCGTTAAAACTAACTAAAGTTAACCTGCCCCGCTAAGGTTGCCAACGGTCTGCAGCAGTTTGATCTGAATCACGCATGGTTAACCATTTCTCACCATCAGCACCGACTTCTTTTTTCCAGAAGGTTGCTTGGGTTTTCAAATAGTCCATTATGAATTCACAGGCAGAAAACGCTTCTCCTCGATGAGATGCGGCGACCGCGACCAATACGATTTCATCTCCCGGAACCAACTTGCCAATACGATGGATAATAGAAACACCGATCAGCGGCCAACGCTGGCTGGCATTCTCAACAATACGAACCAACTGTTTTTCCGTCATGTCCGGGTAGTGCTCTAAAAACAAACCGGTCACCTCGGCATCATCATTAAGGTCTCTGACAAGCCCGGTAAAGGTGCAGATCGCGCCGACACCATTGGATGCTTCACGTAATGTTTTAAACACCTCCGCAGGACTGAAATTGGCTTCCTGAACCCTGATTCTGAGATACACCCTAGCCTCCTGTTACCGGCGGGAAGAAAGCCACTTCGTCCCCTTCAGTAATCAAGCAGTCACCATCTACCACTTCCTGGTTAACCGCTACCATTAGTTTTTCCTGAGCGAAAATAGAATTAAACGAAGTACCATCAGGTAACTCCAGCAGTTTGACCAAGCCCGCTACCGATTCGACCTGGTTATTCTCAACGGCAAAGCCAGAACTCCCAAAACGTTCCCGCAAGCTCGCAAAAAAAACAACCTTAATCATTTTCAAGGCTCCAATCGCCAGAACGACCACCGCTTTTATGGCTCAGTTTCAGCTCTCCAATACACATGTTTTTATCGACTGCTTTACACATATCATAGATGGTAAGCGCGGCTACTGAGGCGGCAGTGAGGGCTTCCATTTCAACTCCAGTAGGGCCATTACAACGACATTCCGCTTCAATCTGCACTGCCTGCTGCTCGGTTGCTATGTGAAACTTCAGATCAATACCGGTCAACGCCAGCGGGTGACATAATGGAATTAATTCAGCGCATTTTTTAGCTGCCTGTATCCCTGCTATTTTAGCCACTGTCAAAACATCTCCCTTTTTATGTTCTGCATTAACGATCATAGCTAGGGTTGCCTCAGCCATCTTAATCTGCCCTATGGCAACGGCCCGACGCTGGCTTTGCTGCTTACTGCCAACATCAACCATCCGGGCACTGCCATTTTCATCGATATGAGTGAGATCATTTTCAGGCATAATACGGCTCTCTTGAGATAATTGTGCTTACTAATGGAGACCCTATGAGTTGGCCACCACATATTACTGTTGCCGCTATTGTACCCCGTAATGATCGATTCCTGATGGTCAAAGAACTAAACAATCACATAGAAGTCTTTAACCAACCTGCAGGCCATCTGGAACCTGGCGAGAATCTCTTGCAGGCGACCGTCCGCGAGGTTAAAGAAGAAACCGGCTGGGAAGTAAAGCCAACCGCTTTAATCGGTATCTACCAATTCTACTCTGACCAAGATCAGATTCTTTATTTCCGCTTTACCTTTCTGGCAATGCCTGTAAAACAGGTCAGCCATGACCTCGATCCAGATATCATTGACTGCCATTGGCTTTCAGCCGCCGATATCAGAACCAAACGGTTACGCAGTCCTCTGGTGACTACTTGCCTGCAGGACTACAGCAACGGTCAACGTTTTCCACTCAACCTCTATAACGAGGTAAAGCAGGCATAGGATTTCAGCAATGACTGGCTTAAAATAACCCCTTTAAAAAATCGATTTCAGAATGAACATCAAAACCCGGGTCATAGTCGGCATGTCTGGAGGAGTGGATTCTTCCGTCGCCGCGTTTCTTCTCAAGCAGCAGGGCTACGAAGTTGAGGGCCTGTTCATGAAAAATTGGGAGGAAGACGATAACAGTGAATACTGTACGGCGAAGCAGGACCTAATGGATGCACAGCAAGTCTGCCAGCGACTTGATATAAAACTCCACGAAGCCAATTTTGCAGCCGAATACTGGGACAACGTGTTTCGTACCTTCCTGGCTGATTATCAAAAGGGTCGCACACCCAATCCTGATGTGCTTTGTAACCGGGAGATTAAATTCAATGTGTTTCTGGATTACGCCCGCGTACTGGGTGCCGACTGCATCGCTACCGGGCACTATGCGCGCCTGGATAACACTTCCTCTGGACAGGTCAGGCTAATAAAGGCTGTCGACGCTAATAAAGACCAAAGCTACTTTCTGCAATCCGTGTCTGCAGAACAGTTTCAAGCCTGTTTGTTTCCATTGGGGAATCTGCAGAAACAGGTCGTAAGAACTATTGCCGAGGAACAGGGCTTTGATAATTATCGGAAGAAAGACTCTACGGGTATCTGTTTTATCGGCGAACGCCGCTTCAGTGATTTTTTAAGGACTTACCTGCCAAACAATCCAGGACCAATAAGGTCAGTAGACGGAGCCTCGCTGGCTCAACATCAAGGTCTTATGTACCACACTATTGGTCAACGTCAGGGTCTGGGAATCGGTGGCGTAAAAGGTCTCGATGAATTGCCCTGGTATGTGGTTGACAAGGACCTTGATAGCAACGAACTGATTGTAGCCCAGGGTAACGACCATCCGGCCTTATTCTGTTCTGCCATAACTGTCTGTGACTTGCACTGGATCAACTCAACACCCGATCTATCAACTGGGCTCAACGTTAAAGTACGCTACCGCCAAGCAGATCAAGCGTGTAGCGTTGAAACCAACGGGAGTCAGTTAGAGGTTCACTTCAATCAACCACAAAGAGCCGTTGCACCTGGGCAATGGGCTTGTTTTTACCGGGGTGAGCATTGCCTTGGCGGTGGTGTTATCAACACAGTACACAAAAGCTCATGACAGCCAATATCGCCGACCGCGCCCTGGCGTTTGCCAGTGTGGTTCAAAGCGCTAGCCTGGTGACTGCAATCGCAAGAACCGGCATGGCTCCGGTCGATGCAGTAGAAGCTTGTGTACAAAGCCTGTTTGTCACCAACCCAACCACTTTCCAGGATATCTTTAAACAGGGTGACCAGGTGCAACTCGGTCAAAGACGCCTGAAACAGGCCTGGAATCAGCCAGAACCCGAAGATCGCCAGGTTATGTTAATTGTTAATTGTCTTTTGCGGCTGACCACGACGTTTAGTAGAACAGACACCCACATGCGCGGCATGGGCTTAGGGATCACTACGCTATCAGCAAAGCTTGCTGAAATGGACCGGCAAAAACAACTCACCGATGAATTTGTCTTTGATTCGTTTGCAACACTTTATCAGGAATGGCTGAGTTCATTACAGCCCAGGATTATGATCAACGGAGCGCCCCATCATCTGCAGAATCCAGTTAATATATCTAAAATAAGAACGCTGTTACTGGCTGGTGTTCGCGGCGCAATGCTATGGCGGCAACTAGGCGGACGGCGCTGGCAGCTTTTTTTCTCACGAAAGGCTATTTTAAACGAATTAGAGGTAAACTAGGGCTCGAGCGCAGGATTAGCATCCTGAGCTAGGATTTGTGCTTTGTAGATAGCCACCGGGTCTAGGCCGAGAACCGCAGTATTGTTAGCTGTTGCTGACACAGCAATGCAAACTAAGTTCTCTAGGAAGAAATACTGAACTACATCAGCAAAACCAAAAAAACGCAGGTGTCCGGGTATTTGGATCAACCTGTAAACGCACTGAGATTCACTGGTCGACGCCTTAGGCCGCAATAGCGACCGCGAACAGGATATTCAAAGTAAACATTAAATATGAGTAAAACTAAATCCAGGCTGTTCAATCTCAAATTTCGATACAAAAAAAATTGCATCAGCACCTTATACCAATCCCCTCGCAACCAAAATTATTAGGTAAATTACCGCTATGGAACTGAC
>JABIZD010000180.1 GCA_018666555.1 Gammaproteobacteria bacterium
AGCTGCCAGGTTGGCGACTACAACGGTCAATTTGTCTTTTAACTCGTCGGCAGGGTAAGCACTTTTAATACCGGAAAAAACACGTCTCTGGTGATCTCCCAGGTCCAGGGTCAGTTGCAGTAGCTTGTTTGAACCGTCTACAGTTTGGGCCTGAACAATGCGGGCAACCCTTAAGTCAATTTTCGAGAAAGTGTCGATATCGATTTCAGGGGAAATGCTGGCTTCGTCCAAGCTCTGGGTAGCCGGTTGAACTGTGGCCTGGTCAGGTTTGCCTGCTTCAAGCATCGCCTCAATCGAGCGACTTTCGATTCTTTTCAGCAAGGGTTCAAAAGGCTTAATGCGATGATCAATGAGCTGTTTATCCAGGTCTGACCATTGCAGGTCTCCACAATTGAGGAAGTGCTCTGCTTTTAACGCCAGGTCTGGTAGTGCGGGTTTGAGGTAGATGATCAGCATTCGAAACAGGTTAAGGCCATCAGAGCAGACTTGCTGGGCCTGGGCTTTTGTGGATGGATCCTTTATCAATATCCAGGGTTTTTGCTCAGCTATAAATTGGTTAGCTAGATCGGCCAGGGCCATGATTTGCCGCATCGCTTTGCTGAATTCGCCTGATTCGTAGTTGGAGGAAATCTGTTGTTGTTCGCTGATGAAGCTGTTAATCAGCTCACATTGGGTTTCACTGGCCAGGTTACCTTGAAACTGTTTATTGATAAATCCAGCACATCGGCTGGCAATGTTAACGAGCTTACCAACCAGGTCAGAGTTTACCCGTTGAACAAAATCCTCCAGATTGATGTCTAAGTCTTCGACGCCATTACCGAGTTTGGCGGCAAAATAATAACGCAGGTAAGTCGGATGCAGCTCATTGAGGTAGGTTCTTGCGTTGATGAAAGTACCCTTCGATTTAGACATTTTCTCGCCATTAATGGTTGCAAAACCATGCACGCGGATAGATGTAGGGGTGCGGAACCCGGTCATGTGCAGCACCGCAGGCCAGAATAGAGCATGGAAATTAACAATATCTTTGCCGATAAAGTGGTGTACCTCACAATTCGAATCAGGTTTCCAGAAATCATCAAAATCGATGTTTTCATGTTGGTTGCAGTAGTGCTGGAAGCTGGCCATGTAACCTATCGGCGCATCTAACCAGACATAGAAATATTTGCCTGGTTCATCAGGGATTTCGAACCCGAAATAGGGGGCATCGCGGCTGATATCCCAATCCTGCAAGCCCTGGTCGAGCCATTCTGATAGTTTGTTGGTAACGGCAGTCTGGAGAGTGCCGCTGCGAGTCCATTTATTTAGGTAATCAGTATGCTCTGATAATTTGAAGAAAAAATGTTTTGACTGTCGAATCTCGGGTGCCGATCCGGACAACTTCGAGATGGGTGTGCCCAGTTCCATGGCAGAATAGGTGGCTCCGCAGGCATCACAGTTATCACCGTACTGACCTTCTGCGCTGCATTGCGGACAGCTCCCAGTGACGAATCGATCTGCCAGGAACATACCTTTTTCGGCATCGTAAAGCTGATCAACATCCTGCTGGCTGATTTGTCCGGATTGTTTCAGTCGGCCATAAATTAAGTAGAGTAAGTCTTTATTCTCGTCTGAGTGGGTAGAGTGGAAATTGTCATGGCTGATCTCAAAATCACGGAAGTCCTTGATATGCTCTTCTTTAACAGCCGCGATATGTTGTTCTGCACTGATGCCAAGGGCATCGGCATTTAGCATAGTGGCTGTGCCATGAGTGTCATCGGCACAGACATAGATGCACTGGTTTCCGGTCATTCTTTGGTAACGAACCCATATATCTGTCTGTATATGTTCCAACAAGTGGCCCAAATGGAGCGATCCATTAGCATAAGGCAGGGCACTGGTAACGAGGATTCTTCTTGCTTTACTCATTTTGACTCGAAGGATAGGGTTAAAAATACCGATTTTAAGTGATTTCCGTTTGGTATGCGATGTATTCCATTGGAAGTCGACAGCTGAATGCAGGAAAGCCTTGATTGGACACTGATTTTAACTGCCTCAGGATGTATCATAGGCGGTCTGCGAAGTCCTAAGACAGGAAGTCGGGCGCAAAAAGGAATGGGTGGTCAGCTAGATGAATAATCCAAGTGAAGGGGGGCAGTTCGAGCTTAGCGAGGTTCGTCATATCATCGCTGTTGCATCGGGCAAAGGTGGTGTAGGCAAGTCAACAGTAGCCAGCAATCTGGCCGTTGCTCTGTCATTACAGGGACAACAGACCGGTTTGCTGGATGCGGATATTTATGGGCCCAGTCAGGGGCTCATGATGGGCGTTCCAACTGGAACCAGGCCCGAAGTCGTTGATGACCTGTTACAACCGATCATGTCCTGTGGATTGCAATGTATGTCCATGAGTTTTCTTGCCAGCGCCCAGACTCCAGCGGTTTGGAGGGGACCTATGGCCAGTGGAGCCATGCAGCAGCTATTGACCCAGACGCAATGGCGAAGTCTCGATTTTCTTGTCATTGATATGCCGCCCGGTACCGGAGATATTCAATTGACTTTGGCGCAGCGAGTCCGTGTTGATGGTGCGTTGATCGTCACAACGCCACAGGACATTGCCTTACTGGATGCCCGTAAGGGGATAGAAATGTTTCGTAAGGTGGATGTCCCCGTCCTTGGTGTGGTTGAAAATATGAGCACCTATCGGTGTCGGCATTGTGGTGCAGAAGAAGCCATATTCGGCACGGGTGGTGGTCTTGCTATAGCGTCAGAATACGATACGGCACTGTTGGCCAGTTTACCGCTTGATTTGAAAACTAGAGAGCTTACCGACCAGGGTAAACCCGTTGTGCTGGCTGAACCTGAGTCACCAGGAGCTCAGCTTTATTTGTCGCTTGCCAGTGATGTTATCGCCGCTGTTGCAGCAAACAGGCCACCGGATAGTCCCATGATTTCTATTGTGGATGATTAGCATTACGCCATCAGCTGTCTGTGTTACCGCTGTTCAATTTCTGTTTTGGAGTTAAGAGATGTCTATTAAGTCAGATAGGTGGATTCGTACTATGGCTGAGAGTGCGGAAATGATCACCCCTTTTGAGTCAGGGCAGGTCAGGCAGGGCGCTACCTCGAAGGTGATTTCCTATGGAACCTCCAGCTATGGTTATGATGTTCGCTGCGCCGATGAATTTAAGGTGTTTACAAATATTCACTCGGTTATCGTGGATCCAAAATTTTTCGATGAAAAGAGCTTTGTTGATATCAAAAGTGATGTCTGTGTTATTCCGCCAAATTCCTTTGCCTTGGCGAGAACGGTCGAGTACTTCAAGATTCCACGCAGCGTTCTTACCATCTGCCTGGGAAAGTCGACTTATGCACGATGCGGTATTATCGTAAACGTAACGCCGTTAGAGCCTGAGTGGGAAGGGCACGTGACCTTGGAATTCTCGAATACAACCAACCTGCCGGCTAAGATTTATGCCAACGAGGGTGTTGCACAGATGCTATTTTTTGAAAGTGATGAAGAGTGTGAAACCTCATATAAGGATCGTGGGGGTAAGTATCAAGGCCAGGTCGGTGTGACACTTCCAAAGACCTGAAGTTCAGAATTCGAAAATGGTTTCTCCGCCTAACTGTGCTTCTTCTATCATTAAAGAGAATCCTTTGTTGTCCTTGCCTGTTTGTTCGAAACGAACCAGCATGAATTCGTATTCTGGGGCCATCCACAGGGTAGTAGACCGATCTGTAGCACTGTTGCTGCGCTTGATCTTCCAGGTTTTAATCTGTCCTAGTTTAGTCGATAGCATTTCTTTGCCAACAATTTGGAACTGGTACTGTTTTAGTCGACCTTCATCGAATACCGTGTATTCGAACCCTTCTGGCAGGGTCTGCTGACGTGCCGCTCGCAGCAGATCTGCCTGCAGTTGAAATTGGTAAAGGAGCTTGTCAGAGGTCGTGCTGCCAGGTTCTAACGGGAATTGGGTGTTGTTTAGTAGATCGGTGACGGTGTTAGCAAGCCAGTCAAATCGTAATTGTACTTTTTTGTTTTTACCCAGGCCTGTGCGCTGGTAACGGTATGCTTCAGGTCGGGCTGTCCCATTCTGGAGCTGGAAAGCTGAAATTTCTTCGACATCTGCGAATAGGCTAGTCGCAGATGATTTGAGCAGGTATTGTCCGGATGCAGCGACTTCCAGTTGGCGGATTCCCTTGGCGCTGATTGGCAAGCCCATGTAGTCGGCTTTATAGGTGACTTTAAAACCCTTTGGTCCTTCGGCCGGTTGGGCCAATGTGACGGGTATCATGAAAAGACAGCTTAGGGTTACTATAGTTTGGTAAAATGTTTTCATCTCGTAAATTAGTTAGACTCTGTAAGGATCTTCATATTAGCGTAGTTACTTGAATTAGCCAGACTTTGAATTAATGTGAGAGTGCTGCATGAATAAGGTTACAGCGATATTTACCGCCAAGTGTTAAAATTATAATCTTTCAGGTTTTTATTATAAGAATGCCCAGATACGTCATTAGTTCCCTACTACTTGTATTTTTATTTTCAGGTGCGACGCGTACTGCGGTTGCAGTTACGGTAGAAGAACTTTATGTAGCTGAGATATTGACCCAGTCACAGACTCCGTTGCAGCGAACTCGGGATGCCCAGAAAGGAATGACCCAGGTGATAAAACGGCTCTCGGGAACGAGCAATTTTGCGGATAACGCATTTATTGCCGCAGCTATCAGGCGCCCCGATAATTATTACTCAGAATACAGCTATTCAGCTGTAGAACGGTCGGGTCCGGATAACGCCCAAACGGAATCGCCGCCGGATGAGCAGGAAACCGGCCCTTACGCTGAACAAGAAGGGGAAAGCTGGCAGTGGATAAGGTTTCGTTTTGAGCCTAACCTGGTGTCGAAATTACTCCGCGATGCAGGTTTGCCTTTTTGGGGCAGTAACCGACCTAATGTGCTTGTCTGGATTGCGCTGGGTGATGGATCCAGCAGGCAGTTTCTTAGTGAGTCTGGAATGGATGCATTCAATGTTGAGCTGCAGCGGCAGGCAAAATTACGCGGGCTTCCCGTGTATTACCCGCTCTGGGATCTGGAAGATACTGCTGGCCTGTCTCTGGCAGAGATCTGGGGTTCCTTTCTTGATCGCATCGATGCGGCCTCTGCTCGATATCAGCCAGATACTATCCTGACTGCCAGAGTGCAGCAGGAATCCTCGGGATTATGGTCAATAAACTGGAACGTCAAACTCGAACAGAGATGGCAGATTAATTCGGTTGATATTGGTACCAAGCAACAGTTGGCCGCCTCTATGATTGATCAGATTGCTGAAGAATTTAGCCGACGTTATGCCGTAGATTCGAGTCAGCGATATTTGCAGATGACCATTGAAGGTATCAACAGCGTGGAGAGCTATGCCCTGGCGAGTCGTTATCTCTCGAGTCTGTCACCTGTGGTCGAGGTGAACGTAGTCAGTGTAGAAGACGATATCGTTCGCTATCTATTGAGTACAGAGGGTCGACAGGATCAACTTGTCGGAGTGATCGAGCTCGATCAGCGAATGACGTTGTTGGATTCTGATGAAACCGCGTCTCGTCTTTGGTATCGCTGGTTGCATTAGCAGATTAGCATCGGAAAATAACGGGCTTTTGGGAGCGGTATGATTTCACTAGGTAGAAATTTTTGGTTTGTCGTCGGCGTGCTCGTGCTGTCTGGCTTGGTGTATCTGCTCGAACCAATCCTTTCGCCGTTTCTGGTTGGCATCATCCTGGCATACCTTGGGGATCCGTTAGTTGATCGTCTCGAAAAAGCAGGCCTGGGTAGAACTCCAGGGGCCATTGTCGTTTTTTTGGGGTTTGCCGTTCTGCTGATTGGTCTCCTGTTGGTTCTAGTACCGGTGCTTTTCAGGGAAACTGCGAGGTTTGCTCAGGGCATACCGGACCTGCTGAGATGGCTGCAACAGACCCTTAGCCCTGCCTTGATCTCGCTGATGGGCGTGGATCCTTTCGACTTCCAGCTTGATACACTCAAGAGTCAATTAGCCGATCACTGGCATCAGACCGGAAGCATTGTCAGTCAGGTACTTGCCAGAGTGACGTCTTCCGGAGTCGCGCTGCTAGGTACATTGATGAATATCGCGCTGGTTCCTGTAGTCGCTTTTTATATGATGCGAGATTGGGATATTGTCATCGTTAAAATTCAGGCTCTGTTGCCCAGAGAAATGGTGACCACCGTTAATCAGCTTGCCCTGGAGTGTGATGAAGTATTGGCCGCATTTCTTAAAGGTCAATTGCTGGTTATGGCGCTACTCGGCACTATCTACGCGGTCGGCCTGGGCATGATAGGGCTGGACCTGGCTATTTTGATTGGCTTGGTCGCCGGGGTTGCCAGTATTGTTCCCTATCTTGGTTTTGCCATTGGAATAGTCGCCGCTCTAATCGCTGCCTTTTATCAGTTTCAGGATTGGCTGCATCCGGGCTATGTCGTTTTGGTGTTTGCAGGTGGTCAGTTACTGGAGGGTACAATACTAACCCCGTGGCTGGTAGGTGATAAAATTGGCCTGCATCCCGTCGCTGTGATTTTTGCCATTTTAGCCGGTGGCCAGTTATTTGGGTTTATCGGTATCTTGCTGGCTTTGCCTCTGGCTGCTGTTCTAATGGTCTTGCTCCGTTATCTGGTGCGGCATTATCTGCAAAGCGAATACTATACCCAGGCAATTACGGAACAATCCGGTGGTGCCGAATCTAACCTCGATCCCGATTCTGACACTGATGCTGGCCCCGATGCTGGCCCCGATGCCGTGCCTGAGCCTATTGAGGCGAATCAGGAGGTGGTAGCTGATCCCACTGATGGCGGGCAGTCCGCTTGAACGAACAACTTGTTTTTGAATTGCCTTTAAGGGTTGATGCTACCTATGCAAATTATCGTGGCTCGGCTGGTGCCAGGCTGCGGCAATTGGCACCGTTGACCAGTATCGTCTCCGGGCTTGCTGGTAGTGGCAAGACGCATTTATTGCAGGCGGCTTGTCATGATGCTGAATCACAGGGGAAGGAATGCATATACCTGGATTTGAGGCAGCCACTAGAAGCCAGCATATTTAAGTCATTGGATCAGTTTCCGGTCATTGCTGTGGATCATCTAGATGCGGTTGTTGGCGATAGAGATTGGGAACTGGCGATTTTTGATCTAATGAATGCGGTCCAGGATAGCTCAGATAGCTGGTTACTACTGGCTTTGGTCAAGCATCCAAGGCAAGTGAAATTTTGCTTGAATGATCTTGCATCCCGGTGTCGTTCTGCGATGCTTATAGTCACCGATCAGCTTGATGATGGTGAGAAAGTCAAGTTGCTCCAGACCACGGCTCAACAGCAGGGATTTTGCCTGCCAGAAGAGGTAGCTCGATTTATGATTAACCGGATGCCCCGGGATCTGCCGCACCTGCTTGAAAATATGAAATTGCTGGCAAGTGAATCATTACGCAGGCACCGACTGGTCACCATTCCCTTCGTAAAAGAGACATTGCGACTCTAGATGAAAGTACTTTTTACAGGTGGAGGCACGGCTGGACATGTGACTCCCAACTTGGCTTTGATAAAGGCCTGTGCAGGCCGCGATATCGATTGCGTCTATATCGGTTCATACAATGGAATTGAAGCTCGATTATTGGGAAACACTGAAGTTCCTTATTTTGCAATTCCGACCGGCAAATTACGCCGTTATTTCTCGTGGCAGAATTTTTTCGATCCAGTCAAAATTCTGATCGGCTGCTTTAAGGCCTGTTTTCTGATGATCAGGTTGAAGCCTGATGTGGTTTTCTCCAAAGGCGGTTATGTTGCGGTACCGGTCGTGATTGCGGCCAGACTGCTAAACGTACCAGTGATTTGCCATGAATCGGATATGACCCCTGGTTTAGCGAATAGAATCTGTTTCCCCTTCGCTGCAAGAATATGTGTTAATTTCCCGACTGCTTTGGCGTCAGTGCCCGCTGGCAAGGGTTTGCTGACGGGCACACCTGTCAGGAAAAGCTTGCTCAGCGGTGAGGCTAACAGGGCGCGGCAATTGATGTCGATAGAACCCGATATACCTGTAATGCTTGTCTTTGGCGGCAGCCAGGGAGCCGTTGTTATCAATGACCAGGTAAGAAAAGTCCTCGAGGAATTGTCTGCGAGGTGGTTTGTTATTCATGTGGTGGGTGCAGGGAATATAGTTGCCGAGTTAAACACCCGGCAGCGCTACGTCCAGCTGGAATTCGTGGACGAGGGCTTTGGTGATTTGCTTGCCGCAGCCGACGTTGTCGTTGCCAGGGCCGGAGCTAATTCGATTTATGAATTACTGGTGACTCGTAAACCTCACCTGCTGATTCCGCTGACAGCAGTTGCAAGTCGGGGTGATCAGATAGAAAATGCCGAGGTGATGCGTGAGCTGGGTTTTAGCCGGGTACTTGAAGAACCTGAAATGACGGATAAGACGTTCCTCGAGGAGGTTGATCGCATCTGGCGGGACCGGGTGCGGTTGGCCGAAAATATGAGTCAGTTTGCAATTGTCGATAGTGAGACTATTATTTTAGATTTGATGGAAGAATTGTCAGAGGAGGGCGCTTGATCTTGAGCAGCATGATTTTCGTAAAAAGATTAATGTCGATTTTAATACTGATGCTACCCTTGGCCCATGCTGATGATAAGCAGGATGTCATGGATTATCTTGATCAGCGCTCTGAAGGGTTTTCTGAACTGGCGATGTCCATCTGGGATTACGCGGAGTTAGGTTACCTGGAGGTTCAAAGTAGTGCCCTGTTGCAGAAGACCCTAACGGAGGCTGGCTTCGCAATTGAGTCGAATATTGCTGGCATACCGACCGCCTTTATTGCCAGTTATGGTCAGGGAAAACCTGTTGTAGGTATCCTGGCTGAGTTTGATGCATTGCCAGGGATATCTCAGTCAGCATTGCCAACCCGTTCTATTCTTGAGGATAAACAATCAGGCCATGCCTGTGGTCACCATTTGTTTGGAGTGGGGTCTACAGCGGCAGCGATCGCTGTCAAACAATGGCTGGAACAGAGCGCTCGCTCCGGAACGATTAAACTTTATGGCACGCCTGCTGAGGAAGGAGGATCCGGTAAAGTCTACATGGTACGTGAGGGGGCGTTCACAGACGTCGATACTGTGTTGCACTGGCACCCAGGTGACCGCAATGTCGCCAATCCGGAAACCAGTTTAGCGAACAAGTCCGCACGGGTCCGATTTTACGGTCAGTCCTCGCATGCGGCAGCGGCCCCTGAGCGAGGCCGCTCGGCCCTTGATGGTGTCGAAGCCATGAACTATATGGTTAACATGCTGCGTGAGCACGTGCCCTCGTCGTCGCGGATACACTATGTTATTACCAACGGCGGGGCGGCACCGAATGTGGTTCCGGACTTTGCTGAAGTTTATTATTATGTCAGGCATCCTAATGCAGACACACTTAAGGGTATCTGGGACAGGGTTATGCAGACCGCTAATGCAGCGGCTCTGGGGACAGGTACCCAGGTTAGCATTGAGACCATGCACGGTAATCATTCGCTGTTGCCAAACGAAACCCTGGCCAAAGTTATGCATGCCAATCTCAGCCGCGTGGGTGGATACGCGATGAATCAGTCGGAAATCCAATTTGCGGAAACAATTCAATCTTCCTTTTCAGGTAGAGAAAGTTTGCTAGGGCTTGAGCGGCAGGTGCTTCCTCTGCAGTTAGAGCATGGTAATGGCTCAACTGATGTTGGCGACGTAAGCTGGACCGTACCAACGGCCGGTATGTCTAGTGCAACCTGGGTGCCAGGAACTTCTGCTCATAGCTGGCAGGCGATCGCTGCTGGGGGCACCAGTATTGGCGCAAAGGGGATGCTGGTAGCGGCGAAAACGCTTGCCCTAACGGCAATGGACGTGATCAATCGGCCACAATTGAGCGCTACAGCTTTGGATGAATTCAATGATCGGCGCGGTAAGGACTTCCAGTACGAAGCTTTGCTGGGTGATCGCGCCCCTCCGCTTGGCTATCGTCTGACGGGCAAACCCTGATCCTGACAAACTCTCGAATCGCTGATAACAATTGATTGTCTTATCGATTGTCTTATCGTTTTTACTATCGATTGATTTTTGTTATCTAGTGTTATAGTATAGTATAACACTAATACAGAATAGCTCGAACGTTATGTCCATTAACTGGAATGATAAGGATCCCATTTACAAGCAGCTGCATAGTTACTTGACGGATTCCATTCTTGATGGTGTTCTGGCTGAAGGGGATGCCATGCCATCAGTTCGACAGATAGCCAGTGAGCAGAGGATCAATCCCATCACCGTCTCCAAGGCGATGCAATTGCTGGTAGAAGCAGAGCTCGTTGAAAAGCGTCGAGGATTAGGGATGTTCGTTCTGCCTGGGGCCATCGATCGTTTAGTAAAAACACAGAAAGTGCAATTTCTGGAAACTCAATGGCCGGATATTCTAGCTAAGATGAGCCGGTTGGGAATAAGTCAGAGTGATCTGTTTGAGGATATGAAATGAACGCAGTGGTATCCGTACAGGGTCTCAGTAAGCAATATGGCTCGCATGTAGCCTTAAATAATCTCAATTTTGAGATACCGCAGGGGTCTGTGGTGGGCATTATCGGTCCTAATGGAGCCGGTAAGACAACCGCCTTGAAGGCGATGTTGGGTCTGACCTCTTTCTCAGGGAGCCTCCAGGTGCTGGGTCGGGACCCGGGCAAGGGAAGGCACCGGATAATGCAGGATGTGTGCTATATATCAGATGTAGGTGTATTACCGCGCTGGTTGAAAGTTGCCGATGCGCTCAGTTACGTCGAAGGCGTGCATCCCAGATTCAGTCGGCCTCGCGCATTGGAGCTTCTTGGAAGTACCAAAATTAAAATGAATAGTCAGATAAAGGACCTTTCAAAGGGCATGGTGACCCAGTTACACCTGGCTCTGGTGATGTCGCTTGATGTCAGCCTGCTGATTTTGGATGAACCGACTCTGGGCCTGGATATTGTCTACAGGAAGGCGTTTTATGATCGTTTACTGGCAGATTTCGTTGATGAGACCCGAAGTCTGGTTATCAGTACCCATCAGGTAGAAGAAATAGAATCTTTACTGACTCATCTGGTCTTTCTCAACGATGGAGAGCTTGTCCTGGCGAGTCGGATAGAGGAAATGAAGCAAAGGTTTATTACCTTGCAGGTGGCACCGGATAAGCTCGAACAAGCCAGGCAATTAGAACCGATTGGAGAACAGCAGTTGCTTGGTCGCTGGCATTTGATCTTCGATTCAGTGCCACCCGAAGAATTAACCACCCTGGGGGAAACCAGGCTCACTCCGATAGCTGATTTATTTGTGGCGCTGGTTCAATTGGAGAAAGTCAATGATTAGGACTCAGATGACAACCCTTTTAAAACGTGAGTTTTGGGAACACAAGACCTTGATGTTGTACCTGCCTGCTGTTGGTAGCGCATTGTTTCTGATATCAGTGGTGGGTCTACTGTTGTTAACGAATGCAGCGAGCAGTACCGAGATAATTTTTGAAGAAAGTGTTTTTGAGTTTGGCCTCGACAAGTTGGTCGCGTTAGATAACGCCGAGCGCACGTTACTGCTTGGGCAAGTTTATCAGCTCAGTAGTTACCCTTTTTTACTGATGTCCCTGGTGGTCGCAGTGAATTATCTATTGGGCTCGATGTTCAATGAAAGAAAGGATCGAAGTATCTTGTTCTGGAAATCAATGCCGGTTTCAGATGCCTTGACAGTAGTGAGTAAATTGGTCACCGGTTTGTTGGTGGTTCCAATGGTTTATCTCATCTTCTGCCTGATAGCTCAGTTATTGTCTTTATTTGTTCTAACGCTAGTTTTGATCAGTACAGATTACCCCGTATGGGATATACTGTGGCAGCCGATAAATCCGATATCTCATGCGTTCTCATTATTGTTTTATCAATTGATGCAGAGTCTCTGGGGTGCGCCTTGGTTCGGCTATGCCTTGTTGCTTTCAGCCTGGGCTAAATCGTCACCGGTAGTTTGGTTTGTTGGTATTCCAGTTGCCGTTGTTATACTAGAAAGAGTCTACTCGCCCTATGATGGACTCATTATATTTGATTGGTTGTGGGCCCATAGTCTGCCTTTGCTGGCGGTGAGTGGCGAAGGATTTAACCTGGAATGGATGTTGGTAGAAGTAACGGGCTTGCTGCAGGGTATAGTGGCAGGCATGATATTCGTCGGCAGTGCTGTTTGGTTAAGGGGTAAACATAATGAAATATAAGCAATTTTTCCTGGTGGGGGTCGTTTCTGCGATTTTATTCATCGGTTTGTTTTCCAGCCAGGCACCTTCGATCGAGGAGGAATTGGCTGGATTGCACAAAGCCTATGAAGCTGGTTTGATCAGTGTAGATGAATTAAAGCGCTACCGAAGTCTGTTGTTCAGGTCTTCGCTTCGGTAAAGGCACCCCCATTACCATTGCGCTAGTCGTTATCTCCTGGCATTGGAGCAGGGTCAGAGAATTCCTTTATCGATTGCTGGTCTGGTCGGGTAATCAAGTCTTAAATTAAGTCCCATCAGTGTTTTAGTTCGCCATCTTGAGCGAATTTCATCGGCGGCATGAGAATAAAACTAAAACTAATTCTGCCAAGCGTGTAGAATGCGTTGTTTTTTTGCGAGGCAGTCCATGCTTAGAATCTTAACACTCAACAATATAGCGGCTAAGGGTCTCAACAAGTTCGACCGAGATCGCTTCGAATTGTCCTCGGATATAGCCAATCCCGATGCCATTGTGTTAAGGAGTCATCAGCTCACCGAGGAACATGCAACCCCAGGACTGCTGGCGGTTGGCCGTGCTGGAGCAGGAGTCAATAATATTCCGGTGGCTGAATACACGGACAAAGGAATAGTCGTGTTTAATACGCCTGGAGCGAATGCAAATGCGGTTAAGGAATTAGTGCTGGCAGGCTTGCTGCTGTCCAGGCGAGGGATTGTCCAGGGTATCGAATATGTTGAGAGTCTGAAAACAGAATCTGATAAGGCGGCGCTCGATAAAATGGTTGAAGCCAGCAAGAAACAGTTTAAGGGCTCAGAGTTGAAGGGCAAATCTCTGGGTGTTCTCGGTCTGGGTGCGATCGGATCGATGGTCGCGGAAATGGGCTTACAGTTAGGCATGCAGGTGTTTGGATATGATCCCTCGCTATCGATAGAATCTGCATGGCGGTTATCAAGTCAGGTCCAGAAAGTAGATAATATCCAGGCGCTTTTTTCAAAGTCGAATATCGTCTCATTGCATGTACCGTCATTGCCAGCAACCAAACAGATGATAAACGCAGAGGTCCTGGGCGTAGCCAGAAACAACGCTATCTTATTAAATTTTGCCAGGGCTGAAATAGTTGATACTGTTGCCGTTAAAGAGGCCCTTAGTTCAGGTAATTTGGCCCAGTATATATCTGATTTCCCGACGCCCGAGCTGATTGGCCTGCCTGGGGTCATGGCGACGCCTCACCTCGGCGCCAGCACCGCAGAAGCGGAAGAAAACTGCGCTGTCATGGTTGCCGAGCAAATGCTCGATTTTCTGCTGAATGGAAATATTGTTAACTCTGTCAATTTTCCGAGCGTTAATTTAGAAAGAAGTACAACCGGTTCTCGCATTGCCATCTCTAATCGCAATGTGCCTCGAATACTCGGCTCGGTCTTATCGATACTTGCTGACCGGGATATTAACGTCATCGATATGTTGAATAAAAGCAGGCAGGAAGTCGCTTACAATCTGATTGATGTAGAAACCAATGTGAATTCAGAACTCGAGGACGAGTTAGGCGATATAGAAGGCGTGATAAACGTCAGAATGTTTAATTAGCTGGGTTGATGACGTTTCCTGGCGGTTTTCTGTCGGGCCTGCTGTAGCCAGAACCTGCCCGGCGACAGGAATTTTTGCTGAGAGGAGCTGAGAGGAGATGGCTCTCCGGTCATCAGGTTGACCAGGTGCTCCCCTGCAAGAGGCGCATGGCTGGCTCCTTTAGAGCCAAAACCGGCACTGTAAAATAGTCCTTTCTGCGTTGGGATCGGCTGGTTGTGAAACCATTTAAATGGATTTTGTTCGAGTAACTGCCACAGGGGTGCAGGTCCAACAAGTGGGTTTCGGTCCACTGGCGCAGCTCGGATGCCGACCCAACTGGAATGCAGAGACCAATCCGAAAGAGGAAACGAGCGATTTAGCAGGTCGAGCAGATAGGTACTGTCGGCTGCTCGCTGATTGAGATCATTGTCACCAGGGTGGTAGGTACTGCCAGCGTGGAAGAGCTGGCTTTTAACCTGCGCAATACTAATATCCCCGCTCACGTTCTGAGGCGACTGGTTTGTGCTTTCGGCGAGAATCGACTGTCCTCTCGATAGTTGTAACGGTATCGGCTGTAAATCATTCATACCAACGCCGGCAGCTAGTATAACCTGTTGCGTACTGGTGATGATTTGGCCAAGCCTGTCCTTGAGTAACCAACCATCACTCACTTGCTCTAAGCTTGCTACGTGGCTGCGTTGAGCGTCGATGGTTATCGGCTTTGATATACCTGCTTGGTGGAACAGTATGGTGTTGTCATGCTCGCTGATATATTCGTCAGGGAACTGCCTGGCTATGGTTTGCATTCGTTCAGTTTTCCCTGGGTCAATACTTTGCCAGCAGAGAGTCGTGTTTTTAATGCCTGTATTGTCATGAATGGCGTAGTGATTTGCTGAAATCGAATATTTTGATTTTTCATCAGCTACGGTAGCCAATTGTGGATAAAGATTCATGGTTGGCACATTGGAGGTTGTGGCAACTTTTGGGCTGTCGAATAAGGTTGCCTGAAAACCTCTTTTTAGAAGGGCTGCTTGGACCGACTGGCCGGCGATGCCGGCGCCAATAATGGTGATTTTCGAGCGCTCAATTTTATCCGGTTGCCAGGTGCCGGGTTTATAGCCAGATAGCATTTGCCTTTTTGTTCCGAATCCGGGCGCCTTAAACACCTTAAATCCGGCCGTGCTGAGCCCTTCTCGGACTTTGCCTGCGACCGTAAAACTGGATATCGTGCTGCCTGGTTTGCTGTTCCTGTAAATGTCATTAAAAATGGCCTGGTTCCATAGGTCGGGGTTCGACACGGGACGAAATCCATCCAGGTACCAGATATCGGCCTGGAAGTTAGAATCTGCCAGTGCTTGCTTCGCATCGTCAAATATAAGCGTCAAGCGGATATTAGATGTGGGCCAGAGGGTGAATCGTGTTTTTAGTGGCAAGGGGTAATTCTTTGCCAGCCAAGGGCTCAAAGGCAGGTTAATTTGGCTGAGGTGTTTATTCAGGTCATGCTGGCTCGGCGGCGCTTTTTCGATGCCGATATAGTGAAGAATACCAGTGCTCCCAGAGTCTACCCATTGCTGGCAACTCAGCAGGAAATTATTGCCGAAACCAAACCCAGTTTCGATGATGGTAAGAAAGTCTGTGCGAAGGGCTTTTTCGGTCAGGTCATGATGACTTGAAAATACGTGGGATTTTTCCGCCAAGACGTCTCCAACCGCCCAGTAGCCATCATTATGCTGAATCGATACAGGGTGATTCCCCTGCCAGTTGAGTTCTGCATTAGGCAGGCAGTAGTTGTTGTCAGTCACCTGTTTCAATGGGACGCTCAGCTTGAACGATCCATTCACTCCATGATCCTGGGTACAGCGCAGGTTCAGGATAACCAGCATGTTTCAAGGACAGGATGTGATGGGTAGCTGTTACACCGGAACCGCAGTAACAGACAGGTGTGTCGTTAGCCGAGAGACCTGCCTGGGAGTATTGAGCCGAGAGGGAGGCCCTGGATTTGAATTTGCCATCAGCCATGTTTTCCGTGAAGGGCATGCAGATTGCCCCGGGAATATGGCCTGCTACCGGGTCAACGGGTTCATTCTCTCCTGAGTATCGTTTTCGGTCCCGGGCATCAATCATGAGTTCTTTGGAAGTGGATATGGCATCCGCGTCGACCTGTTTTGTCAGCGCTTCACGCTGGCTGAGTAAGCCTTCAGGAAGACGCTGTTCGTCTTCTGAAATTGATCGATGCTGATGACGCCAGAGGGCTAGGCCGCCGTTTAGGACGGCGACGTTTGCATGACCGAGCCAGCGCATCATCCACCACAGGCGAGCAGCATAGGCCCCATTATCAGCATCATAGGCGACCACCGGGGTGTGGTCGCTGATTCCCCAGGCGCGAGCAGTCTGAGTAAAAGACTGTCGAGTTGGCAAAGGGTGTCTACCGGTTATTCCGGGTTGGATGGCAGCACTTAAGTCCTGGTTTAAATCGACATATTGGGCGGTGCAAATGTGGCCCTGGTTATATAAACGGCGTCCAAGGCTGATATCAAACAGGTCAAATCGGCAGTCAAGTAATACCAGCTCTGCATTTTCCTCAAGCAGGGTTTGGAGTTGGTCTGTCTCTATAAGGGTTGATAAATTAGCCGCCATGGAGTTTAGCCTCGTAGCCCAGTTTGAGTAATTCAGTCATCAGTACCTGGCGTTGATCTCCTTGAATGACAATGTCACCGGCGACGGTACTGCCGCCGACACCGCACCGCTTCTTGAATTTTTTTGCCAGTTTCTTTAATTCGGTATCGTTCAAGGGGAGGCCTTTGATCAGCGTCACCGGTTTGCCGCTTCGGCCTTTGGATTGCCTTGAAATCCGCACGCTGCCATCGCCTATCTTACTAGATACATGTCCGGTACAGAGATCAATGGGTTTCTCGCAGACCGGGCAAAGGCGACCTTGGTCCGTTGAATAAACAGCCATCTCAATCCCCCTTGAGCCCGTATCAGCCTAGTAAACTTAAAAATTGCCCAGAGTCATAATTAACCCTCGTGATAAACGAACAAGTCGAGTTGTTCGGTCTGCGCCCTCAGTTTACATAAATGTACTAGTTCAAAAACAAATGAGAGTACATCATCCGCTTCGACATCCAAAGCTTCCATCGGAGAGCAGGCCAGCCAGTGTTCTGTGATCTGTTCAACCTCGCTTTCTTCAAAGGCGGCCAAATTGTCGGTTATCAGGCGATCGATCAAGAGAATATAAGGGCCATCTGCATCAAGTTCATGATGCAGGTATTCAAACGCTTCTGCCTCTTCAGAAAAGCACCCTAAAAGCAGTGCATAAAGCTGGTAGCGAGCAGCCTTATGGATAGGACCAGCAGATAAGTAGGGGCCCATTTCAGCTGGCGAGTCTTCCGCAGTCAGTAGCAAGAAGTCCTGTCCACGCCCAAGGATAACGATGTCCGCCATGAGGCTCTGCTCTAAATTGTAGTCACCTGATCTGCCTGTAAGCCTTTATCACCTTCAGTGACTAGAAAGCTTACCCGTTCGCCTTCGCGTAAGCCGCGATGGCCTTCACCGGAAATATTTCGATAATGAACAAAAATGTCCTCGCCCTGGTCGCGCGTGATAAAGCCATATCCTTTCTTGGTGTTGAACCATTTCACGGTGCCAGATTCTTCTTCATCGTATTCTTCTTCTATGTATTCCTGGTCGCCACTTGAGGACAGAACAGTAGAAATTAACAGGGCGAGGATAATGATCACCAACTGTAAGTAGTCAGCGAGAGAGCCAGGAATGGGGAGTGCTTGTTTTTGGATATAACCGATAGCAGTGTAAGTGATTATCCCTACTAGGATTGCAACTGTGATGTTTCTTATCATTGGGTTCATAATTTATAAATCTTTGGAAAGGAGGGGATCATACTGGTTCCAGCGGCCTGGGCCAAGCTAGCCGTCCACTGAATTTAGAATTTGTTGGTATTGAGTCACCGCTTCAGGCAGCCCAAGCCAGAGAGCATCGGTAATCAGGGCGTGTCCTATAGATACTTCCCGGACATTTTTTACGCTTGAGCAAAAGGTAGCGAGGTTGTTGAGATTCAAGTCATGGCCGGCATTAATTTCCAGGCCTAATGAGTTGGCTAGTTCGCCACATAGAATAAATTCTGTTAATACTGCTTCTTGTTCCGGGCTGCCAAATGTGTCGGCGAACGGCCCTGTATAAAATTCGATGCGATCGACACCCAGGTCAGCAGCAGCTCTGATCTGATCGGCGATGGGATCCATAAAAAGACTAACCCTGATATTAAGTGACCTGAGGTGATTGACGATGGGTCTTAGGCTTTCACTGCTTTCAGAGAGATCCCAACCATGGTCGCTGGTTAGCTGCACCGGGTCGTCAGGAACCAGCGTACATTGATGCGGCAGGGCTTGTTCAACCAGGGTAATGAAACCGGGATAGCCATTGGCCTCACTGGCTGAGTATGGGTTTCCTTCAATATTGAACTCGATCTCGGGATAGGACTGCTTGAGTAACAGATTTAAATCGGTTACATCGGTGACACGGATATGTCTTTGGTCCGGTCGTGGGTGGACTGTGATACCTGTAGCGCCATATTCGATGCAAGTACCAGCGGCTGCTTTAATATCGGGGATGGTGATATCCCTGGAGTTTCTGATGAGGGCAACTTTATTGAGGTTGACGCTGAGTCGGGTTTTCATGACCAACTCCCAGTAATTTTACCCTGATAAAGTTTTCGTGCCATCCAGAAGCCCAGCAGTATTCCAAACAGGATTGTCCCAGCACCGATCATGAACCACTGCTGTTGTTGTTCGGTATTGCTTTGGTCATCTTCAGTCTGGACCTGGGTCATTTCTCTGGTGAGATTTTCAAACTGCTCCTGCAGGGCCGCGTATTTATCCTCTCTTTCCTGGCCAGGTTGGGATAATTGGGTCATTCGCTCCAGTTCAGCGCTGAGAAGGCTGTTTTCATCGCCGGCAAGTTTGAGGCTGTCAAGATGGTCAGTTGCCAGTTGTTCTGCCTTGTTTAGTTCAGAGCGCTGCTCGGCCTGGTTGAGTCTTGCTTGTTCCAATTCTGATCTAAGAGAATCCAGTTCTAATCTAAGGGTGTCCTGTTCTGATCGAAGCGATTCAAGGCGTTCTCTGGCGATAGGCTGATCGATCAGATATTGGAGAAGGATATAGCCTTCGGTACCATCGGCCAGGCGAGTGAGAACATAGCCGTTAATGGGGCTTGCATCGACTATGGTGACCTCAGTCCCGCTCGGCAGGGCTTTTTCAATAAAGTCTGCGTCTTCGGCAGGCTGGGCTCTCAAAGGCACATACAGGGTGTCGCGAATATAATAAGGATCTGCAGTTACCGGGTAGCTGATCAATAGCAATAGTAATAGTAATAGTAATAATAGTGGAGTGGTTTTCAGGGCAACACCTTTTTGAACGGTTTTACAGTGACTTTATCGTAGACTCCAGCGAGCAGATATGGGTCGGTATTGGCCCACTCATTGGCTTCTTCCAGCGAATCGAATTCGGCGATGATCAAACTGCCCGTAAAGCCGGCCTCTCCGGGATTATCAGAGTCAATAGCCGGATGTGGTCCAGCGATGATGAGTCTGCCTTGATCTGCCAGTAACTGGACTCTATCAAGGTGGGCTGGTCGAACCTGCATCCTAACAGAGAGTGAGTCACTAACATCGGTTGATATGATGGCATACAGCATTATTGATGCTCCGCAGGTGGGGGCGCCGCTTCAGTTAAGTGTCCGGATTTCATCAGGTAGATCACGGAGATAGTGAAATAAACCAGCGTCAGGCCAAAGCCACCGACCAGCTTGTATGCGACCCAGAAATCGAGACTGAAGTTATAGGCGACAACGAGGTTAAGGGCGCCAGCAATCAGGAAGCCCAGGGCCCAGCCGTAACCAAGACGAGCCCAGACTCGATCTGGAAGTGTCAGTTGTTTACCCAGAGCGGCTTTAATGAGTAACTTTCGACCGATCCGCTGACTACCCCAGAGGATTGAAGCAAACGCCCAGTTGACGATGGTCGGTTTCCATTGAATGAAGGTTTCGTTGCGGAAGGCCAAGGTAAGTCCGCCAAACAACAAGACACTCCACAGCACGACGTGCGACATGGGTTTGATACGGCCGGTCCGGTAATATTCTATGGCTACCTGGCATATGATCGCGATCATTAGTACCGAGGTGCTGAGGTAGATGTCCTTAGTTGTGAACCAGAGGCCGACAAAAAGAATTACAGGCGCAAGTTCTGTAAATTGATTCATGATTATCTTTCATTAATAATTGCTCAGCATAATACTACAAATTAGCGTTTGCGGTAGGTATGCGGGCCTAAAATGAGGATCCTGTTGTCCGATGCTCTATTCTGTTTTAATGGTATCTTTTGTTTGGATAGCTATTTCATGAGCCAGTTTTTTAGTATTCATCCTGAAAACCCGCAGAAAAGACTGATTCAACAGGCTGTTGATATCGTTCGAGCAGGTGGCGTGATTGTCTATCCGACTGATTCTGCGTACGCACTGGGTTGCTCGCTGGACAATAAGCAGGGGCTGGACCGAATACGCGAAATCAGAAAAATTTCCCCAGATCATAACTTCACGCTTGTTTGTCGGGATTTGAGTGATCTGGGGAGCTATGCCCGGGTCACCAATCAGGTTTATCGGTTACTCAAAGCCAATACTCCCGGGGCCTATACATTCATACTTGAAGCGACCCGATTGGTTCCGAAAAGGGTGATCCAGCCGAAGCGAAAGACCATTGGTCTGAGAGTTCCCGACAGTCGTATTTGCCAAGAACTAATCCAGGCGGTTGGCGAACCGATTATGAGTGCGTCGCTGATTCTGCCAGGTGACTCAGATCCTTTGACTGATCCTTATGAAATTCGCGAGATTCTCGAACAGGAAGTGGATTTAGTGATTGACGGAGGCTTTTGTGG
>JABIZD010000183.1 GCA_018666555.1 Gammaproteobacteria bacterium
GTGATCAGGATGAGGTGCTGGACGTCACCCAGGAAGTGTTTGTTAAGGCTTACCGAGCCATGAATAACTTTCGCGGAGACGCGCAGTTTTATACCTGGCTGTATCGGATCGCCATTAATACGGCGAAAAATTTTTTGGTTGCTAAGTCACGAAGACCTCCGGATACTGACATTGATGTAGATGAAAGGGAATTTTCTGAGCAATCTGTTGTCATAAGCGAAGAGGGTAATCCCGAGGATCAGTTATCAGGGGAGCAATTAAAGCGAGTCCTGCAAAAAGCGCTGGAGGATTTGCCGGAAGAGTTACGTGTCGCCTTAATGTTAAGAGAGTTCGATGGATTGAGCTACGATGAAATAGCGCAGATCATGGATTGTCCAGTCGGAACGGTCAGATCGAGAATATTCAGGGGTCGGGAATCGATTGAGAAAAGTATTACGAAGATGGAATCGGATTGACGTTCAGCGAGAGATTTTACGAGGTAGTCAGATTTAATGGATAACAAGAAACTTTTGTCAGCACTCTATGACGGAGAACTCACTGAGGTGGAGGAGCATCAATTGCTGAGACAAGCGGATGTTGCCTCGTCCAGTAAAGATTGGATGTTTTGGCAGGAAATCAGGCTGGCTGGAAAGGCAATTGAAGCTGAGCGTCGACTATCACCGAAACAGCATCAATTGCTGTACGAACGAGTTCAGCAAGCTATCGCCGGAGAGGCACAGTTAGCCGTTGAGCCCGCTTTTGGTTTTCGGCACAGATTGCAGCGAAACCTGGTTGGTATTCGCAGCAAAGTAGCCAGTAATGTCTTACCGCTGGGTGCTATGGCAGCGATGTTGGCCCTGGCAGTATCGCTGGTAAACCTAAATCCAGCTCAGAATGGGCCGGTGACAACGCCCGGTGTTGTCCAGGGTATAGTCCAAAATGATACTAATCGTGAATATAACAGCTCGACTCCAGGGTCTGAAAATGTCACGCTCGCTGGTACATTACCTTCTGGAATGATGGCGACGAATGCAGGTGCAGCCGGTCCTGAGCTAAAAGCACTGGATGAAGAGAGTCAGCAGCGGTTACGTGCCTATTTATACGAGCATGACAGAATGAACCAGTTGCCCGGGAATAGCCGCTTTGTTAAATATCCCAGTACCATCTCAAAGTAGGGTTGCTCCATGAAGAAGCCTGGGTTACTCACTATTGCAAGGCTGGTCACGGTTGCTTTTAGCGGCTTGGCGCTGGCTATGTCGACCTATGCTCAGGAGGATGCGTCGGCCCAGCAGTGGCTCGAAAAAATGATCAGTGCGAAGCAGCATGAAACCTATTCAGGTATTTTTACTTTCATCAGGGGTAAAGATTTTAATACCATGCGCATCTCCCACGAAAACCAGGAAGGTCTGGTGCGCGAAAGTATCTATCAGTTAAACGGTGTGACAAGAAATCTGCTCCGGCATGGCGATGAGATTATTTGTTATCACGATGCCCATGAGCCAGGTGAATTAGAACACGACCTGTCACTTGGGCCTTTCAGCCAATCATTTGCTGAGCTGCTGACCAGCTTTCAAAGTGGCTATCGACTGGCTCTGCATGGCAAAGATAGAGTTGCTGATAGACCTGCAGTGCAATTGTCAGTGCAACCGCGTGATGATGATCGTTACGGTTACATGTTGTGGATTGATGAAGCTTCTGGCTTGCTGCTTCAATCACATTTGATCGGAGGCGGTAGAATCCGGGAGATTTTCCAGTTTTCCCAGGTGTCAATTGGTGAACCTATTGCAGAGGATGCCTTCAGTCGAATTCCTGTAAATGCGGTGTCACATCACATGACCGATGATTTGAAAGAACCTGAGTCTAAACCCTCCTTTAAGGTGAGGTGGTTGCCAAACGGCTTTAAAACAGTCAGGGCGTCAGGTAATAGGCTTCATTTTAGTGACGGTGTGGCAACATTTTCGATTTTTATTGCCAAAGCCAAGCGTCTTCCTGAAATGGCTACGGAGGTAAATGGTAAAGCCGTGGTGACCAGATTATTGAAGGATGATCACGGTCAGATCACCCTCGTAGGCAATGTCCCCGTGCAAATGGCCAAGAAGGTCGCAGACTCGGTAGAGCCAGTTATATACTAGACCCCCCAAGATTAAAGCTTTGGCCGAATAATATGATGACCATTAGTTTGGATGCTCGGGTACTCGAGCGTCATCCCTCCGGTGTCGAAGTTCACCTAGATGGTTCTGGTTGCAGTGCTTGCAGTAGGCATTGCTCAGCCAGACAGGGTTTGATGATACCGGGGAAATTCGCTCACGACAGGATAAAAATTAGCCTGTCCAGCGGCGTATTGGGGAAATTACTTGTAAATAGTTTGTATTTACCGCTGGCCATGTTTGTTATATTTGCCTGGTTAGCGAGTTGCGTTACTGCATCAGAAATCGTACAGGGATCAGCAGCTGTAGCAGGTTTGGCTTTGGGCATCATTCGGTGTCGTCAGATGACATTTAACGACATTAAAATTGAGTAGAGGGGATTATGATGAATTCATTGAGAATACCGATATTGTGCATTATAGCTGTGTCTCTGTTGGCTCCTGGGCTGGTGTGGGGAAGCCTGCCTGACTTTACCAGTCTGGTTGCTGAATCATCACCGGCGGTAGTAAATATTACCGCAACCAGAGAAGCTAAAGTTCCTCCAAGTCAGTTCAACCAGGACGAAGTTCCTGAGATGTTCAAGCGCTTTTTTCGAGATTACCAGGGTAAACCCGCGCCCAGGCCAGCCACCGGGTCGGGGTTTATTATCTCTGAAGATGGCTATCTATTGACTAACCACCATGTAGTTGAGAACGCCAGCGAGATCGTTGTTGCTTTAAGTGACAGGCGTGAACGGGTAGCTAGTTTAGTCGGAGCTGATCCTGTGTCGGATCTAGCGTTGTTGAAGATAGACGCTGAAAACCTGCCAGTTGTCGAAATTGGCCGCTCCAAGAATTTGAAAGTCGGTGAATGGGTGGTGGCTATCGGTTCGCCATTCGGCTTTGAACTGTCCGTAACCGCAGGAATCGTCAGCGCTAAGGGTAGAAGCCTGCCTGATGAGCGAGGCAATTACGTACCCTTTATTCAGACAGATGTAGCAATTAATCCTGGAAACTCTGGTGGTCCACTTTTTAATTTAGCAGGCGAGGTGGTTGGTATTAATTCACAGATTTTCACACGATCCGGTGGGTTCATGGGGTTGTCTTTTGCTATTCCCATTGACGTTGCTATGGAGGTGGTTCAGCAATTAAAGGATACAGGGGTGGTTTCCAGAGGCTGGCTGGGTGTACAGATTCAGAAGGTAGATCGTGACCTGGCTGAATCCTTTGGCTTGGATAGGGCCGCCGGTGCACTGGTAACCCAGGTTTTTGCTGATAGCCCAGCGGAAAGGGCAGGCCTTAAGGAAGGCGATATTATTGTGGAGTTTGCAGACCAGGCAGTTGATCTGTCTTCCGATTTACCCCATATCGTTGGTCGGACAAAAGCCGAGTCTGAAGTGCATGTGGTTGTGGTGAGAGCCGGCGATAAGAAAGTGCTCCCGGTAACTGTAGGTAAGCTGGATCCCCAAGGCCAGAATGCGCCTTCCATGCTCTCTGGCAACAATGACGTGAATAGATTGGGTATCCGGGTCAGAGAACTGACCAAGGATGATACTACTCGCCTGGGCATCGACAGGGGAGTTGTCATCGAGGATGTAAGCGCTGGTGCTGGACAAAATGCAGGTTTACAGGAGGGAGACATCATCACGACGGTGGATGGGAGCTGGGTCGATTCACAAGCCGAATTGGATGAAATCCTGGAAGGTTTGGCAAACGACGTGGCTATACCCGTGCGGATCCTGAGAAACGGACAGGCTCAGTTTGTCGCCATTAAGATCGACCCGTAATGTTTCAGGTTGTTCGTTTCAGGTAAAATGGTGGTCACGATTAGCTGGGTTAGTTGCGCGCTTTGCATAGCTAATATTTTCATTATCTATTAGACTGGCGCGCTGTTTGGTTTGCTGGAAAATAGTTTGGTTCAGCCAAAATTTATTCGAAATTTTTCTATCATCGCCCATATTGACCATGGTAAATCGACGCTGGCTGATCGGTTTATACAGATGTGCGGTGGGCTGACTGATCGGGAGATGGCTAATCAAGTTCTTGACTCGATGGATATCGAGCGGGAAAGAGGGATCACGATTAAAGCCCAAAGCGTTTCTCTGAAGTATATTGCAGATGATGGCAATACCTACCAGTTTAATATTATCGACACCCCTGGCCATGTGGATTTCTCTTATGAGGTGTCGCGTTCAATGGCGGCTTGTGAAGGCGCGCTACTGGTTGTTGATGCAGCTCAGGGTGTCGAGGCCCAATCCGTGGCAAATTGTTATACCGCCGTTGAACAGGGCCTGGAAGTACTTCCCGTTCTCAATAAAATTGACCTCCCGCAGGCTGATCCAGGCCGAGTTTGCCAGGAAATTGAAGAAATCATTGGTTTGGATACGACCGATGCTATGTTTGTCAGTGCCAAGAGTGGACAGGGTGTTCGGGAATTGCTGGAAGCATTGATTAATGTCATTCCACCTCCAGCGAATTATCGTGATGAGCCATTGCAGGCGCTTATTATTGATTCCTGGTTCGACAATTATCTTGGTGTAGTCTCGTTAGTAAAAGTAGTTAAGGGACAGATCAAGACCAAGGACAAATTTATCACTCGGACGTTAGGAAAAACCCACCAAGTTGATTCCATTGGTACCTTCACGCCGCGAAGAGAGGTTACAGGGGTGCTTCGTTCTGGTGAGGTCGGCTTTGTTGTTGCCGGCATTAAAGATGTAAAAGGCGCACCAGTAGGGGACACCATTGTCGCTGCAGGAAGTGATACAGAGGCTTTGCCGGGCTTTGAGAAGGTTAAGCCCCAGGTGTTTGCAGGCATGTTTACGGTTAATGCTGATGATTTTGATAATTTCCGTGATGCGTTAGAAAAATTGACGCTAAATGATGCATCACTTGTATATGAGCCAGAAAGTTCTGATGCCTTGGGCAGTGGGTTTCGCTGTGGATTCCTTGGCATGTTACACATGGAAATTATTCAGGAACGCCTGGAGAGGGAATATAACCTTGATCTGATAACCTCACCACCTACGGTTGTTTACGAGGTTCTGAGTAAGGCAGGCGAGGTTCTGCAGGTAGACAACCCTTCTCAATTACCTGCTGTGACCAGTATTGAGGAAATGCGCGAGCCAATTGCACAGGTTAATGTTCTGGTACCGTCCGAACACCTGGGTAGCGTCATTGTTCTCTGTGAACAAAGAAGGGGTGTGCAGAAAGATATGCAATTCGTTGGTAAGCAGGTATCGCTTACTTATGAGATACCCATGAATGAGGTAGTATTAGATTTTTTTGATCGTTTAAAGTCTGTGTCCAGGGGATATGCTTCGCTAGACTATACTTTTTTGCGTTTTCAGGCTGCCCGGCTGGTGCGCCTGGATATGCTCATCAATGGTGACCGAGTCGATGCACTGGCGCTCATTGTTCATACCGATGATGCGCATAGTAAGGGTCTTGCACTGACTTCCAAAATGAAGGAATTGATTCCTAGGCAGATGTTCGATGTGGCTATTCAAGCTGCTATTGGCGGACAGATCATTTCCCGGCAGACCGTGAAAGCGCTGCGAAAAAATGTAACAGCCAAATGTTATGGTGGTGACATCACCCGCAAGAAGAAATTGCTGGAAAAACAAAAAGCTGGCAAGAAACGAATGAAGCAGGTCGGTAGTGTCGAGATTCCACAGGAGGCCTTTCTGGCAGTGCTGAAAGTGGAGCGATGAGAGTTCTGCGGCAGGGTCACAAGGTCGATCAGGTTGGTGATATGATTTGCCATCAGGAAGGATGTATTTAATATGAGCGTAAATTTCCCTTTGTTCCTGGTATTGGCAACGGCTGTCACTGGATTGGTTTGGTTGCTTGAAATAGTTTGGCTGGCTCGGCGCAGGCAAGCGAAAAAAACAGCCAAAGCGTTGGCTGAATCACTCGATCAACCGTTGGTAGTTGAATATTCTATTTCTTTCTTCCCGGTTTTATTGTTCGTCTTAGTTTTACGATCTTTCCTTTTTGAGCCATTTCAGATCCCAACAGGGAGCATGATTCCAAGCTTAAACATTGGTGACTTTATTTTGGTAAATAAGTATTCCTATGGCATCAGGTTACCCGTGGTGGGTACCAAGGTGATGGATATCTCGGACCCCCAACGCGGTGAGGTCATGGTGTTTATTCCTCCCCACAAAGATGAGTATTTCATCAAACGTATCGTCGGATTACCTGGAGACAGGATCCGTTATCAGGACAAGAAGCTTTTTGTTAACGACGTTATGCAGGAGCAGGAGTTTGTCGAGCGACTGACAGGAGAAAACTCCCAGGATATGCTTTTTGAAGAAACGCTTGGTGAGTTCGATCATTTTATTTATCGTAATCGCTATAAAGATCCTCGTTCGCAGGCCTGGCTAGTCCCAGAGGGGCACTATTTCATGATGGGCGATAACCGCGACCGAAGCAGCGACAGCAGATACTGGGGTTTTGTCTCAGAAGATAAGATTGTCGGTAAGGCGATTGCCGTGTGGTTACATAAGGAACCAGGTCTTAATTTACCGGAATTTTCCCAGAATCGATGGATTCAGTAACGAGGTCGCAATGAAGTTATTTGCTAAAAAGGTGGATTGTCGAGGGGGTGTCCGTAGGCAGGCCGGAATTGGCCTCATGGACATTATTCTTATTCTTATTGTCGTTACCGTACTGACCTCTGTCAGCCTTAAAGTGGTCCCCCCTTATTTGGAACATCGAACCATTACGCACATATTGTCGAGCCTGGCAGAAGATCGGTCTGCCGGACTCAAGAGTAAGGATGAGCTCCGCGAACTGATTGACAAGAGGTTTGATTTCAATCAGTTGGGATCATTTGATATGGATAACAGCATTAAGATGGAATCCTTCTCTGGTGGGACGAAAGTAATTTTGAAATATGAGGTGAGGGAGAGGCTTGTTGCCAATATTGATATTGTCATGAGCTTTGATGATGATTTTTCTCTCTCTAGTCAGTAATCTTGATTAATGGCTGACCGGATTGACAAGCTGCAAAAAAAGCTCGGGCATTACTTTTCGACACCGGTATTACTGGAGCAGGCGTTAATTCATCGAAGCTTTGCTGCAGTTAACAACGAAAGACTGGAATTCCTGGGTGATGCTGTGCTGGAATTAATTGTTTCCCAGGCTTTGTATTTGAAATTCCCAGCAGCAGAGGAAGGTCAGTTAACCCGCTTACGAGCCGCTCTTGTGCGTAAAGAAGCACTGGCTGCCAGAGCCCGGGAGTTGGGCCTTGGAGATTTTCTGGTAATGGGGCAGGGCGAGAATAAGAGTGGCGGACGGGATCGGGACTCTATTCTTGCAGATGCATTTGAAGCAGTTACTGGCGCTATTTATCTCGACGCAGGATTTGAAGTTGTGCGTCTTCGGGTTAGTGTCTGGCTCAAAGCAGCTATTGAGGCATTATCACTCGAGGTAACGGGGAAGGATGCGAAAACCCGATTGCAGGAGCATCTACAAGCTCAGTCGTTGCCCTTACCGGTTTACGAAGTGCTTAGTATCGATGGCGCTTCGCATAGTCAGAGTTTCACGGTTAATTGCAATTGTGAATTACTGGATAAACCTGAGATAGCGCAGGGCTCATCCAGAAGGCTGGCAGAACAGCGAGCAGCACAACAGGTGTTATCAGTTTTATTGAATCAAGTGGCTTTGTAATGAAAAACACGAGGTGTGGTTATATTGCGATCGTAGGCCGGCCCAATGTGGGCAAGTCAACCTTGCTCAATACGATCATGGAGCAGAAAATAAGTATTACATCAAAGAAGCCCCAGACCACCCGGCACCAGTTGCTGGGGATCAAAACGTTTAACCAGGCACAGTTTCTCTATGTCGATACTCCCGGTATACACAGTAATGAGAAGAAAGCGATAAATCGCTACATGAACCGCAATGCGCGTAGTGTTATAAGAGATGTGGATGCTGTTATATTTGTGGTCGATCGGGGCTCCTGGAATAAAGAAGATGACCTGGTTGCTGAAGCATTAGCCGGTCAAGCCGGGCAGTTGATTATTGCTGTCAATAAATTTGACCTGATTACACCAAGGAATAGGCTGTTGCCTGTGCTCGAGAAATTACAGGCTCGTTTCCCTGAGGCTGAGGTGGTGCCTGTTTCCGCTCTGAAGGGTGAGAACGTTGAGCAGTTGGAAAAGCTAATTGAAAAAAGAATTCCCTATAGTGAGTTTTATTTCCCAGATGATCAGGTAACTGACCGTACTGAAAGATTTATGGTGGCTGAAATTATCAGGGAAAAACTCATGCGCCAGTTAGGCGATGAAGTTCCCTATGCAGCCAGTATTCAGATTGACCGATTCGAGAGAACGGAAAAAATTGTCCATATTGTGGCCACTATTTTTGTTGAACGAGCAGGGCAGAAAGCCATTCTCATCGGGGCGGGTGGTAACAAACTAAAACGAATTGGAATAGATGCTCGTGTTGACATCGAGAAGTTATTGGCCAGTAAAGTAATGCTGACTAACTGGGTAAAGGTGAAGTCAGGTTGGTCTGATAGTGAGCGCGCACTAAAAAGCCTGGGTTATGACCCAGTCTGATAACAAAGACGTAGAGATATATATTCTCCATACGCGAAAATATAGAGATACCAGTCTGTTAGCTGAGGTTTTTTCCAGAGAAGAAGGCCGGTTTAGTTTGTTGTTCAAGGGAATCAGGCGCGAAGCTAAGAAGGGTTCACGCAGTGCAGGGCAGATCCAGCCTTTTGTTCCTATTATTGTCTCTATATACGGACGGGGAGACCTGAGAACTGCCGTTTATCAGGAGACGGCACCCTTTGGTTACCATTTAATGGGTAAGGCATCGTTTATTGGATTGTATATCAATGAATTAATGTACCGCGTGCTTGGTAAATATGAGCCTCTACCTGAGCTTTATGATGATTATAAAAGAGTTCTGAACGATTTGGGTCGTCCTGAATTTGATCTGGGTATGTTGCGGCGCTTTGAGTTTGGCCTGTTGATGGCGTTAGGTTTTGGTGTTGATTTCGGTTTTGATGCAAAAACCGGCAAGCCGATAGATTCTGCTGGGGCTTATAGATTTGTTCCCCAAAGTGGGTTCGAACGGGCAACTTCTTCTGAGCCTAAAGCTTGCAGCGGTGAAACCATCCACCGGATGGCCATGGGTGATTTCTCGGGGGCTGGTGCGAGTCTTTCAAAATGGATGGTCAGTGCATCGGTACGGCCGCTTTTGGGCGGAAGACCCTTAAAATCCCGAGAATTGTTTTCAGCGAGGAACAGATGATTATATCGGTAGGCACCGACCTGGTGAAAATTGCCAGAGTCGAACAGGCTCTGAACCGCTGGGGGCAGCGGTTTGTCAAAAAACTGTTAACTTCCGAGGAGCAATTACTGCTGGAGGGCAGGTCGAAGGCGAACCAGGGGGCGTTTCTGGCTAAGCAATTCGCGGCCAAGGAAGCGGTCTGTAAAGCGCTGGGCACAGGTATGAGGCAGGGAGTGAGTTTCCCGGCGATAGAAATTCCCAGGAATCGATATGGCGCACCAACAGTGAAATTATTTGGCGCTGCTCTGGCCAGGCAGAATAAATTGCAAATCTCTACCTGGCACTTATCTATTTCAGATGAATCAGGATACGCCCTCGCTTTTGTTGTTGCTGAGGGCAGATATTGAGGCCTTCTTAAACGGTTCAGGGGTCGTTTGTAGCCAGGTCAGCAGGTTTTCGGCCTCAGAGATCACCTGTTTGGTGGCCTGCATAATATTACCCTGGGAGAGATGATTGGCAATTTGACCCGCCTGCCTGGTTGATTGCTGCAACCTTGTCGCAGCAGTGAATTCAAGCGCACCGTTAAGTTTGTGAAGCAACTGTTTTATGTCATTGTGATCGCTCCTATCCCAGGCAGATCTCAATAGGTTCAAGTCTCCGGGCAAGGTGGTCAGCAGTATGGCCAATATCTGGATGGCGAGTTCAGTGCGCCCATTTGCAGCTTTAATAGCAGCAGCGGAGTCAAATATGGGCAAGGCAATGCCTTCTTCCAGTTGCCCCTGGGTTGGTTGGTCCGGGGCAGAAGCCAGCGAGGTTGTAGCGGCTAGCAACAATCTTTCTAAGCTGGCTTTGTCGACGGGGTTGGTCAGTATTTCAGAAAATACCGGGTGGGGCAGTTTATCAAGGTTGCTCGTAGGGATACTAGTAATACCAATAACTTTCAGGTTCGGTTGTCGGTATTTAATTTTCGCAGCGATGCCTGCACTGTTCTGTTCGGGTCGTTGCAGGTTAACCAATGCCAGGGAAAACTCCATTTCGTCCATCAATGCCATGGCCTCATCACTATTTGAAGCAGTGAATAAGGATTGTTGCAGATCTTCGAGATACACCTTCGGGAGAGCTGGACTGGCGGATTCATTGTCAACCAACAGAATACAAGGGGACTTGGGATCGCGGCGTGACCACTGTTGGAATTTTTCGGTCAGCACCTTTTGTAGATTGGCGATGAGTTCAGGATTATCAGGATCCCCTTGGCTTTGGCCGAGCATCCAGACCCTGGCTTTATCTGTGATATAGGGTTTAAAACGATCGAAAAAGGTGCCACTGGATGACGTGACCAGGAACAGGTCGATCTGTCCAGATTTGAAATCCGGGTTGATGGAGCAGCCAAAGTACTGGATACGTTGTTTTAAGGCCAGTCTCTGGATTGGATCAGCAGCTAATACCATTGCAGTTCTGCCTTTTCCTGGATGGAGCCTGTTTTCGCTGTAGCTCTTCAATGGCAGCTGGAATTCAGGGTTGGTATGATCGATTTGGTCGGCGGTGAAGGCTTCTACCCTGGATATGAGCTGTAATAAACATAGATGGTCGCTACCAGGTGAGTTGACAACCAGCCCCAGTGAATTGGTTTTCCCCTGGCTCTGCAGTGCTATATCTATAAGGAAAGACAGTAGCCTGACCAGATTGATTCGGTGTACTTCAATGCGGCTAGGCATTGCCGGGTCGATAATAAGATTGATAAGCCCATTATGGATTGGTTTGAGGAGTTCAAGCCAGTTGTCCATTGTCTCAATTAAATCAATGGATAGGATCACAGGGTCAGGTTGCTCCTGCGAAATCGAATCAGACAGCAATTGAATTTGTTCGTGGAAGTCGGAGGTCGAATGGGAATCAAGTGAGTTTTTTGCTTCTGACGGTATCCGGTCGAGCTGCTTGCTGATAATTTTCAGGGTGGCGGAGGTCTTTTCATTCAGCCTGTTTAGTTCTGTGGACAGGTGGTTATTGTGGACGTTTAAATTATTAAATAAGGCTTCCGAACTGCGTTTTTGCTGCTGGTTCTCCAATTGTGAGTGTTCCAGTTTTTGTTGTAACCCTGAGAAGGTAGATTGTATGTGGCTGATCAACTGTGCGGGTTGCAGTAGTTCTGCCGCAGGAGCGTCAGTGGGTGCACCCTCATTGTTTTCTGAGGTTGATAACGATCGGTGGAATTTTTGCAATTTTTTTAGCGGAATCAGATAGGAATTCTGCAGCAGGTTGAACAGTGTTACGCAAAGCAGCCATTGTGCCAGAAGGCTTGCTACCAAGAGCCAGGATGGTGCGCTTTGCAGCCAACTTACCTGGGCAATAGAAATCATAAATATCGAACTGATAATAACGGCAATCCGACGGCTTGATTTTTTCATCCCTGGTTCCTCAACGACCATGCCAGATATATGTTGTTGTGGATGCTGGCGGACCTATCTTTGAATTTATCAGACAGCTAACTCAACGAGTCAGGCTCTTGGTTATTTTCTTAATTAGATAATAACAGAATCTTTCAACGGCTTGTCTGTACAATTTGTCCTTGTTTGGGACAGTTAAATCCGGTCGTCCCTTATATCCGGTCGTCCCTTATATCTGGTCGTCCCTTATATCTGGTCGTCCCTTATATCAGAGAAGAATTAGATTAGACCCAGTTGCTACTATGAGTACAGGTTCTGTTGTCCTATCATGTGTAAAATTTTGAATGCCGGTTTCAATGCAACGATATCCTACGATAGAAGAGAGTGTTGGGGAAACGCCGTTAGTGAGGTTGCAGCGGTTACCGGAAGCTTCTTCAAATATCATATTAGCAAAATTGGAGGGTAATAACCCCGCCGGTTCAGTCAAGGATCGACCGGCCCTTAGTATGATTACTGGGGCAGAGACGGCCGGTAAGATTTCCCCTGGAGACACACTGATAGAGGCTACCAGCGGCAATACTGGCATTGCTTTGGCTATGGCGGCTGCAATCAAAGGTTACCGGATAAAGCTGATTATGCCTGTTCATATGAGCGAAGAAAGAAAAGCAGCTATGCGTGCCTATGGGGCTGAGCTGATCCTGGTATCCTCGCAGGATGGCATGGAAGGAGCTCGCGACTTAGCTCTCACAATGGAACAAAAAGGACAGGGCATTGTCCTTGATCAATTCTCGAACCTGGATAATCCGATGTCGCACTATCGGGGTACTGGCCCAGAAATATTCAGGCAGACTGACGGGGAAATCTCTCATTTCATCAGTTCTATGGGGACCACCGGTACGATTATGGGAGTCTCGAAGTTCTTCAATGAAGTAAAACCTGAGATTGAAATTATCGGTTTACAGCCTTTTGATGGGCAGTCTATTCCTGGAATTCGTCGTTGGCCTGCGGCTTACTTACCGACAATTTTTGATAAAGATGCAGTCGACCGGGTTATCGACATAGACCAAACAGAAGCAGAAGATACAATGCGCCGACTGGCGCGCGAAGAAGGTATCTTTGCTGGTGTTTCATCAGGTGGGGCAATTGCTGCGGCATTGCAGATAAATCGAGAAGTTGAAAATGCCACAATTGTCGCCATTGTTTGTGACCGGGGAGATCGTTATCTTTCAACGGGTGTGTATGCGGACCCAATAGTTTAGCCACTTGTAAAGAGATTGATCAGACCGGGTTTGCCACCCCAAGGATAATTGAGATAGCTTATGCGTCGTAAAAAACAACCTTTCCCTACCCGATTGACGTCCCTGAGTATGCAGGGTTATGCGATGGATGATGAGCAGAAATGTGGCGTCTACGGTGCTTTAGAAGGCGAACAGGTTGTTGCTGTACCGTTACGAAAAAAAAAGAAAGTTTGGCTGTGTCGAGCGGAAAAGATTCAGTCGCTGAGTCCGGATCGAGTTGAACCCAGTTGCCAGTATGCGGATATCTGTGGCGGGTGCTCCTGGCAGCATTTAAGCAGGCAGGGCCAACTGGACTTGAAAGAGTCCTGGCTGAGAGATCTGTTTTCGCATTTAACACCGAGGCTGTGGCAAAAACCATTGTCGGGTCAGGGCTCGGCTTATAGAAGCAAGGCGAGGCTGGGGGTCAGGTTTGTAGCGAAAAGAAATAAAACGCTGGTGGGCTTTAGAGAAACAGCTAATTCTTTTATAGCTGATGTGTCACGCTGCGATATTCTTGTTCCACCATTGGGGGATTTACTCGAGCCTCTGTCCCAGTTGATTGATCGATTTGCTGAACCTTCGATGATTCCGCAGATTGAAGTCGCGGCAGGAGAAGGCCGGGCTGCGCTGGTGATCCGGCATTTAGCTGGCCTGCCTGAAGAGGACTTGCTTGCTCTGGCAGCGTTTGCAGAGCAGCATGAGGTGCTCATCTTTTTGCAACCAGGGGGTACCGATTCAGTAAGGTTTTTTGCGCCTCAGGGTGAGGAGAGCCTGCTCAGCTATTCATTAAATGACCAAAATTTGAAGTTTCTCTTCCACCCCCTGGAATTTACCCAGATAAATCAGCCGATAAACCAGTTAATGGTTAATCAGGCGCTGGCTCTACTCAGGACTGACGCAGGAGACAGGGTATTAGACGCATTTTGCGGTATCGGTAATTTCAGTTTGGCAATCGCCCAGCAGGTTGCTTTTGTAACGGGTTTGGAAGGGTCAGAGGTCAGCGTGGCGAGAGCGAGGCAGAATGCAACCAGCAATAACGTGGCTAACGTTATATTTGAGTATTGCGATTTATATGGAACACAGCTGCCACAGATAGAAGATGGTGGTTATAATAAGGTGCTTTTGGATCCGCCAAGATCGGGGGCTGAAGATTTTTGCAAGGCACTTGCTGCCAGTGACGTGGAAAGAGTAGTGTACGTGTCCTGTAATCCGAAGACGCTGGTTCGAGATAGCGAGGTTTTAACCTCGGGTGGCTTTGATTTTGATAGCATTGGAATGATTGATATGTTTCCACACACAACCCATCTTGAAACCATTACATTATTCAGCAGGTAAGAGGCAGCGTGGTTAAAGTAAAACAACATCAACCGATTTTTTCTGAAAATGGGGTCGATCTGGAGGATTGGTTAGCCCTGCTGGCAGAGCGATGTCCCCTGGTTTCAGTAGACAGGTTGCAGGAAGCCTGCGAATTGTCTGAGCAGGCAGAAAAAAAGGCTTTACAGACTACCGGTGCTTGGGCACCGGGGCGAAGCAGTTACTTAACCGGCCTGGAAATGGCGGATATTCTGGCGGAGTTGCAGGTAGATGAAGACGGATTGATTGCCGCGATTATCTATCGGGCTGTACGTGAGAATCAGATCACAGCCAAACATGTTCGTAAACAGTTTGGAAATGCGGTGGCGGACCTGGTTGAAGGCGTTTTGAAGATGGTAGCCATCAGCAATATTCAGATCGGTAAATCTGAAGTCGTTTTGGGTAAGGATACCGATCAGATTGACCAGGCCAAGCGCATGCTGGTATCGCTGGTAGACGACATTCGCGTCGCACTTATCAAACTGGCGGAGCGGACCTGTACCATTCGCCAGGCTAATAAGAGTGAGCGAGGCAAACAGATAAAATTGGCCAAGGAAATAAGTGAAATCTATGCGCCGTTAGCCCACCGGCTTGGTATTGGTCATCTGAAGTGGGAGTTGGAAGACCTTGCTTTTCGTTACCTGGAACCCCTTCAATATAAGCGAATTGCAGGCTTGTTGGATGAGAAGCGGGTGGTTAGGGATCAATACATCGATGAGGTGATAGTCGAGCTTGATGACAGATTACAACAGGTGGGTATTAACGCTGAGTTGGAAGGCAGAGCCAAACACATCTGCAGTATCTGGCGCAAAATGAATCGGAAAGGGATTGATTTTTCTGAAGTTTATGATGTCAGGGCGATACGCGTGCTGGTTAAAAATGCTGATGAGTGTTACCGGGTGCTGGGAATGGTTCACAGTCTCTGGCGGAATATACCCAATGAGTTTGATGATTATGTCGCCAATCCAAAGGAAAACGGTTATCAATCCCTCCACACGGCTTTGATCGGTCCTGATGGTAAGGTGCTGGAAGTTCAGATAAGGACTGATGAGATGCACCGCGAGGCCGAGTACGGGGTCTGTGCTCACTGGCAATATAAGAGTCTGGTTGCCAAGGATCGCAGCGCCAAATATGAAAGACGGATGGAATGGCTCAGGCAGATTCTCGAGTGGCAGGATGAGGTGAGAGGACTGCCGGGGACAGCCAATGAAATTTTGGCTAATGTCAGTCTTGATCGAATATATCTGTTTACACCAGATGGCCATGTAGTGGATATGCCCCCTGATGCAACCGCTGTAGATTTTGCCTATCGTGTTCATACTGAGATAGGCCATAAGTGCCGCGGCGCTAAAATCAATGGCAAAATGGTTAATCTGGATCATAAATTGAAGTCCGGCGATCACGTCCAGATCATTACTGGTGATGAAGTTGCACCCAGGCGGGAGTGGTTACATGCGCATCTGGGTTATGTAACTACCTCAAGAGCAAGGACTAAAATTCAGGCTTGGTTTGGACATAGGGCAAAAATACGCAATGTCGAGGACGGTCGCAAAATGCTCATGGATGAATTGCGACAGTTGGGAATAGAGCAGGTTGATTATAGCCCCCTTATTCGCGAGTTCAGTTATGAACATCCAGATGAACTTTTTTATGCTCTGGCGGTAGGAGAAATTCAGCTCACCGATGTTGTTGAGCTGATCGTGTCGGAATCTGAAATACCCCTGGCATCGCCTTCGGTTTCTTTAGAGCATCAGGAACCCGATCAGGATGTGAATCGTGATCACTCGGAGCCTCGGGAACCCGAACAACCGTCGGCCCTGATTATCGGTATGGGTGACCGTGAGCACTTCATCGCCAAGTGCTGTAATCCGGTACTGGGTGATCCTATTGCCGGTATCATGGATGATGAGGGTGTCGTTAATGTCCATCTCCACGATTGTATTCAAGTCTTAAATGCTGATGTCTATGGACGTCTGATGCGGCTGAGCTGGCGTGAGGATGTAGAAGCAGCATTCCCGGTTTTGATCGATGTGGATTCCTACGATAGACCCGGGTTGCTGTTTGATATTACCGGTATTTTCTTCGATGAGTTGATCAATGTCATTATGATGAACTCCATTACCGATAAAGTAAGGCATACCGTTAATATTCAGATGACGATAGAAGTAGCATCACTGGAGCGACTCATAAGGGCGTTGGAACTCATCCAACAGTTACCGAATGTCATATCCGCCAGGAGATCGACTCAGACGTAAGATAATCACGAATGAGCCATGGATTAGTTTTAAAATAAGGGAAAGTTATGAAGATGATTCTTTTGGGAGCGCCGGGAGTAGGCAAGGGCACCCAAGCACAGTTTATTACTGAAAAGTATGGGCTACCCCAGATATCAACAGGGGATATGTTGCGAGAAGCAATCAAGGCAGGCAGTCCTTTAGGCCAGAAAGTAAAGTCGGTGATGGATAATGGCGAGTTGGTTACGGATGAGATAATTATTGCTCTGGTAAAAGAACGGATTCAGGCACCAGACTGCCAGCAAGGGTTCCTGTTTGATGGTTTTCCCAGGACTATCCCGCAGGCGAAGGCATTACTGGAGGAAAATATCCACATCGATTGTGTGATTGAAATACGGGTTGATAGCGCTGAGATTATCGCCAGGTTGGGCGGGCGCCGGGTTCATCCCGGTTCTGGTCGAGTTTACCACGTAAAATTTAATCCACCCCAGGTTGAAGGTTTGGATGATGTCACGGCTGAGCCGTTAATTCAGCGAGATGATGATCAGGAAGAAACAGTCCGCGAACGCCTGCGAGTCTATGACAATCAAACGGCGCCGTTAGTCGATTTTTATAGTCAGTTGGCTGATCAGAGTGAGGATATGTGTTACGCGGTGATCGCTGGTTCCGGGCCGACCGATGAGATTAAAAACGCTATATTCACTGTAGTAGACGAGTTATAGGGTTGATTCCCTGGGCAGGGCTGTAGCGCGCCTGCCAAAAGCAGCATGACAGTGGATTTGATCAGCAAAAAAAGCTGTGCAAATACCTATTTATTTTCTAAACTTGACCCCACTTAAGCAGATTGTTGAATGTTCTTGCTGACCTGGAATTAGTGGTTTTTGCCGAGGAGAAACGAAGCCGGGTGAGACGATGTCCGGATAACCGACGTTGGCCCATAAGTGAACCAGGATGTACTCAAAAAGCCCTCGAAGAGGGCTTACTTTGTTATGGGCTTGAATTTAAAGGTCAATTAATCGATTAATGTTTTTGAATGCATTTGTATCTTCTGACCAAATGAGCGTGAGCAGGTTGAGACTGTTCAGCCATTGCTTTACTGATCGGTGATTGTCGTCAAGGAATGCCTGGATAGAATGCAGTGCGCTGGTTTCGCAAACGAATAGACCGCATTGCAGGGCATGCTGGTCACGAAAGACTGCAGCAGACGATTTTTCAGGGGCGCTACACAGTTGTTTTTTCAATTGCTCTATGACTTCTGCGCTGATATCAGGCATATCGCAGGACATGACGATTGTATAAGGTGTTTCAATGTGAGGTGCGCAAGATACTAAACCAGCCAGGGGGCCAGAGTAGTCGGCAAAATTGTCAGCATAAACAGATAGGCCCATCGCTCTATATTCTTCTTGATTGCGATTGGCGCTGATGAGTATCCGTTGGCTTTGTGATTCAGCCACCGTGATCGCGTAGCGGATTAAGGGCTGACCTTTGTAAAGGGCAAGTCCTTTGTCGCAGCCGCCCATTCTTGAGGCCCTGCCGCCGGCCAGTATCACGGTGGTATATGAGTTCACGTCCATCACAGAATTGTAAGCTATAAGTTCACTCAATAAGGATAGAGACCTGATTGCAGAAGTAAAGTGGTGCAGATAGTGTCAGATCTTGCCGACCGATATTTTTCAGTCAGCGGCCTGCTATGCAGTCAACTGAATTCGTTCTCCTATCGACGCAGCCAATTAGAGTTGGCGCGAGTGATTGATGGTTTAATCAATAGCCACGAGAATGCGCTGCTTGAGGCAGCGACGGGCACAGGAAAAACGCTTGCTTATCTGATTCCACTTCTGGAGAAGGGCGGGCGAACTATTATTTCTACAGGTACCCGCGCACTCCAAGATCAGCTTTATGAGAAGGACCTGCCACTCGCCATCAAACTTTCCAGTATCCACAAGCAGGTTGCTGTTCTTAAAGGCAGGTCGAACTATGTTTGTCCCTATAGGCTCAACAAAAATATAAGTGAAGAAAATCACTTTAAAAATCAAGATCTGGCGACTGAGCTTAAAGAGGTACAGGCTTGGTCGAGGCAGACCAAGACCGGTGACCTCAATGAGCTAGCTGATTTTTCCGGTAAGCCGGACCTTTTGTCTTTGATCACCAGTACCAGAGCTAATTGTCTGGCCAGAAGCTGTTCTTGGTATCATAGCTGCCCGGTCTATCGCTCTCGAGACAAGGCCATGCAGGCCGATATCGTGGTCGTAAATCACCACATACTTTGGGCGGATCTGGCGTTGAAGGATGATCAATTGGGCCAGTTACTTCCCCAGGCGAATCATATCATTGTTGATGAGGCGCATCAGGTACCGGATGTGGCCAGGCGTTTTTTTGGTAATAGTCTGAGCAGCTCGCAGCTGATCGATGTGGCTATGCAACTGCGGAGGGAACTGGCCTCGCTAGGTGGAGATGATCCTGAGTTGGCCTCAGTGGTGTCCTGGATGTTACGGTCTATTCGAACCTTGAGTGACCAATTTGACCTCATAGGAAGGCATCTCAAGCTGGCGGAGTGGATTACCGGGCCCGGCAGTGAGCTGATGGATGAACTCGAGGCTGCCTTGGCAAAATGTTTAAATGTGCTGGCAGCGAGGCTGGATCGAAGTCTTGTATTTAGGCATTGCTACGCTCGAGCCAGTGACATTTCAGATCATTTGATGATGATTTCCTCAAATAAGTCTCTATCGGGTTCAGCGCACTGGCTTGAGTTTGATGAAAACGGTTTTCAGTTTAATAGTATGCCGAGTGATCTGGGAGAGGTGCTGTCTGCCTGTTACCAGAATTCGTCTGCCCAATGGCTTTTTGTTTCGGCGACACTGTCGGTAGATGGGTCATTCGAATTCATCAAAGATACACTTGGTGTGGGAGCAATTAAGGAATATCAGTTCGATAGCCCTTTTGATTTTGCTGTGCAGGCTGCGGGCTTCATTCCAACAGACTTGCCAGCTGTCAATTCGCCAGGGCATTGCCTTGCGCTGATGCAGCACGCTACCCCTATGTTGTCTAAAAAGGCTTTACTGCTGTTCACTTCTTTTCGTGCGCTGGCTACTGCCAAGGAGTACCTTGAGACATTGCATTTACCACTGTTGCTGGCCCAGGGAGAGGGCCCTAAGAGTAGCTTGATTGATCAGTTTATGCGAGCCGAGCAAGCCGTGTTAGTGGCGACTCAAAGCTTCTGGGAGGGGGTGGATTTTGCCGGCGCAAACCTTTGCTGCCTGTTAATTGATAAACTGCCTTTTGACAGCCCTGCAGACGCCAGGGTTGAAGCACTGGCCAGTACCTACTCAGCCAGGGGCAAAAATCCCTTCATGGATCTGCACTTACCAAGATGTGCCGTCAACTTGCGGCAGGGGTTTGGGCGGCTGATTCGACTTGAGTCAGATAGGGGCTTGTTTATTCTGGGTGATAGCAGGATAGTTGAGAAGCCCTATGGTAAGGCTTTGATCAACAGCCTGCCATCGATAGAATGGACACGTGATAAAGAGACTGCAATGAAGTTTTTTGAGGAAATATGAACTTACTCGCTATTGATACGTCGGCTTCGAGTATGACTCTGGGTGTCCGTACAGCATCTGAAGATGTTTATAGGGTGATTGATTCAGGCAGGAAGCATTCCCGAGATATTCTGCCCAATATACTGTCTATCCTGACAGAGTCCGGAATTGGCCTAAACCAACTGGATGGGTTGGCCTTTGCCAGGGGCCCCGGGTCATTTACAGGCTTGAGAATTGCTGTCGGAGTTGTACAAGGCATAGCCTACGGATTATCGATTCCGGTAATACCTGTTTCTAACCTCGCTGCTATCGCTAGAAAGCTGGGCAGGGAAAAGGGTTGTGACAATGTGGTGGTTGCTTTGGCTGCCCGGGAACAAGAAGTTTATATGGGGGCTTATATGAATTGTACCGCTGTCTGCCCGGAATTAACGGGTGAGGAAGTAGTCGTAGAGCCAGCGAATTTTCCTGGGTTGCCGTCAGGTAGCTGGCATGGTGCAGGTAATAGGCAGGTGTTCTTTGCCGATTTGGCAACATTGAGCGGCTTTCGTTTTGAAACAATCTCGGAGGTGGCGCAGCCGAGCTCCCGGGATTTGTTGGATATGGCCACCCATCGTATGCGTGACTCCGACTATGTGGATGCATTAAATGCCAGGCCTGAGTATGTAAGACACCAGGTAGCGAGTCCACCGAGCAAGTGAGCCAGTATCGAATCGAGCAAATAGATGATCGTTTGTCGCTGGTTGATTGCTGGGATGATTTCTCACCCTTGGCAGTTGATTTTGGGTCTTCTAGCATGCGTTATCGTCTAGAGCACCTCTCTGCTAAAAATGAAATGTTGATCAAAGCAGTCGGCGCAAACCGAACCTACACTATATTGGATATGACGGCGGGTCTCGGTAAGGATGCTTTTATCCTGGCAGCCTTTGGCTGTGAAGTTTATCTAAAAGAACGCTCAAAGGTACTCTACCTGCTGCTTTCCGATGGCTTGCGACGAGCGAGCCAGAATCCTGATCTGCAGTCTATCGTCGCCCGAATGCACCTATTCTTTGGCGATTCGTGTGAGGGTCTTGAGGGTGTTGAGCGGTTTGATGCCGCCATGATCGACCCTATGTTCGCGGTGAAGAAAAAATCTGCGTTGGCGAGCGGTGAAATGCAGATATTGCAATCGTATATTGGAGGAAATCTGACGCCAGAAAATCTGTTGTCTACTGCTTTTGATATGGGGATACCGCGGATAGCCGTGAAACGTGCTTTACGAGATACGACCACCTATTCTGATCGCTCGCCTGTTTATTCGTTAAAGGGAAGAAGCAGTCGATTCGATATTTTTATGCAGCAGGGTATTTGAGCAGCTTGCTACGGTGGCGATGACATCTGCTGACAATAGACTGGCCAGGAATTTTTGCAGGTTGTGAACTTCCGCGCTATCCGTCGAATGTCCAGAATCCAACCAGCCTTGCTCAACTAACTCCTTCAGGAAACCATTAAAAGGGGTGGTGGTAATGGTTTCCGCAGGTACGCTATTCAGGGTCTCGAATACCTGCTGGTAAATGCTCAAGGCGGTATTTTCTATTTCAACCTGACTGGGGAGGTTGGATTCTAATAAATAGCAGACAATGTAGTAACGAATCAGGAACGGGCTAACGGCATCACCCAGATCATATAAGCCTAGATATGTCTCGATGGGGTGCTGCTGTACATTCAGTTGGTTCTGTTGACGGATAAGTAAATTTTCTGCTTCTAAAGTGGACAGCAACCGATCAACTGCGGTACGTGTCGACAACGGGTTATTCTTGATGAGTAGTTCATTAGTAATAAAAGGCAGAACCAGGTTAACTTCATCGATTAGATTTTGGTAACCGATGTCGTTTCGGTGCCTGAGGATTCGTGCTACCAGGCTTGGGATTGCGAACAAATGAATGACGTTGTTGTAATAGTATCTTAGTTCGACGTGGTTGCCAGGGTCAGCTTTTATGATTGTCCCGGCTGCGGAGGTAGATTTTTCCAGGCCGGTGATGCGAAGGGCATTTTCGATAATGTCCTCGGCTGCTTGGTCCAATAAAGAGGTTTTTAGCTGGTTGTCACTGACTCTCAGCAGGAAGGTAATTTGGGATTCAAGTCTACCCATCTCGATGGCATTTCTCAGCGTGCATAAAATGGCGAAGGCCGTGATATTGACGGTGTTAAGAACCGCTGCGTCGTTGATTCTTTGGCTCAGCTCATGAGCTAAACTGATACTGGTTTTTCGTTGCATATCCTCAGGTAAGTGGGTGTGCCAGTCAGGCGCCAGTTCACTGAGGTAGGCGCGCAGGTTTAAGGGCTCCCCAAAGCTGACCGCAACCTGACCAAAGTCTTGTTTTAGCAGTTTAAGCGTCGTAAGCAAGCCACCCAGGGTTTCTTTACTCTTTTTTCTGCCGGCAAGCTCTCCTATATAACTATTAATTTCCATCACCTTCTCATAGCTGAAGTAGACGGGCATAAACGTTAATTCTTTAGTGTTATCTTTATAATAACCATTCAGGGTCATGCTGATCATGCCGATTCTCGGATTAAGCATGCTGCCTGTTCTGCTCCGGCCTCCTTCAATGAAGTATTCAATGGAATGGCCTTTACTGAGCATTAAATGCAGGTACTCATCGAAAACAGCTTTGTAGAGTAGATCTTCCTTGAAAGTACGCCGCATAAAGAAAGCTCCGCCTCTTCTAAGCAACGAGCCGACCAGGGGTAGGTTGAGATTCACGCCTGCGGCGATGTGAGGCGGTGTCAGGCCATTGTGATATAAGACGTAGGATAGTAGTAGGTAATCAATATGACTGCGGTGACAGGGTACGTAGACGACTTCAGAGGTTAGTGCCGCTGCTTTAGCGCGATCAAGATTATAAAGCTCTATGCCCTCATAGAGTTTGTGCCATAGCCAGGATAAGAATACTTCGAAAAACCGAATAACCCGATAGGACTGATCTGAGGCAATTTCACGGGCATATTTCTCGGCCCTTTTTGCTGTGTCTGTTTGTGGTTCCTGATCAATTATAGACGCATCAATGACGGCTGCCTTGACTCGGTCGCTATCGACGATAGTTTTCAGGAGAGTTCTTCGATGAGAAAGGTCTGGCCCTAATATAGCTTGTCGTTGTTGGGTAAAGTGTGTTCTTAGCTTGCGATGCAGATGTCGTGCTGATAACGCTGGATTATCCTGGGCGCGGATAATAGAAAGCAGATCAATGGGTTCTCCAAATTCGACTAAAAGGTGTTTTGGGACCAGTAGCAGTGCCAGAATTTTCCTGATTCGGGAGGTGGTTGACCAGTTATCTGAGAGCATCAGCTTCAGCCAGGATTTTTCTTTGTCAGGTTGATGTCCCCAAAAAAGCGAGACTGGAACGACTTTGATGGGCTGGGTTCGTTGCCGTTGTCTTGATAACAATCGTTCCAGTCTCGGGCTGAAGTTCTTTGCAGTTTTGCGTCCCGTTATACCGGTTGCATGTCGCAAAAAGAAAAATGATCTGGCCTCAGGCAGGCCCGCCATGGCTGCCCGGGGAAGTGGTAGGTCGCCCTGTTCACAGGCTATCTCCGTAACCATGAGGTCTGCGATGGACTGATAGTCCATGACATAACAGACCTTATCATCAGCCTGAAGATCAAGCTGGTGCAACGAGTTCCGAATGAAAGTTGGCGATAACCAGAATTTTAAAAACGATTTGGTAAGATTAAACTGCTGTTCTCTGAAGCGATTATAAATTGCCATCGAAGAGTTCTGATATATTTTCAGACGTGGCGCCTGTACCCTCGATTTCAATTTGGTAGACCCGGTTATATTTCCGTTCTGAAACCGTCGCTATATCTTCTTTAGTGGCTAAAACAGTGGGTCGCAGGAAAACCAGCAGGTTCTGCTTTTCGATACTCGAGGTTCTACTCCTGAAAAGCATCCCTAATATGGGGATGCTGCCCAGTAAAGGCACTCTTGATTCACCGTTGGTCTCCTTATCGCGCATTAGGCCACCGAGGATAATGACTTCTCCATTGTCAACGAGAATAGTGGTATCGATGGTTCTTTTGTTGGTGATCAGGTCTGCAGCGGCGTCTGAACCTATATCCCGCAGGCTGGAAGCATCAACCTCAGAGACTTCCTGATGGATGGTGAGTCGCACCAGGTTGTCGTTGTTGATGTGCGGCGTAACTTGCAGAGTCAAGCCAACGTCTTCTCTTTGAATGGTGGTGAAGGGATTAGTAGTTCCTTGGCTTCCTGAGACAGTTGAGCCAGTTCTGAACGGCACATTCTGCCCAACTACGATTTTTGCCTCTTCGTTATCCATGGTAGTGATACTCGGTGTGGACAACAGATTGACATCGCTATTCGCGGCCAGCGCCTTAACTATAAAAGCAAAGCTTGGGCCGGTCGTACTGACTCGTCCTCCAGCGATTAGTGGCGAGTCGCCCAGTGAAGTCATTGGCGCGGTGTTCGTTGCCAGACCCTGAAGAACCTGCGCGAGAGTACCACCAGGTGCAGTTAAACCGATAGGGGTGTTTCCACTGGTGTTATCGCCGATGGCAAGTTCGCTGCCCAGTTGCTGGCTGAAGTCTGTAGTCACTTCTACAATAGCGGCTTCTATGAGCACCTGCATGCGCCGGACGTCAAGACTATCAACAATATCCATGATATCAATCATGGTCGCAGGGTCTGCCCGGATTATAAGCGCATTGATAGCTTCATCTGCCTGGACACTGACTTCGACCATGGCAGAGGATTCGCTGTCGTTAGTATTGCTGGCAATATTAGTCAGGATTTCTGCCAGTTTTGTGGCATCTGCATGGGCAAGGCGAATGACCTTGATGGTGCCAGAGCGATTCGCTGGGACATCCAACTGACTGATCAGTGCCTTAACTTTGGCTAGCGTGTATCGTTCTCCCTTGAGGACAAGACTGTTGGTTCTTTCACTGGCCACTATCGTAATACGGTTGGGTCCCTTGGCGCTTTTACCGATTTGCTCCGGTGCTAACTGCTCAAGTAAAGTGACAATGTCTTCTACCCAGGCTTCTTTAAGATCGATGATAGCCACTTCCAGGTTATCAGCAACATCGACACGATTGATTATTTCTACTAAGCGACTGATATTTGAGGCGTGATCGCTGATGATGAGGACGTTTGGGTCAATTAACCCTGCAATGTGCCCATATTGGGGGATTAAAGGCCTGAGTACTTTAACCATTTCTTGAGAGGCCGCATTGCGTATTGGTATGACGCGGGTTACCAGCTCCTGGGAAATCAGATCCTCAATGAAATCGTTCGGATTACCACTTTGTTTGGCTAGTACGGTCTGGACAATTTTTGTAATGCCATTGGCGCTCACAGCAGCAAAACCATGTACCTGCAATACGCTCAGGAAGAGCTCGTAAACGGCCTCCTGACCCATGGCCGTGTTTGAAACCACGGTAACATTACCTTTAACTCTGGGGTCAATAATAAAACTTTTACCGGTAATGGCTGAGACCTGAGTAACGAATTCCCTGATATCTGCATTTTTAAGATTGATGCGCCAACTGTCCTGAGCAAAGGCAGGATTTGCGGAAAAAGCGAACAGGATCAGAACGGCTGTGAAAATTACTCTCATGGTTTACTTTTTCTGCTTTTTTCAATTTAAAGTTTACTGGAATAGATGACGTTAGGGTATGGGAATCGTCAGAAAAAATCGCCTTCCGCCCCTTTGGACTTCTACCCGAACACGTCCTGCAGCCATTGCCTGGTCAACTAATCTTGAATCATTCATGGCAACACCGACGGCTAACCCATTGACTGATATCACCACGTCACCACCCTGCAGGCCAGCTTGGGTCAAAGCTGCTCCAGCGCTGCCACTGCCTACTTTATAACCATTTGCGCTTTCTTTGGAGACTGGCGACATCCCTATCTCTCTGAGTAGTTCGTCCGGGTTTGATTTTAGTCGGCTTTTGTTCTGTTCGAGGTATTCTCTCAGTGAGTTGTCCTGGCTCTCTGGATTGGTTAGCAGTGGACTGGCAATGTTTCTGGGGTTTCGCTTGGCTGACTGGTTCTGGTTGGGTTCAGCGGAGCTATTCGCATCACCGGATTCAAATGTGACTTTGGCAAGGAGGAACATGAGTTTTTCAAGCCGGCTGCCTCTGCGTAGGAGTATGTGATCGGCACGAACAGCATGCAGGTAGGCATTACCAGGTAGTTTGTCACCGACCTGAAATAGCTTCCCAGGTTTGTTTTTTTCCGCAATGATCGCACTGGAGGCAGTCGGGTCTTCACTAATAAAAACACCCTGGAGCTCAAGGTTCAGGCGAGTCTCGGGTGCTTCCTGAAGGCTAGGGCTCGCCGCTCTTGTCACCTCTCCAAACAGATTTAATCGCCGCAATTGCAGGATATTTGTATCCTGATTTGCAGTAATACTGGTGGGGGCCTGATTAACCGTCTGAGTGATTAATGCATCGTCAAGGAAGAACGAAACACTTCTTGCTATGGAGAAAGACGTAAAAATAACCAGTCCAGCTATGAGTGTTAGCCCGACTGATTTCTGATACTGGTGCAGGACATTTAACAGTGTGAACATGGGTTACCGATTCTCCTATTGCAGAGGTTACAGTATTTTTTCCTCGAACAGCAGCACTGGTTTTAGTTCGTTCCCGGCGGGCACAGGTTCAGCCAGCCCGGCGAGATTTAGCATTGCTTGGTATATCTGCACTTCAACCCATCCGGTCGGCTTTAATTGGATGTCCATCAGCTTGTCTGGCCTGTTTTCAAGTGCCAGCTCGAGATTGCAGTCATGACTGTCCAGCAACCCGCTTATGGGAGGAAGTTCCAGGCTAAGGGGCGGCTCAGCGACATTTAAAAGGATACCGCCACCATCCCAGTATACTTGCCCCGCTAATGACTGCAGACAACGGAAATCGGTTGTCAGGGAAATCCCCTTCAAAACAAGTTCACCGCTGAAGCGATGGCCGTATTCAGCACTGAGCTGATTTATGTCGTTGGCGTGAATCGATCCCTGAAGCTGATTCATGCTGAGTTGTAATTCAGAAATAGTAAATTCGGCCGTCATATCATGGTGCGGTCCGGTTATACCTACATTGTAGGTTGCCGCAGGGGTAAGATCGTCAGCTGATATTTCATCAAATTGCCATTGTACTGATGATTCCGGGAAGTTGCGGAACTGGATGGTGGTATACCCAGACCAGATCGTTCCCTGGGGATGGCCGATGATAAGCCCCTTGGCTGCCCTGACTTCCTGGGGAAGTAGTGCAAAAAAAATGCTGGCCGGCAATAGTGTCAGCAGGAAACCGCAGAAGGAAATAATAGCCAGTGCGATGAATAAAACGACTTTCAATCTGCCCACCTTATTTTGGATATCTCATTGTCGACTAGTTTGTACCAGACCGAACCCTGAGCTTCGGCCGGCTCCTCCCAGGAGCCGTCGCTGCATCTTATCTCGGTCTGCAGGCATGCTGCTGCGCTGGTGGCACAGTCAAGGTCGGTTGACCAGGGTGTGTGGTTTTGCTTGAACCAAAGGCTTGAGAAATGTCCGCGTGCGGCTTTCTCCACATAATGGATCTCTGTGGTCTGTCGCTGATAGGTGACTTTAAACACTGGGTTCTGACTGGAATGGGTTTCTATAACTGCATCAAAGTGTAGATCAAGCCAATCCTTGACGCGCTTGAGGTCGATATTTTTGATGTAAACTTCAATATCAGGAAACATGCTGTGAGTTGTCCGGTAACAGTATCCCTTCCATAATATCCAGATAAATCAGGGTTAGATCCCTGAGATCGGATAACGAAGTACATTCGTTAATCTGATGGATGGTTTCATTGCAGAGACCGATTTCGACGACTTCAATCCCGGAAGGTGCTATAAATCTTCCATCAGAGGTACCACCACCGGTGGATAGGACCGGCTGATATCCCTTGATCTTGTTAACAGCTGCTGATGTGGAAGTGATCAGAACGCCATCTTGGGTCAGGAAAGGTTCGCCGGACAAAGACCATTGCAGCGCATATTCCAGATGATAGTGCTTGAGAATGTCTTCCGTCCGCTGCATCAAGGAGGTCTCGGTGGATTCAGTGGAGTAGCGAAAATTGAAATCGATGATCGCATCGCCAGGAATAACATTGGTGGCACCGGTACCTGATTGGAAGTTTGATATCTGGAAACTGGTCGGCGGGAAAAACGTATTGCCCGTATCCCATGTCACTGCACTGAGCTCAGCCAGCGCTGTCAAACAGGAATGAATAGGATTGCTTGCTTTGTCTGGATAGGCAACGTGACCCTGCTTACCCTTTATAGTGAGCTTGCCGTTTAAGGAACCCCGTCGTCCTACCCGGATTACATCGCCAAGGCTTTGGTCACTGGAGGGCTCGCCAACAACGCAGTAGTCGAAATGCTCGTCCTGCTCGTTGAGCCAGGCCATGACTTTTTTGGTGCCATTAATGGCTGCGGCTTCTTCATCACTGGTGATCAGGAAACCCAGTCGACCATGGAAAACCTGATACTTGTTCTGGAACATTTCGGTTGCGATGAGCATGGCAGCCAGAGCGCCTTTCATATCGGCTGCACCTCTACCTGTGATCACGTCACCTGAGACGTTGGCTTTAAATGGATCGCAATCCCAGGAAGAGAGCTGACCCGTCGGGACAACATCGGTATGCCCGGCAAATATGAGTGTTGGCCCGGGTTTCGATCCGGATTTTGTAGCCCAGAGATTACTGACGTCTTCGAAAGGAAGACGAGTAGAGGTAAAGCCCAGCGGTGTAATGAAAGCCTCGATGGAATCCTGGCAGCCGCAGTCCTGGGGCGACGTCGATGGTTTTTCCATGAGCTCGGATAGGACTGCTAGCAGCTTTCGTTCTCTATCGGCATCAATTTTCATGGTCTGCCGGCTTAATTATGGGTGTGTAAGGTGCTGTTCAGTTGAATCGCTTGTCGATTGGTTCGGCATTGTACAGCGCCAGAGCGAGAGTGCCGAATGAACAGCATATCATCCTGGCCGCTTAATTCCCTGGCCTTTGCCAGCATTACCTGCTCGAGCTTTTCATCGAGAACTTCAACCAGGGTCCCAGGAGTGATGTAAAGACCTGCTTCAATCGTACAGCGGTTTCCAAGAGAGATGCCTGTTCCTGCATTGGCACTGATCAGGCAGTCCTCACCGACACTGATCACCGTGTTTCCACCACCTGATAATGTGCCGGCTGTCGATGCGCTGCCGCCGAGGTCACTACCTGAACCGACCATGACGCCCTGGGAAATACGTCCTTCTATCATGTTGGGCCCTTCACAGCCAGCATTGAAATTGCTGAAGCCTTCATGCATGACGGTAGTTCCCTCGCCGAGATAGGCACCTAACCGTACCCGTGCTGAATCAGCAATTCTCACGCCCTTAGGAATAAAGTAGTTGGTCAGTATGGGGAATTTATCGACACTGAATACGGTCAATAATTTGCCTGAAACTCTGGCGTTGATTCTTGCCTGCTCAACTTCTTCCAGGTCAATGGCGCCCAGGTTAGTCCAGGCAACATTGGGTAGGAGAGGGAAAATGCCCTGGAGATTTATGTCGTTAGGCTTGATCAGACGATGGGATAGTAAATGGAGTTTTAGATAAGCCTCCGGCGTTGAAGTCAGGTCGCTATCGTGCTCTAAGACCGTCAATACAATAGGACTCGAGGCATCTCGAAATTGTTGCAGAATCTGTTTCTGAGAGTGGATGTTAACGGCCTCTGACAGGCTACGGATAGATGATGGGTCGAGTGGCAGGGCTTGATTTCCGCCTTCATAAGCCGTTAAAGAGCTAATGGTGGCTATTAATGAGGCACTGGGGTTAATTAAGGGTTCGGGGTAGTAAACTTCTAACCATTCCTCTTTTCGGTTTTGAGTTCCAATGCCGAAGGCTAAGCTGAACATGTTATTGCCCGTGGTGTGTAAGAGACGCGACATTATGCCAGTCTTCGAGGTTAAATTCAGTAGATACCAGCGTCTTCTCGGGGCTATCGCGGCTTGACTGCTGTTGGCTTGCTGAAATACCAGCTGTAAACGCGATTTATTGAAGGTCCTGCAGGATTTAACGCTTGGCACTGCAAAATGCTTCTCAGCAGAGCTTTGGCCAATGATCACGTATTCTTTCCGCTGCCTGTATGCATTGGTCCAGTTCGGCAACCAGGGCTAATCTAACTCGATTTTGGCCGGGGTTTTGCTGATTTGAAGTGCGCGCCAGGTAGCTGCCAGGGAGAACCCGAATGTTAGTTTCCTTAACCAGGTTGATGGCGAACTTCTGGTCATCATAGGGGGTCTGGGGCCATAGGTAAAAGCTGGCTTCAGGTTGGTGCATGGGCCAGACGTCATCGACGATCTCCAGGAATGCAGTATATTTTTCTCTGTACATCTCGCGATTAAGAATCACATGCTGTTCATCTGACCAGGCCAGGGCACTGAGTAGCTGATTATGAATAGGCATGGCAGAACCATGATAGGTGCGATACAGGAGGAATGACTCGATCAGTTTAGCGTCCCCACAAACATAGCCAGAACGCAGGCCTGGGAGGTTGGAGCGTTTCGAAAGGCTGTTGAATGCCAGACATTGTTTATGCCCAGTATTGCCCATCTTTGCAGAGGCCTCCAGTAGGCCAGGCGGGGCAGCCGCCTCACTGCGATAAATCTCGGAATAGCATTCATCAGCTATGATAATGAAACCGTGCTGCTGTGCTCGTTCGATCAGAAATTGCAGTTCTTTAATGCTCAGCAGGCTTCCATGTGGATTACCGGGATTGCAAAGGTACAGGATGCTGACCTGATCCCAGGTGCTTGGTTTGATAGCAGTGTAATCAGGCTTATATGGGGCACTGTGTTCACTGTTTACATAGATGGGTTGGCAACCTGCCAGGATAGAGGCACCTTCATATATTTGATAAAAGGGGTTGGGCAAAACGATGTGTTTTCGTTTCCGTGGTTCGCTTAATGCTTGAGCGACTGAAAACAGTCCTTCACGGGTGCCATTGACCGGCAACACCTCGGTTTCCGGGTTAATCTTTGCTGGTGGATAACGTCTGCTAATAAATTCCGAGATAGCCTGCCTTAGCTCTGCAATGCCGCGGGTTGGCGGGTAAGTTGCCAGCCCCTTCCTGAGCAGCTCGGGATTAGTCATATAATCGATAAGAAAGGCTGGTGTGGCATGTTTGGGTTCCCCCAGGGCGAGGGAGATCAGGCTGAAGTCTGCCGGGGTCACGGTTGTCAGTAATTGGTTGAGGCGGGCAAAAGGGTACGGGTTTAATTTACTTAATGAGGTGTTCATCGGGTTGTCAGGTCGGCGATATGTTGATCCAAGGCATCACAGATAGTCTGTCTGACCCTATCCTGGTCTAAGATATCCAGTATCTGCTGCTCCTCATGGTTAACAATGTGGAATACATCCTCGACCCGTTCACCGAGGGTGCTTATCTTCGCAGCCAACATATGAATTTCCAAGTCATCAAAGGTGTTCGCCAGAACTACCAGTAAACCAGGACGGTCTGGTGCGATGACCTCTAGGACAGTGAAGTTAACATTGGCTTGATTGGTCAGGGAGACTTCCGTTTTCCTGCTGAATTGTTTGAGCGCACGTGATGTGCGTCGAGGATTAAAACTTTTCTGGTCTGGCGCCATAATGGAGGTATGAAGGGATTTTTTAATCGTTTTAATACGCTCGGGTTGGTTTCCAACGGGTCTGCCATTACTTTCCAGGACATCGAATGTGTAGTTGGTCCTGGCGGTTGAGGTGCTGGGAATCCGGGCATCGACTATATTTAGACCCAGTCTTTCAAAAGCCGTCGCAATGGCATGAAACAGGGATCTCCGTGCAGTGGAATGGATTAAAATATGGGTTGCAGCCTCCTCTTCGGAAATTCTCGTTACCTCCTGATGTATCAGGATCAAGGGTTCATCTGGTCTGCTGTGCTGAAAGATCGACTCAGTTTGCCAAACAATATTTGCCAGAGGTTCGCGGATGAAATAATCATCATCCAGGCCCTCCCAGAGACTCAGCACCGTGTCGATGCTGATATTCTTATCCTTTAGCCGCTTTATTGCTGAACTCTGTACCTGTTCCAGGTAGTGTTCACGGTCAACGGTGTTTTCTAATCCATTCCTTAGCAGACGGTTGGTTGCGAGATAGAGTTGTGACAGCAGTGATGCTCGCCAGCTATTCCAGAGGGTCGGATTGGTGGCGTTGATATCCGCCACGGTGAGGGCATATAGGTAGTCGAGCCTGCGTTGATCACCCATTAGTTGCGCAAATTCAAGAACAATATCAGGGTCGAAGATATCTTTGCGCTGCGCTGTAGTCGACATCAGCAGGTGATTTTCCACTAGCCAGCAGACCAGGTTGGTGTCCCATGTACCCAGGGCATGCCGATGGCAGAAGTCTCTGGCCAAGCCAATGCCTAGAATGGAATGGTCGCCACCCTGGCCCTTTGCCAGGTCGTGGAACAGACCGGCAATATAAAGCAACTCGACTTTA
>JABIZD010000169.1 GCA_018666555.1 Gammaproteobacteria bacterium
CCCGACCTTTCGCCAATCGACCACCTTGCCAAAGAAGCCCTGATCCGCATATTTGCACTACCAGCGGATAAGCAACGAGCCCTCTGGAAGCAAAACTTCAAACCCAGCAATAACAACTTATATCGAGGCTGGTTTCCGCTGCACTCAGGCGCCACCCTCAGTCGTGAAGGCTTTGAAATGGGCCCTGATATCGTAAGAGAGATCCCTGATAGCGCTGATGACCTGCTCTACCAAAAATCAGTACTCCCAGATGAATCCGATCTGCCCGGCTTCCACTCAACGGCTGCAAAATATTATCTGGCCATGGAAAATATCGGCAAGGTGCTACTGGATTCTATCTCCAGAAGCCTGGGTATCGACGAATTTACTTTCAGAGATGCTTTCAGGGATGGTATTTCGACGTTACGACTGCTTCGATATATTCCCCGGGGAAACCTCCCCATCAGCGAACAATTAAAACAGACTCGAGGTGCCCACACAGATTCGGGGCTACTGACTGTTCTAGCGACCTGCCGCGGTGTTCCAGGCTTGCAGGCAAAAGACAGCCAAGGCGACTGGCAAGACGTCCCAGCAAGGGATGATACCCTCATCATAAACTTTGGCGGCCTCATGTCCAGATGGACAGGCGGCAGGGTCAAAGCGACTGAACATGGCGTCAACCCTATTAACCAGGAACGGTTTTCCATCCCGTTTTTCTTCGAACCCAGGCCTGATACGGAAATCAAACCTCTGCCGTTACCGGGAATACCTGCTTTTAAACCATTTTTATTTGGAGATCATCTCTGGGCGACCACGACCAAATTTCCGGAAAATTATGGGCTACTGGCAAGGCGCCCCCACAAAGCAGCTTATGAAGATCCGCTACCTGGGTTCAGCAATAGCAGTTAACGCGCCTGACTGATATGACCAGATAGGGCAATATAAGTAATATAGGCAATGGTCTTGGCAGCCACGGTTGTAGCCATACCGGCAGCTTATGATCCAGACTGATGCTCAATTATGACCGGGCTCTGCCCATCCCAGCTATCGTGTGCGAGCTGCCAGCGACTAAAGGTATTAACAATCCGATCTGAGACTGAATGCAATTCTGTGTAACAGCCAATTTCATGTCGCGTATCAAAATAGCTGGCCCAGACGCCATCAGCATATAATTCACAGGATTTTTCTAAACCCTGATCCAGCAGGTACTGTCTTTGCTTCGCATAATCTTCCACCAGCATAGCAATATGATGCATACCAAACGAACCATCTGGATACATGTCCCGATAGATGGACTGTTTATCATCATGTTGCTGAATGAGCTGGATCTGGCAGGCGCCAGCGTAACCAAAGGCATAGGACACATCTGCCTGTGTTTGCTTTCCTCTATAGTCAAATTATTCTGTCTTGTGGTGTCTAGTGACAAAAAAAGGACCTGCCTGGCTCAGCTTTGCCCAATTAAAAGCGGCGGTTTCCAAATCCTCCACAAAATAAGCATATTGAAAAACCCGTTTCAGTTTGTTGTCCATGGTTCCGACTCTCTACTGGTGGCAGGCAATGGCTGCCTTACCCGGTTACTGCGTGTGTCCAGCCCATAGGCTCTGACAGACCCGGCAATTTTATGGCATGTGGCGACCACCATTGAGCATTATGGTCATCCCAGTCACATATTCTCCGCCCTTGCCAGCTAACCAGACAATCCAGGGTGCACCATGCTGTTCGGGATCGCCAAGAAAGCCCAGGGGCATTTTATCCTTCAGGCCCTGAACAAATTCCTGATTATTAGCCTCCCAGTTTTCCCATGCATCCGTTCGCAGCGACGGATTGACGGTATTGACAGAAATTGCGTATTTCCCCCATTCACGGGCTGCGGTTCGGGTCAGTGCACGAATCGCCTCCTTGGTGGCGTTATAAGGCGTGTTACCCGGGAAACCATCCATGCCCGAGCCGGATGCAAAATTAACGATCCTGCCACCACCCTCCTTCATATACGGAAAAACTGCCTGCATACCCCAAAGGGTTGCTGTCGCACCCGTTCTAAAAGTGTAGTCCCACTCAGCATCATCCGTATCTTCGATAGGTGTTGGGATGGTAGAGGCCCTTGGATTTTCAGCGGTCTCGAACCCCTGGGCATTGTTGATCAATATATCGACGGTACCAAAATGCGCGACTGTTGTTGCTAC
>JABIZD010000185.1 GCA_018666555.1 Gammaproteobacteria bacterium
GAAAGATTATGATGAGCATGGACACCCCGTTCAGTCCCTTCATCGAGGACCTCGTCATAAGCCAGCAGGCGATCACGATACCCTTCCATGTCCAAGGCGCCTGCAGAATCGGTCACGTAAACACACTGGGCTCCGTATGATTCCATCAGTTTGGCCTGTTTTGCCAGCTCCGGGGCTTCAATCATATGACTCATCATCAGAAAACCGATCGTGTCCATACCCAGTTCCCGGGCGATTTCAATATGTTGCCGCGCTACATCTGCTTCGGTGCAGTGGGTGGCTACTCGTACCGAACGCACCCCGGCAGCATAGGCCCGCTTTAGCGCTTCTTTTGTCGCAATGCCAGGTAGAATCAGGGTTGTAATAACACTGTTAGTCACCGCATCGGCAACCGCTTCTATCCATTCCCAGTCCGTGTGAGCACCAAAACCGTAGTTGAAGCTACCCCCGTTTAAGCCGTCACCATGGGCTATTTCGCTGGCATCGACGCCAGCTTCGTCGAGGGCTTTGGCAATAGCAGCAACGTGATCGATACCGTAAAGGTGGCGAATGGCATGCATGCCATCGCGCAGGGTCACATCCTGGATATAGAGTCGCTCAGAAGTCGGGTCTAACATCTTGCCCGTCATGCTGCCGCTCCAAATTTAAGTTCCGCCATTCGTTCGGCAGTTGCCAGGGCTGCCGAGGTCATAATGTCCAGGTTGCCTGCATAATTAGGGAGATAGTGGCCGGCACCTTCAACCTCTAGGAATATGGTTGATTTAATACCTTCATATTCACCCATGCCAGGAATGCGGATCTTGTCGTTACTGCCAAACCGCTCAAACTGAACCTCCTGTTTGAGTCTGTATCCAGGTACATATTGCTGAACCGCCGCAACCATTTCCTGAACAGAAGCTGCAATCGCCTCGGGTTCGGCACCTATCGACAAGGTATAAACCGTATCCCGCATGATCATGGGTGGCTCTGCTGGGTTAAGCACAATAATCGCTTTACCCGATTCGGCGCCGCCAACTTTCTCCAGTCCGCGTGAGGTGGTTTCAGTAAATTCATCAATATTGGCCCGAGTGCCTGGGCCGGCACTTTTAGACGCCACAGAAGCAACAATTTCAGCGTAGGGCAGCCGCTCTGCGACTCGCCGGACAGCATAGACCATGGGGATGGTCGCCTGGCCACCACAGGTCACCATATTGACGTTACTCTGCTCTAAATGAGCCTCCAGGTTTACCACCGGCACGCAATAAGGACCAATGGCAGCTGGCGTCAGGTCGACCAGTTGTTTGCCGTCAGCCTGACAGATCTCGTGATGTTTAGCATGGGCGCCAGCCGAGGTTGCATCAAAGACGATGCGGACACCCTGCCATTCAGGCCGGTCCCTGGCTTCCGTAATACCGCCACTACAGCTAATTACGCCCCGTTCCCTGGCCATGGCAAGCCCTTCGGAGCTTTCTTCAATGCCTACGAGCATCGCCAGATTAAGGTTTGTGGAAGTGTTGATCATTTTGATCATCAAATCCGTACCAATATTGCCTGACCCAATAATCGCACAATCAGTTTTTGCCACAATGTCCTCTCTAAGTTTTGAAACAGCCTGTATTTGGCCTATATGTTATTGCTAAAAAGCATGTATCAAAAGCACTAAAAAAACATTTAAGAAAAGCACCTGTAAAAGCACTTATAAAAAGCACCTATACAAAGCACTGATAAAAAATTCGTCTATAAAAAATGTGCTTCGCACTGCCCTAAGCCATCAATGGTCATACGAAAATGATCCCCTGCTACAGCAGGTTCCAAAGGCACCAGGGACCCGGATAAAACAATCTCACCGGCATTAAACGGGATCCCAAATTCACCCAGGGTATTGGCCAACCAGGCGATGGCGTTTTCAGGGGCCCCCTGGACAGCAGAGCCAAGACCTTCACTGAGGAACTGGCCGTTTTTCTCGACGATGACTTTCATGGAGCTCAAATCCAATCCTGAGGGTGAGATTGCTTCCTCTGACAGTACAAAAACACCGCAGGAGGCATTATCGGCCACCGTGTCTTCGATCTTGATTTTCCAGTCCCTGATACGAGAATCCACTATCTCAAAGCAGGCAACCACAGACTCGGTTGCTTCCAGTACGTCTTGGCCGGTAATACCAGGGCCTTGTAAGGATTTGTGTAACCGAAAACCTATTTCTGCTTCAGCTCTGGGCGCAATCAGGCGATCAGTGCTTATCATCCCATCTCGTGCCCACATGGCATCGGTGAGAAAGCCAAAGTCAGGCTGAAAAACACCGAGCATTTCCTGCACGGCTAGGCTGGTGGCGCCAATCTTCTTGCCAATCACGGTTTCACCGGCATCCAGGCGTAACGCCAACAACACCTGGGAGATCTGGTAGGCATCGTTAATATCAATATCCGCATAGGTCTCCGTTAAAGGCGCCATGACGGTTCGGTCCTTCAGACACTGAAATAATGCCTGGCCGACGGTTTCTATGATTGCTTTATCCAGCATCAGTCATTAGCCAGAAAGTCCAGGCAACTGGTATTAAAAAACCGCGTATGTTCGACCATCACCCAGTGACCGCACTGGGATAACTCGATATGCCGACTCCTGCCACAGGCTCGGGTAATTTTCTGGCCACCGCTCGCCGGTAACAACTCATCATCGACTCCCCAAAAACTCAGTACAGGGCATTGCAGGCTGGGAAGTTCAGTTTCCATGTTAGGGATGATCATTCTGCTGAGAACTTCGGGTGGCTGGTCCTGCAGAATCGCCCACCTTTCA
>JABIZD010000102.1 GCA_018666555.1 Gammaproteobacteria bacterium
ATGGAGTTACAGACCTGGATTGCAGCCTGTGCTGCCCACTATGCCTGTGGAGGCGCGCGTCCCAACTTAGATGTTTATACCGTTGCACCGGAAATCGGCATTGCCTGTGGAATTGTTCACAGTTAGGTGCAACCTACCCATACGCTCCAGACGGCCTAGCCCTTCATAAAGATTAAGGATTAATTCTTGTTATCAAGAAATACAGTTTCTCGGAATATCCGGGCAACGCGAATCAGACCAAAATCGCTGAGGATGCATTACAGCGCAATTTTTCCTATTATGAAGGTTAACCATTTGCTAGCAGGAACAGTAAACCGAGCAATGTAAACAGGAGAGAACCCTACACCTGCCACCTTCAGCGACTTGGATTATCGGCAGGATCAACTTATTCTGACTTGACTCGTGATTAACTTATCACCCCAACTAAGGGTGCCAAACTGACGACGCAGGGATACAAACGATGACAAAAAAACAATCGGACACACCCTCAAAGACCGGTTCAAAAATCAGTCGACGGGGTTTTATCGGCGCAAGTGTTGTCGGCGGCGCAACCACGGTTCTAGCACCAACCGCATTGGGCAATACTAACGAAGCTGCAACAAACCCAGCCAAATCGCTGCCGCCAAGCGAAGCGCAAATGGAGCGCGAAGTCGGCAGCAGCATGCCCCCTGAACCCATACACAATGTAAAGCGAGCGGCATCAGATTTAATGGTTCAGGTATTAAGAGACCTGGAGATCGAGTACGTTGCCCTCAATCCCGGATCAAGTTTTGAGGGTTTACAGGAATCGCTGGTCAACTACGGTGACAACCCAAACACAATGCCAGAGGTAATTTCCGCCCTACACGAAGGCTCCGCTGTCGACATGGCCCACGGCTATGGCCGCGCAGAAGGCAAACCAATGTGCGCGCTGATACAGGGCACGGTTGGGCTTCAAAATGGGTCCATGGCTATCTACCAGGCTTTTCACGGCAACACCCCGCTCATCGTATTGGCGGGTAATGACCAACATAACTTTCTTAAGGTCCATACCGGCGAAGACATCGCTGCTCTGGTGCGGCCGTTTACTAAATGGGATGCCCAACCTGAAACACTTGAGGAAACTCTGGTCGCACTCCAGGAGGCCTACCGGCAGACCATAACACCACCATGCGCCCCGGTTCTGGTGGTTTTAAACTCAGAGATTCAAAAACAGGAAGCTGGAGATGTACAGCTGCCCACCTATACATCCCCTGATATCCAGGGTATCAGCCAGGACCAGGCAGATGTTATAGCACAAGATCTCATTCAGGCAAAAAACCCGCACATATCCGTAGGTCGATTGCGAACGCCGCATGGAATTGCCAGCGCGGTAGAGCTAGCTGAGTCAGTGGCCGCATCCGTTGACACCACGGCAACCCAGGGTCCAATGAGTTTCCCCCAACGGCATCCCCTGGTAGGGCCTGGTACCGATAAAGATTACGACTACCACCTGGGGCTCGAAAGAAATGCCTCACAAGTATCGATCACCGGCCCCAGTTTAAAATCACTCATGAAACGGGATGTGGCGGGTGTCAGGTTTGGCTGGATGCAAGACCCGTCGATGAGACGAGGGCCTACACCCGAAGTCCTGCTCAATGCGGACGCGGAAGCCAGTATCCAGCTGATAACTGACGCTGTCAGACAAAGACTAACTGAAGAAGTTACCCGCTCAATCGGCGAAAGAAACCAGGCCAACACCAAGAATAACCAGACGTTCAAAATGAAATCTCTACGCCAGGCTATAGAGAAGAAACGGCCCGGCTGGAATGGTACGCCAGTAAGCCTGGCTCGAATGTACGCTGAGTTATGGCCTCTGATCAAGGATCTGGATTGGTGCCTGGCCTCGCCAACGCATTTCAGCGGACGCCATCATCGGGAGCTCTGGGATCACGATAAACCCTACAGTTATCTGGGCCAATTCCCGGCAGCAGCGCTTGGCTACGGGCTTGGAGCCTCAACCGGTGCCGCTTTAGCTGCCAAGGACAGGGATCGGATTGTCATTAATATTCAGGCTGATGGTGACTTTAATTATATGCCGGGTTCCATATGGAGTGCCGCGCATCACAGGTTACCCATGCTGATCATCATGCATAACAACCGGGCCTGGCATATGGAACTGATGTACCTTCAATATATGGCAGGCGTCAGGGGGCGCGGCACTGACAGAGCTCACATTGGTACCACATTCAGGGACCCATATATCGATTTTGCCAAAATAGCCGAGGGCTATGGCATGAAAAGTGAAGGACCTATCAGTGATCCAGAGCAAATGGTCGCTGCCTTAAAACGAGGTGTCGACACAGTCAGAAACGGCGAACCTTACCTCATTGATGTGCTGACACAGCCAAGGTAAATAAAATGATCAAAAACCTATTAAGCAGCCTAGTCGTTTACTTAGTAAGCGCCCTTTCATCGCCTGTATTAATAACAGCAGAGCCAATAACTGGCAACGCCGCAAATGGCAAGGAACCCTACTTTAACCATGGCTGCTATGCCTGTCATGGGTACCGTGGCATTGGCAAGCACAATATCGCCAATGATGTCAGTGGCATCATGATGAACGAAAGCGTTTTCCTGATATTCCTTCGGGCTCGCAGTGAGCTCAATCCGCCTTTACCATTCCAGGGGATGCCGCACTATCCAGAATCCAGTCTGGCCGATGCTGAAGCGCTGGATATCTATGCCTATATTAGAACCTTTAAGGATTCGCCACCGCTGGCAGAATCCAATACAACGCTACAGGCAATAATCAGATCCGCGCAGTCCCAGCACCAGGCCCAATAGATAGCCTACCTAATATCAAGGTAACTCATCTGCCGGCACACCGAGAAATCCAGGCAAGCGCGTTTTTCTGATTCCAAAACTGACCTCCCACGCCTTGCCGTTGCGGCCGGATAGAAATCCACTCACCCGGGCCTGACTTCATATCAGCCAAGACGATAAAGGGCTGCTGTGAAACAATCCGAGCATTTAAACTGCCTCGCAAGGCTACCTGGATTATCTCACCTTTAACTGATATGCAAAGAGTCCGCCGATCAACATGGGGATACCGAAAAGGAGGAAATTGCTGGTAATTGAAAAACCCGTAGCAAGCATATAGCCCGCTAATCCTGGACCAATGACCGCGCCCAATCGCCCCAAACCAATGGCCCAGCCTACGCCGGTACTACGAATTTCGATCGGGTATAACTTGGCAGCAACAGCATACATACCGGTGTAGCCTCCTTGAAGACTGACGCCAATCAGGAAGATAAGCGTCATGAGCAAGACCTCAGTGACAGCGGTCCAGGACGCGGCGGCGGCAAAAACCCACATAAGAATCGCTGCAGTAATCGCAAAAATACTGATCAGGTTGGACAGTGACCATTTCGACGCCATCGAACCGAGCATAACGATTCCGACCACACCACCAAAATTAAACAGGGTAAAGGCGAGATTACCGGACTCTGCTGAGTAACCGAGGTCAATAATCAGTTTCGGTATCCAACTCATCAGGAAATACAGTGTACTGATACAGAGGAAAAAGGTTGCCCATAATGTGAGCGTAGAACGCCGCAGTTCCGGGGTAAGTAACGACAGCATTTTTTCAAGAATCCCTTGCCGATCAACCTCCACCGCTCCATCTGACTGATTGATCAATGGCATTTCGTTTAGAGGCTGAATCGAAAACCCAGCCAATATATTATTGACCTTCTGTAATGCGTTAGCCGGTTGTTTTTTACACAAAAACTGAAGCGATTCCGGGATAAAAATGAAGGCAACGATGGCCAGCACCAGGGTGACTGAGCCGCCGGCAACAAACATACCACGCCAGCCAAATTCAGGCACAATACTACTCGCCACCATCCCGGTCATCATGGCCCCCAGGGGATATCCCGCGGTCACTGCGGTCACCGACAGGGCTCGAAACCGTTCAGGACTGTATTCCGAGGCGAGTGTGGCAACACTTGCCAGCATGGCACCGGCACCCAGGCCACTGATAAACCGGAGGACAATCAACCAGGTCAAAGAATCAACCAGGGAAGTCAGTACGACAGTCGACCCCACCAACAACAGCGTGATGATAATCATGGTACGTCGACCGATAACATCAGACAGCGTTGCCAAAAACATGGCCCCCATCATCATCCCGAGCAGGGAAAAGCTGAACACGAGGCCCAACTTATCCGTACTCAGTCCCATTTCTTCACCGATCTGGTGGGCAGTTACGGCCATGGCGGTAATATCAAAGCCGTCTATCATATTAAAGATCAGGCAAAGCCCGACGATCATAATCTGTTTAGCGGAGAAACCGCCGCGGTCGATGAACTCACTGATATTGAGAGGGGCTGCAGTCATTTTTTCTTATCCCATTTAGCGTAAAGTTTTAAAGGACCTCGGAAGGTTATATTCGGGGCAAACGAAAATGTCTGGTTTTCAACCAGCCTCAGGCTGGGCACCCGGGTTACCAATGCCTCAATGGCTATCTGTGCTTCCAGCCTGGCCAGTCTTGCCCCCAGGCAGAAATGAATTCCATAGCCAAAAGCAATGTGCTTATTTGCATTATGCCTATCAATATCAAAATCAGCAGGACCAGGGAAAAGACTTGGATCACGATTGGCAGCACCCAGACTAATAAATACGCGAGTGCCTTTGGGTATCTTAACCCCTTCTAATTCAGTGTCCTGGGTAGCCACACGGCGCCAGCTTATCTGAGGGGAATCAAACCGAAGCACCTCTTCAAGCATACCCGGTATAAGAGACGGATCCTGGCAACAGGCATCCCACTGTTCGCGCCTGGGCAAAATATTTCGCAGCGCAAGCCCAATGAAATTACTGACAATTTCATGACCGGCAAAAGACAACCCGTAGATGATCGACTCGACTTCCCTGTAGCTGAGTTGTTCCGGATCTGCTTTGTGCGCAGCAAGCAGCTCAGAGGTGAGGTCATCGGCAGGTTGTAAATTTCTCTTGGCAACAAAGTCCCGACAATAGCGCCAGTACCTCAACATATTCTCGGCGATCTCGACCTGTTCCTGATCGGTGGGTTTACCCCAGGTGAAAATCAATCTGTTCGAAGTCCAGTATATCAGCTTGTCATCATCGACTTCCGGAAAGCCAATAAACCTGAATATGACTTGCCCTGGCAGGGGATGGGCGAAACACGAGATAAATTCGGCCGGGCTACCCTGATCAAAAATCTGGGTCAACAATCTATCCGTCGTTTCCCTTATATAAGGTTCAAGCAACTTCATACGTCGGCCATTAAAACCATCACGTGTGTATTTGCGAATTCGAGTATGTTCCGGCTGCTGGCAATTAGACATGACCGCCTGGGGATTGTAATCCTCAGCAGACATGACGGTCCTGGCCTTGTCGCAGACTGGAAATACAGGGTCCTGAACGTTTTCTGATGAGAACACCTCGTGGTTCTTGAGTACCTGCATGACGTTATCCATTCCCGTCACAACCAGATATCCGAGTTGCTCGGCAAAAAAAATGGGTTTCTCAGCGCTCAATTGTTCAAGCTCGGGATAGGGATCATTCAGATAATCCGAGCTGAAGGGCGTAAACACTGAATCGACAGGACACCCACTCGGCTCGGCAGCGGCTGGAACGCTGATTTTATGATAAGCATCCGGTTTACTTTGGCTCATTAAAGCTCCCAGGAGGTTAGGTAAATGTTCTCTGCATCATCACTTTATCTTACACATTCTATTTCTGTTCTAAATTTTTTCCTGGCCAGACCCTTGAGAGGCGCTAACCGTTTCGCTTGCATCAATCTTCGCAACTATCTCATCAAGTAATTCATAGAGTAGTTCGAGCTTACCGTATCCGAACTTTTCCGTGATACCGTTATAATGTTCGACCGAAACCGGCGCGATTTCGTTGAAAAGCTTTTGTCCCGCTGCAGTCAGTGCTATCACTGACCTGCGGTTATCAGTTTCGGACTGGCTCCTTCTAATCAGAGTGCGTTGTTCCAGATTCCGAATAATCCGAGACAAACTGGGCATGAGCAGGAAACAGCGATCTCCTAACTCGGTAATATCAAGGCCTTGTTCCTCGTTGAGCGCACGAATGACACGCCATTGCTGCGCAGAAAGTCCGTTTTCGCGCAACGATGGCACGAATTTCTTCATGACTGCCTCTCGAGCGCGAAGCAGTGCCATGGGTAAAGACCGATCAAAACCACGCAGTTGTTTAACCGAGGTGGTGGCCATCAGACAGACTCATCAATTACTTCATTCGACAAAATGCCAACCCCATCTACCTCTACCTCTACCGTATCTCCGGCTTTCAAATAGATCGGTGGATCAAATCTGGCACCGGCCCCATTGGGAGTGCCTGTGGCAATAATATCGCCTGGCTTGAAATTGAAGAACTGGGACATATAGGCGATCTGATACTTGATTGGAAACATCATATTAGCGGTTGTATCATTCTGCCTTTGTTCGCCATTGATGCGTGTCTTAACTCGCATATCCTCATAAATCGATGCTTTAAACTCATCAGCACTGACCATCCAGGGCCCAATACTACCGGAGTGATAGAAATTTTTGCCCTGGGTTACATTAAACTTTGAGTGTCGTAACCAATCCCTGATGGTACCTTCATTCATGATAGTTAATCCGGCGATATGGTCATAGGCATCCTGTTCGGAAATACGATGACCACCTTTGCCTATAATGACCGCGATCTCGCCTTCATAGTCGAGTTGCACAGATTCTGGCGGACGCAACAAATAATCTGTATGCGAAGTCAGAGAATCCGGTGTTCGCATAAAAAGACTCGGAAATTTGGGCGCCTCGGAACCATCTTTATACTCTGCATTACGATTAGCATAGTTCACACCAATACAGGCGATTTTCTCTGGACTGGCAATCGGTGGCAGATAACTGATATCTGCGGTACTGATATCCGGCGTCAGACCGGCAGCAAGATTCTTTGCCTCATCAAGCCGCTGGGTCTCCAGAGCCTGCTTAAAATCGCAGGCCATTCGACCACCCAAGTCGATGACTCCATTACCAGTGATCACACCCCACGATGGACGGCCTGCAGCCATAAAGGAAAGAAATCGCATAGTTTGTCCCATTTCAATATATTTAACCTGTTATATATATTACACATAAAACTCGCGGGTTTAATATACTTAGCAGGATTTTATTATTAACATGTTATGCAAATGAAGCGAACAGGAGCTACTCATGACGACCTATGAGGACAATCTTTTAAAATCGCGGGATTACCTTCGAAGATTCAGTGAGACTGTCACCGGTCATTTCATTAATGGTCAGTTTGAGGTACCTGCAGGAGCACAGACCTTTGAAAACCTGGCGCCTGCCGACAACACGTCATTAGGCAAAATTGTTGCCGGAACAGAACAGGATATTGACCGCGCCTGTGAAGCAGCAAAGACAGCATTCCCCGAATGGCGTGATATGCCAGGCTCAGCACGCAAAAAACTGCTCAATCATTTTGCTGACTTAATCAATGATCGTGCTGAGGAAATTGCCCTGATTGAATCCATGGACTGCGGCCAGCCTATCCGGTTCATGAAACAGGCTGCATTGCGGGGAGCTGATAACTTCCGCTTCTTCGCAGACAAGGCACCCGAAGCAACTAATGGCCAGGCTCTCTACCAGGAGGCGCATACTAACTATACGATGCGCTCGCCTGTAGGACCGGTCGGTATCATTACGCCCTGGAACACACCCTTCATGTTGTCTACCTGGAAGATAGCTCCAGCACTAGCCGCCGGATGTACTGTTGTTCACAAACCGGCTGAAATGTCACCTCTGACTGCCATGTTGCTGGCCGAAGTTGCTGAACAGGCCGGTATTCCTGATGGTGTCTGGAACACGGTAAACGGGTTTGGTGAAACGGCGGGACGACGACTCACCGAGCATCCTGCTATCAGGGCGGTCGCGCTGGTGGGAGAAAGTGCCACTGGATCACACATTATGCGCCAGGGTGCTGATACCTTAAAACGCCTTCATTTCGAATTAGGCGGCAAAAATCCGGTGATCGTTTTTGACGATGCTGATTTTGACCGCGCCCTGGACGCCGTTGTTTTCATGCTCTATAGCCTCAATGGCCAGCGTTGCACCTCCAGCTCAAGGCTCCTGGTCCAGAGCGGCATAAAAGCTGAATTCATGATTGCACTGCAACAACGAGTCAATAATCTTAGTGTAGGTCATCCCCTTGATCCTGATACGGAAGTGGGTCCCGTCGTAAGCCAGGAACATTTTCAAAAAGTGATGAGCTACATGGATATTGCCAAAACAGATGGTGCGACCATTGCTGTCGGCGGTAAGGCCAGAGAGGACCTGGGTAACGGCAACTATATCTGCCCCACCTTGTTCATTGATGCTGATAATTCCATGCGAATTGCCCGAGAAGAAATTTTTGGCCCGGTGCTGACTGCCATGTCATTTGATTCAGAAGCCGAAGCTGTTCAACTGGCAAATGATACGCCCTATGGCCTTGCAGGATATATCTGGACACGGGATGTCGGCCGCACCATGCGTCTGGCTAAAAACCTTGAAGCTGGTATGCTCTGGTTCAATTCAGAAAACAACAGAAACCTGCCGTCGCCGTTCGGTGGCATGAAAGCCAGCGGTATCGGCCGCGACGGCGGTGATTTCAGCTTCGACTTTTATATGGAAACCAAGAACGTGTGTGTCGCACACGATCTTCACAATGTGCCAGTGCTTGGTCGTTAAGGAGACTCACCATGGGTAAACTTGTCTACGCTGCAAAAATCACCCACGTGCCGTCAATGTATCTATCAGAGATGGACGGCCCCCATAAGGGGTGCCGGGATCACGCCATCGAAGGTCACCACCATATCTCAAAACGGTGTCGAGAACTGGAAGTCGACACTATTGTCGTATTCGATTCACACTGGTTGGTCAACTCGGGTTATCACATCAATAATGCTGCGCACTTCAAGGGCATCTATACCAGCAATGAGTTACCGCACTTTATCAAAAACCTGCCTTATGAATATGACGGCAATACAGAGCTCGGGCACCTGATAGCCGAAGCTGCCACTGAAGCAGGAGTGCATACGCGAGCCCACCATGATACCAGCCTCAATCTGGAATATGGCACACTGGTCCCGATGCGCTATATGAACGAAGACCGGCGCTTCAAGGTCGTCTCCATAGCAGCCCTACTCGCTGTCCATAATCTCGACGATAGCGCCAAATTAGGCCGGGCTTTAAGAACTGCCATCGAGGACAAATATGATGGCAAGGTAGCCATATTTGCCTCGGGTTCACTGTCCCACCGATTTGCCCAGAATGGTACAGCTGATGATTTCCTGCACAAGGTCTGGTCACCGTTCCTGGAGGAGTTCGACCAGCGAGTCATCTCGATGTGGGAAAACGCCGAGTGGCAGCGTTTTACTGACCTTTTACCCGAGTATGCTGACAAGTGCCATGGCGAAGGCTTCATGCACGATACTGCCATGTTGCTTGGCGCGCTGGGCTGGAATGAGTACAAGGCTAAAGCCAAGGTCATCAGTCCTTATTTTGGTAGCTCAGGGACTGGCCAGATCAATGTCGAATTCCCGGTACTTTAGCCATGGCACATTTTATCTACGAATACTCTGCCAACCTGCCTGAACCGTTATTGAATCTTCAAGACCTGATGCAGAAAATGCATGCAAAAGCAGCAGAAACCAAACTGTTCCCGCTGTCTGGCATCAGAAGCAGGGCCATGAAATGTGATCATTTCAGGATCGCAGATGGGGACCCGGAAAAGGGTTTTATTAATCTCAGCATGAAAATAGGCCGCGGACGTGACCTGCAAACCCGGATGCAGGCAGGTGAAATGTTTTGGCAAATTATGCTCGACCACCTGGCTCCGCTCATGGCTCAACAGCCAATAACCGTGTCTTTTGAAATGCGGGAATTAGAAGAACAGGTCAAATTCAATCACAGGAACTTTTAGCATGCTTAGCAAAGCGCAGATTGAAGACGCAGCCAACCGTCTCTACCAGGCAGAGAAAACACAACAGCAGATCAGAGCACTGACCCTGTCCTTCGATATGGACATGGAAGATGCTTACGCAGTCCAGAAAACCTGGGTTGATCGAAAGTTAGAAGATGGTGAAAAAGTAATCGGCTATAAAATCGGCCTCACTTCCCGAACCATGCAGCTTGCCATGAACATCGATACACCAGATTACGGTGTGCTTACCGATGCCATGAAATTCGCCAATGGCGCTAAGATCTCTGCGCAGGCTTTCCTGGACCCAAGAATTGAATGTGAATTTGCCTTTGTAATGGACAAACCCCTGTCCGGCGATAACGTTTCTCTCGAAGAAGTCATGGATGCGACTGCATACATACAACCGGCGCTGGAGCTGATTTCTGCCCGCAGCCTTCGCGTTGACCCGGAAACCGGTTATACCCGAAATGTCTTTGACACGATTGCTGACAATGCCGCCAATGCCGGTATTATCTGTGGCGGTGAAAAAATGGCACCGCAAGATATAGACTTGAAATGGGCTGGAGCCGGCCTCTACCTCAATGGTGACATTGAGGACACCGGACTCGGTGCTGCTGTCATGGGCCATCCAGGCCATGGTATTCGATGGGTCTGCAAACGTTTTGCCGCACATGGTATCGGCCTTGAACCCGGCCAGGTCATTCTTTCCGGATCTTTCACCAGGCCCGTCGCTGTTAAGACTGGAGATCGTATTTTCGCCGATTATGGTGAATTCGGTTCAATTGAGGTGAGTTTTGTATAGTGGTTTCATCTAGCTATATCACCCTTGATTCTGCCAATTTGAATGTGCTGTCTTTGAACCCATTTTATCCCGCCCCACCCTATACCCTTTTCTAGGCCTTCTCGGGACTGCTCAAATAGGGGCCGGGACTGCTGAAATAGGGATAAAGAGACTTTTATCTCCAAAATGCAACCGCCTGAAACGGTTGTTGGGCCTTCCTTAAGAACCTATTATGAGAGCAAAACCTGATTATCGGTCGCAGCGCCTGCGGCAAACTGGAGGGATTATGCTGTTGAGACTGATTTGCCTGTCTATCGTGCTGCTGTTCAATTCTGGTAGCCTTGCGCACCATTCGAGAGCAGCTGTCGACCTCAACCTGAAAGCCGAAGTAATCGGCACGGTCGACCTATTGACCTGGAGGAACCCACATATATTCATAAGCGTCTCGGGAACTGATAAACAGGGTAACAACGGAACCTGGGTGCTTGAAGGGCACTCAATATCAGGCATGCTGAACCACGGCTGGCGCAAAGATTCAATAAAGGTAGGTGATCGCGTAACGGCTATCTTCAGCCCAAATAGAAAAGCAGACATAAAAAATGGCCTGATAGACCACTTTATCCGAGAGGACGGTAAGCATTTCTATGCTTTCAAATCAGCCCCCGATGACAAAAATTTTAATCCCAAGTTCAAAAAACCGATCAAACCTTCTAAAGACTTTTCCGGCAATTGGAGTTACCCGCGTTCCCTGTTGAGCGTCTTGGTGAGCGGTGCGCCTGATTACAGTCGTTATGCTCTTTCCGCGCAGGGCAAAGCAATGCTTGAAGCTTTCGACCCTTCGGTGGACCCAGACCTTAAATGCGAGAGTCGGGGCCTTCCTAATCTGGCCTTGTATGTTTACGGGTATCGCTGGAAACGATTCGGCGATCGGATAGAGATTGAAAAGGAACAAGCAATTATCGCTGAGGAACACAGAACAATCTACCTGAATGCTGAACAGGTGCCTGAGCAAAAACCCAGTATGCTTGGATTATCAGTGGGCCACTTTGAGGAAGAGGGTCAATTACTGGTGGTAGAAACCAGCAACTTCCTGGCAACCACCTGGGGCATTACCGAGGGCATTGATTCCAGTAGCAGCAAACGTGTGCTGGAACACTACCGTTTGACCAATGGCGGCCTACGTATGCAGGTTTCAATCTTAGTTGAAGACCCTGTCTACCTCGACAAGCCTTTTCGACTATATGGCGTCTATGATAAGAAAAGAGACCGGGAATTTGTGCATTCACCTTGTGACATTGAAGTTGCCCAAGAGCATCTCAAATACGAATAACCCGTTAACCTGACCGGCAAAATAACCCAGTAACCCGTCTCTGCCTCACTCTAAAAAGCTCACCTGGATTTAATGCCGGCTGCCTCGAGAAAGGCCAACAACTCGAACAAACGTTTTATCCGGGTCGCCAGCCCAGGTCGGAGGTTTCCTGTTAGCCTGGTCGGGCATGTGCAGTCATTTTTTCTGGGGCACCATTGGCAACGGCTGTCGAGCCCACACACCAGAAACTACTCGGCCCTTCTGTTATCACAAAACGTCAGCTTAATCCGACGAGAATTTCACTCACCATCAAACCGACAAAGGAACCCAACATGGAACCCACCAGAGACATGATAATAGCGATAGGCACGAGGTTTTTATCATAGGCAGCGGCTACGATCGTCGCCGATGAAGCGCTGCCAATATTGGCGATGGAAGCAATGCAACAAATATGCAGATTAACTCTCAATAGCCGGCCAATCAGCAGGACCGTGGCACCATGAATAGTCAAAATCATGAAACCAGCCAGGATGTATCCCGGCGCCTGGGTAACGGCCATTAAATTAACTTCTGCACCAATGAGGGCAACAATAATGTACAACATAATGCTGGATAGCTCATGACTACCGCACAGTTTCCCGAATTTCGTTGGTGCCAGAACCATACCCGCCAGAGAAGCAACAATAATGGCCCAGACCATCGCATTCAGAAATCCCTGCGAAGCTGCCAGGGATCCCAGCGTATGCGACAAGGCAGCCACTACCAGGGCCAATCCTAACATCAGCATAAGAGCCTGAAAGTCCGGGTTCTCAGTCGAACCTGTATCTTTTAATTCATCAAGCACTTTATCTAAACCGATGTTATCGGCTTTCAAAAAATCATTGAAACGGGATTTAAAAGGTTTCAGGGCGATTAGAATAACCAGCCAGACTGAATAACACAGCGCACCCATCAGCAGCGTATAGGTCATGGCCGAATCGCTTACTTGCAATGCTTCTTTCACGGCGACAAAATTCTGGGTGCCACCGGTCCAGCCTGCCGACATAACACCAAAAGTAAGCGGTGTTTCATCTCCCAGCATAGGACCCATGATCTGCTGAACAATAATAAAAGCAATCATCACAGAAGCAGTTGACCCAAGTAACAGGGTCACTAGCCTTGCCCCGAGCTTACGGATTACCCTCAGGTCAAATTTAATGGCCATAAGAAAGAGCATCGCTGGAATCAGATTATCTCTGACTTGTGCCCTGGTGCTGCGCACTTCGGTCGTCATCTCCCAAAAGCCCAGGGTATACATCGCCATCGAACCAAACATCACCAGTACGACGCTCGGAAACCAACGGAACAAAGCACTCGGATATTGCTGCTCAACCCAGACAAGAATTCCGCACAAACCACAGATCACCGCTATAAATGCAAAACCGGTCGTTATCATTTTAGCCCCTCTACAGCCAGCCCACGAATCCTGTTTACAAGCCCGGATTATCATCCTGGATCAAAACTGGTCCTGTCTTCAGCACGATGCCGAAGCTCCGTCTCGCGTCCTTCCTTATATCACCCATTAGCAATAAAGCCTTTTTTCTATTCACCTTGACGCCTTCAGTTCCTCAAGGATCTCTTTGTGACGCGCTCTGCTGATCCCATAAAAACTAATGCAGACCACCGCCATCGCAGTCAGAATGATCACTGCGGGTCCGAGCGCCCAGCCAAACCGATTAACCGCTTCAACTGACACCATGGACGGATCTGCTCCCGGAGGAATTCCAGCAAAATCAATGATAAGGCCAGCGAAGATCGCACCCGAACCGGCGATGGCTTTTCCGGCAAACGAGGCGGCAGCATAATAAATACCCTCCTGCCTTCTGCCATGACGCCGCTCATGTTCATCCGTGATATCAGCAATCATCGATGATCCAAGTGGAATCGCTGCTCCAAGACCCAATCCTGAAACAGCACCACTGATAATATACAGGGGCGCGATCAAGGGATCTCCATTCGGGGGTAGAAGATCAAGTAAACGCAGGATAATAACGTAGGAAGTAAACACCGCGTACCAGCAATGGCCAGCAATATAGAGATGCTTTTTTTCTTTTATAATTCTGGACAGAGGGCTCGTCAGAAGGGCGCCACTGACCACTCCAACGACGCCACCAGTAAAAAGCAACGTCATCTGGCTAGCTGTTAGTTCAAAAAAATAGGTTCCCGTATAAATAATGAGGGCTTGAACCATACCCTGGCTCATTCCGGCAATAATCGAAGCCAGCACTACGGAGGCAAAGGACGGGATCAGAAAAGCGCGAGCCATATCCCGAATCATGAGCGCAGGAGAAAAGACATCATCTGGCTCGGGCTGGGGTAAATTGGGAATCTGACTGTGCGTTCCCAACGCTGATGCCCAGACCCCTGCCACCATGATAAAAAAGCAGGCTAACGCAAATGGTGGGTAAGCGTCGGGATTCAGCTGCCCGTTTTCGAATTCAGAGGTTGCTGCAAAAAACACCAGCGGACCACCGATGAGTACAGCAAACATACCTAGCAGCTGCAGCACCATGCGAACCGAGGATAGGACGGTCCGCTCGTCATAATCGCTAGTTAATTCAGCACCAAGGGACATATGCGGTACCGAATAAAAAGTCATGAAGGTACGAGTCAATATTGAAAACAAGGTCAGCCACCAGAACAGACCCATCTCCCCCAAACCTGAAGGTGGTGCAAACAAAAAGTAGAAAGAGGCGGCAAACGGAATCGCCGCCAGATACATATAGGGATGCCTTCTGCCCCATCGAGAACGAGTGACATCAGACAGGGAACCCACTAACGGATCACTAATCGCATCAATCAGCAAGGCAATAAAAATAGCCATGCCAGAAAGTGTCCCGGATAACCCGAGAACCTGATTGTAATAGAACAGTAAAAAGAAGCCGAACGCGGCTGACTTTATCCCTTCAGGTAATTGCCCTACACCAAATGCCAGTCTTATTCGCCATGAAACCTGTCGCATGCGCCTAAGTTAAGCACAACCCAGCAACTCAGAGAACCCATTATTCAGTGATCGCGATTATGTCAGCCCATTAGCCATAAAACTTAAACTGAGAAAATCCGCACCAGGATCTGTCTGCACCTGCTTTAGGTAAGCACTCAGTCAACTACAATGATTCATCCAGGGATTTATGCCTGCACTGTCAGCATAGCAGCCACGTTCAATTTCAAACGGGCCAAGTATTAGTGGTACTTTATCGAATTACGACGGGCCATGACCTTAATGTGAATCTAACTGGACTGGATACCACTTGGTTCATGTCTCGAGGCCGCAAAAAACAAAGTTTGCCCGGTTGACCCAGTTGCCTGAATAATGGGTACACTATCGATAAGCAACTTTGCTGCAGAACAACTGTCGTAGAGAAGTCACTGAGTATCTGCAAGAGGAATTTACTTGTTAGAAAACTATGTTGTACTCGACCTGACCGATGAGCGAGGTGAAATTGGTCCTATGTTACTGGGCGACCTCGGCGCCGATGTGATACGCATTGAGACAATTCGCGGTTCATCAGCCAGACGCTGCGGACCGTTTATGAAAAACGCAGCCAAGGACATGCAGAGCCTGCAGTTCATCGCTTTTAATCGCAACAAACGCTCCATCGTTCTGGATCCAACAACGACAGAGGGTAAAACTGACCTGCAAGAACTCATTCGTCGGGCGGACTTTATCTTCGTATCGGCTCCCCGAGCAGAGGTCGATCAACTCAGCATTAGCTTTGAAGAAACCTGTTCTATTAATCCACGTATTGTTTACGTCAAGATTTCGCCATTTGGGCATGACGGCCCCCACGCTGGTCTCTCCAGCAACGATCTGGTCATTGCCGCCCTGGCAGGCCCAGTTTCGCTACAAGGAATACCTGACCGGGCCCCAGTAAGAGTTTCAGTTCCCCAGGTCTGGCGCCATACCGGAGTAGAGGCTGCCGCCGGAGCGATGGCCGCTTTGCACCGGATGCACAAGGTCGGTGAGGCACAATTCGTCGATGTCTCTGCCCAATGCACAATGACCTGGACCATGCTCAACGGTATGGATGCACATGCTATTCAGGGATACGATTTTGAACGAGCCGGTTCCTTTATGAGCAACATGACCAATCCTGTTGAACTCGTGCACCCAACCTCAGATGGTTATATCGTCGCGCTGCCTCATTCCAAAGTGATTTTGGGGTGCATGTCCTGGATGATTGAAGATGGTGTTATTGATGAAAGTTATCGTCACATCAACTGGGCTGAATACGATCTAAGCATTAGAGACCCCAATGCCCAGCCAATCAATTTAAAAAGGGGCACAGAAATCTGCCAGCAATTTTTTGCCCGCCATAGCAAACAGGAACTGTACCAGTTTGGTCTCAAGCAGGGTATTACACTGGCACCTGTAAACACCTTAGATGAATTACTCGCGCTGCAGCACCTGCAGGAAAGAGACTACTGGCTAGGCCTGACTTTACCGGATGGTCAAAGCGCTCGCACGGCTGGTTTATGGTGTAAAGCTTCGGACTCGCCGTTATCGGTACGTTACCCCGCACCAGAATTAGGTCAACACAGCACTGAGATCCGCCAGTGGCTGCGTCAACCGGCAACCCCCAGGGACTACCCGCCGACACAAGAGCCGACCACATTACCCTTTACGGGGATTAACGTGGCTGACTTCTCCTGGGTAGGCGTCGGCCCCATCTCAGCAAAATACCTTGCAGACCATGGCGCATCGGTTGTCCGAGTCGAATCAGCAAGCAGACCGGACGTACTAAGAGCAGGAGTCCCCTTTGCAGGCGAACCAGATCTTAACCATTCCCAGTTTTTTGGTAATTTCAACACCTCAAAGAAGAGTTTAAGCCTTGATATGAAGTCAAGCGAAGCGATCGATATTGCCCGCAAACTCATTACCGAATCCGATGTCATAATAGAAAGCTTTGCTCCCGGAGCCATTGGCCGCATGGGCCTTGGTTACCAGGAAGTACGCAAAATTAATCCCGAAATCATCATGATCAGCACCTGTCTCATGGGCCAAACTGGACCTGCAGCCCAACTTGCTGGTTACGGTTATCATGCTGCAGCCCTGGCAGGCTTTTATGAAGTAACGGGCTGGCCGGATAAGAAACCCAGTGGTCCATGGGTCGCCTACACCGATACAATTGCTCCCAGGTTTATCTCAATATTACTGGCAGCGGCGCTGGATTATCGACGCCGGACTGGCCGCGGTTGTTTCATTGATGTAGCCCAAATTGAAACATCGCTTCACTTCCTGGCACCAGAGCTACTCGACCTGCAGGTAAATCATGAATCTGCCTCAAGACTTGGCAATCGCAGCAACAGTGCAGCTCCGCAAGGTTGTTATCCGTGTGCGGGAGATGACCAGTGGTGTGCCATCGGCATCGACAACGATAAACAATGGCAAGCGCTCTGTAGAGAAATTGACTATCAACCGGGCAAGATTGTAACCCTGCCTGATCGACTCAAAAATCATGACGAAATCGACGCGGTTATCAGCCAATGGACACGGCTTCGCAGGGCACCGGAGGTAATGCAAAAACTGCAGCAGGCCGGTGTGCCCGCTGGGATGGTGCAGCGCAGCAGTGATTTACTGGTGGACAGGCAATACCAACACCGTGATTTCTACAGATACCAGAACCATGAAGCGATGGGGAAAATACCTTATGCCGGTCATCAATACAAAATCGCCGGTTATGACAACGGCCCTAGGGCACCCGCGCCCATGCTTGGCCAGCACAGTTTTGAAGTACTAACTGAACTGGGCATGACGGACGAGGAAATCGCAATGGCTTATGCCACCGGCGTTATTAACTGATTCGCGCAGGTTCCTGCGCGCGCCATCGTCGCCAGATCAAAACCAGAACTTCAGGCACGCGTTAAAGTCTGGTCCTCGCGCAGGGCATCAAGCTGATTCTGCACCCCTTTCGCCCATCGCGGATGGGTCAAGATCCAGAACTTGTTTTCTGCAATCGCGGATGCGACTAACTCGCCGACTTCGTCGGGATCCATGCCTTGTTCCAGTCCGGCCTGAATATTTCTCGCCATCTTGGCTGATTTTTCGCCATCCACTTTCGGCTTGGATCTGCCAGGGCGAAACTCAACGGAATTGCGGCTGATATTCGTATTTATTGGTCCTGGACAGAGCACCGAGGCAGTAATCGGGCTCTTTTTTGAGCGGAGTTCTCGTTCGGTAGCCGCCATTAGTGCAACCACGCCATGTTTAGCTACATTGTAAGCGCCCATCATCTGGCTGGAGATCAACCCCGCCATGGAAGATGTGGCATTGATGTGTCCTTCGCCTGCTGCCTCTATCAGCGGCAGAAATACCTTAACGCCGTAAATAGGCCCCCAAAGATCTACATCAATAATCCACTTCCAGTCCGCCAGTTTCATATTACGCGCAGAAGTTGGAATTCCTACACCCGCGTTATTACACATTACATGCACATTACCAAAGGTGCCAATGGCTTTATCTGCCAGTGCTTCAACCTGGTCTAGTTTCGAGACATCACAACTCTGGCCCACTACCTGCACACCGGCATCACTAAACTCAGATATCGCTCGGTCGAGTGCTGACTGGTCAAGATCAGCTAACACCAGTTTCATCCCCCTTGCAGAAAACGCACGCGCCATACCCAGGCCAATTCCACTTGCCGCTCCCGTTATCACTGCAACGCGATCTGAAAATTCCTGCATTTGACTCCCCTACTTTTGCCTTTGTTATAACCACAGACATTCATTCCTAGCCTGCCGTACAATCTATTCCAGGCAAGGGCTGCTTTCAACAGTTCACTAATTTCTCCACGCCTTTAGTCGGTCTTGCACCTGCATCGACAGCTAAACAAGTCACCAAACCTTGCGCCAAAAGGGCAATATACACTAGCAGGATCTGTCTTTCCTACAGACTACAAAATCTGTTAACGGGCAACCAAGCCTAACCCAGGGGAACGGGACCTGCTTGCACTCATCAGCGTTTAAAACTGCCGCGCCGGTCAGCCGAACAACAAATCACAGGTACGCAGCGAGCGAGATAGCGAATATTTAGACCCAATGCATGGCATTCAGGCCGCAAATAAACGAAAATTGTTTTTCTCGCTGACCAAGCTGATCTAGACATAATGCAACGAGAGTCAGCGGAGATGATCCCAGCAGATACAGGCAATGTTGAATCATCAATCGAACACATGAGGTCCTAATGCAGCATGCAATCCAGCAGCATAGTAAGTCGATCCTCCAGCAACTGCAGAGCGACGGATTTTCACAATTGAGTAACCTCTGCTCATCAACTTTAACAGCCCAACTATTAAGCGTTTCAAGCAAAATCGCATCTGACGTCAGACAACGCCTGGGTAAAAGACCAATCGGGATTGGTAGCCGTTCCGGCTATAGGGAAATTGTGCAGCGCTCGCCGGGGCGATGGGACGTACCCATTACTCCGGAACAATTTGCAATAGACCATAAGCAGATGCCGTGGTGGCCCCTTATCACAGCTGTGCTAGGCCAAAGCGCCGAACACGCATTCAGTGGCGTGGTCTCTTCTGAACCCGGTAGTAAAGAACAATGCTGGCATATAGATTCCCCCCACGAGGCAGCAGAGCATCTATCCGCTCACGCCATTAACATATTCATAGCATTAACCCATATCCCGCTGCTTATGGGCCCGACCGAACTTGCCCGTGGTTCACACCAGCGGACTAATCACTTGGCCAATCAGACTCTGGCAGTGGACCAGCTGCTGTACCAGCATGCAGACACCTCACCCGGCATGCTGGTAACGGCAAAGGAACAAACCACACCCGAAACTCGCTCAAGTGCTATGAGTGAAGGCTCCTGCCTGATATTTGACGATCGAATTATGCACCGCGGATTGGCAAACCAAGCCCATCAAACCAGGCATATCGCCTATTTTTCCTATAAGCGACAAGGCTACCTGCCGTATACCCATTTCGAATCAACTCGATCCTTATTTGAGTCATAAAGTCGTCATCACTGCAAAAGCGGTCTTACAAACAGCGGATTGGCAACCCAGAACAACCTGCGTCTCACCCGCACTCGCCTGAGCGCGCTGTAACCTGTTCTGATTTACAAACCTTGGCCGCTTTTCTAGACAGCCTGACGCGCTCATGATTGGACTGTGGCGATGCCCTGAAACAAGGCAAATCCTGCCTCTAGCCAGATCCAATGCACTTTTTAGCAGTCTGGCTTGAACTTACTGCTCCTGGATATAAAAAGCTTCGCAATCCAGCGCCCACGAATGATGGTACTCTCGAATACCTGGGTACGCTCCAGAGCGATTGCACAGCAATGAAATAACGGGTTGCGACAATTCTTGGGTGACTGCAACTGCGAATTCACGGCCAAGGACTAAGAGACTATAAAAAAGCGAAAGGCCTCTTGCCTGACACCGATTAACGGAACAAAGCCATTGTTCAGCATTTATTACCGCAGCGGGCCTTTTGATTACGCTTCCATGGTTAGCCCTAGAAAAACGGTAGGAACTATCATCAGATCATCCTGTCTCTGAGAGCATGCCACTTCATCAGCAGGTTCATCCCTAATGGATAACCCCAGTAATAAAATGGCGCAGTAAAGGGCAGATCATCAAAGGCGGTACGGCAGTCATCTCGACCCAGTATTTTGCCCGCCAAACGGGAGCCGAGAAAGACGCTGCGGACAACGCCTGACCCACAATAACCCATGGCATAATGTACCCCATCAAGGGTGCCCGTATGCGGCGCATGGTCAAATGTATAAGCCACTGTACCTGCCCAACAATGACTAAAGGGTATGTCAGCAATCTCCGGATAGATCTGGCTATAGGTTTTTCGAATTCCAGCAGCAATTCGATCATACGCATCTAAAGGCCCCTGGCTGCGACTGCCCAGTAACAGACGTTTGCCGTCTGGGGTCCTTCTATAGTAAACAACCAGCCGACGGGTATCGCCATGCATGCGACTGTGTGGTGAGAGCCTGTCCAGCAAATCTGGCTCGAGTTCTTCAGTCACAGCAATAGCTGAACGAATCGGAATAATTCGTCGCCGGAATTTCCTGAAGGCATAGGGTGTGTACCCGTTGGTCGCAACCACAATTTCCCGTGCCTTAATAGACCCCGATGCGGTGCTCAGGCGATATCCGTCTTTGTCCCGGTCCCAGCCCTGAACAAAGGTGTTGTTGACCAGCATCCCACCACTGTCTACTACTCTCTGAGTCAAGGCATCGACGAGCTTGGCGGGATTAAGCCCGCCGTCCTGGTGATAGACAACACCCCCTCGGTACAGGTCAGTTCCGACTTCATGATGCTGCTCGCTGTGCGGGATTACATCTGCTTTAAAACCGGGAATAGTTTCAAGATCTTTGACTTCCTCTGTTAGCTTTTGAAAGTCCTGATCCGACATCGCGCCTCGAAAGCGGCCTGTCATCTGAAGGTCACAATCTATCCCTTCGGTATCAATAAACGCACGAAAAAAACCAATCGCTGTCAGACCCTCACTTAATATGTCTTTAGCCTGTTTTTCACCATACTTTGAAGTCAGCCCACGTAACCCAAGCTTATGCATGCTCGGCCCGATCATGCCGCCATTCCTACTTGAACAACCAGAACCAGGCTCCCCGGCATCCATCACCGCAACCGAACGCCCAGCCCTGACAAGACCGAGCGCTGTGGACAGTCCAGTGAAGCCAGCACCGATAACCGCGACATCAACTGCTTCAGGCTTTTCTATGAAAGTAGGCCTTGTGCCAGACCGATGATCGTTCCAATAAGCGTAGGTTTTCATAGCATCATCCTGGTTATAAAAATTCATACTCTGTTAAAACTACAAACGACTTCCTGACCGCAGCGACTATTCTGAAACCTTGTTGAGATAACCTTGAAAGCACCTTGAGTTTTTTGCGCCCGTCCGGGCTAACCAGTTACCCAGACCTTCTGATGAAGCCAAATCATTCTTGCTCATGGTGTTATCACAAGTTGAGCGCTGCCACTGCTCTTGAATTTAACACATCTGATTTATCCAATCCCAGCGACTAAAGCAGCTTGACCTAATCTATCCGAGCTGATTAACCAAAATCGAACCTTCAGTGCTGTTTCGCGGATTACATGATAATTTCAATATGAATCTAAAAAAAAAGAGGAATCCCATGACCGACTTCAAATTCATCTCCATGGTTAGCATTGCTTTTATTTCACTTACCGTTAATGCCGATCAACAACAGGCTAATGCCTCCCCGGCTTCGGCAAATCCAATCTCGACGCAAATACAACTTTGTAATCTCAATCCCGGCAAAACGATGAATGACTACGACAAAATTATTCAGCAGTATTTCAAGTGGTCAAAAAAACATGATGTTGAAGTCGTGTTCACACGCAACCTGCCACTATTTTCACATGCCGATGCCAGCCACCCCGGATATGACTTTATCGAATACCTCTACTCCGATTATGAAACCAGTGGCAATGGCTGGGATAAATGGCTCAGCACACCTGACGGCCAAAAGCTCGCGGCAGAATGGCAGGCGACAGCAACCTGCCACGTCAAAATGGCCAGCCTCTATGTGCAACATCGTGATCCTAGAATTATGACGGATGATGATAGAGTTATCACCCAAAACTGGTGTACTCGTAACGACGGCGTTTCTCCTGACCAGTTGATTGCAAAACATCGAGAGGTCGCTGAAAACTACCCCGATGATGCCTCTAACATGGCCTGGGCCATACTCTATCCGCAAATTGGTGGCGCCCATGCACCTGGTGATTTCGCCCACGTCAATGCCTACCCTGATGTGGCTGCACTAATGGCTCGCCAATCCTGGTACAACAATGATGAAGGCTGGCGGGCAATCAGGGACTACAATGTCTCTTATGCTTCTTGCCGGGGTGAATCTGCCTTTGTTGAAAAGGTGTTGCATCGACCCGGTTCATAATCTTGCCCTGTGGAGGCCGAGATAACTCGGCCTCCAACTGTGACACACAAATCACAGAGATCTGTGTACCGCCCATGCCAATTACAGCTATTGCCAAACTGACCGGATAGGGTGATCCCAGGGAAATATTGTCTCATTAAGCTCTGATCGGCAATCAGGCAAATCGAATCCTCGGCCAAAAAGAACGCCGAACTATACTGTGATCCTTTATTGTCTGTGCTTCAGAAACACCGGGAGTATACCCTACCTGTCAATTTGACAGCTCAGATATTAGGGGTTTCGATCAGCCAAGGCAGCTAACATAGGCTGTAGCTGTTTTTCATATTTACGCCACTCCTCCGAACTGCCCTGATACATTTTTCGGCGTACCTGCCTACCACTCGGTGTTCTCACCGGACGTTTATTTTCGTAAAAATTAAGACAATCGAGTTCCCAATCAAGGCCGCAATAATCTAGTAAACCGCGAGTTTCCTGTTCCTGGTTGCGAGTCAGTGCCTCGTAATTTAGATCGTAAATCTGATTGGGAAATTCATTCCTCCAAAATGCCATAAGATCTAAATAAAGATTGTAATACGCTGCTATGTCTTTGAGGACATTGGTGTACGGATGGCCCTTAAACTGAAGTTTGAACATTGACCAACAACTTGCAGCCGGTTCTCTTTGGACATTGATTATCTTGACCTGGTCAAAAACAGACAGAAGAAACCCTACCCACTTAAAATTCGGCGGCATCTTATCTGTTATTAGCATCTTGCTAGTATTAAGCGTTTCAAGCTCTGATAGATATTCATCTCGCAACATCATGAGATTATCTGTTGCAATGGAATCTCCACCAGAATCTGAAACATCCTTAACAGCAGAATTTAATAACCGACCCAATGTTTCTAACTCGCCCCCACCAAATACCTGCGAATGGCTGGCTAAAATCTGCTCCGTGAGGGTCGTTCCTGAACGTGGCATACCAACAATAAATATCGGTTGGGGGCCTGAGGCTACTTGAATCGATTGAGTCTCTCTGATGCGGGCAGCATTGACCGCATTAAACAGCTTCTTAATCTGCTCAAACTGAATTTTTTCTGGCTGAATGTTATAGGCAAACGATTGCTTTCTCAGTCGATTTCCTGTTTCCAGATACCTAAATGCCTTCTCTAGTTCGCCAAGGTCTTCATAAGCCTTGCCTAACGCAAAACTCAAATGCATCACCTCATTGTCCGGCAAGGCCGGGATATCAATTCTCCTTATCATCTCTGCCAACTGTGGGTCATGTGATGTGTAATTCTTCAGTCGACTGAGATTATTATGGGCTTCGGCAAATTCTGGCTTTAACTCCAAGGCACGATCAAAACAGGAAATTGCTTCCTCATAGCGACCGAACTCGCAAAGCGAATTACCTAGGTTATTGTGCACCTCTGCAAAGGTAGGTTGGAGAGCAATAGCCCTGCTATAGCAGTCAATGGATTCTTCATGGTGACCAAGATCACTCAATGCATTACCCAGGTTACTATGCGCTGCTGCTAAATCTGGCTTAATGTCGATAGCTTTGCGGATGTTCTCAACCGCTTTTGCATGAAGCCCCATATCATTCAAAGTAGCCCCCAGTCCGTTGAAAGCCTCTGCATAAACTGGCCGCCGGGCTATGGCTTTTTCGAAGCTGGTAATGGCGTCTGCCGGTCTTCCCAGGAGGCGCAAAGTATGCCCAATACTGTTATAAGCCTGCACAAAATTCGGGTCAATTCTTAAGGCTTTGGCAAAGTACTGAAGTGCTAAGGTAGGTTGATTAAGGTCAGCACAGACGTTTCCTAGATTATTATAAGCCTCAACATAGTCTGGTTTTAGGTCAATTGAGTTCTGATAATATCCCTGAGCTTTTTTTAGCTCACCCATGTTGTGAAGCAGGCTACCTAAATTATTATGGGCTTCCGCATAATCAGGCATTTTTCGCAATGCATTTTCAAAACAACTGAGGGCATCATTATAATTCCCCAGTTCATTCAGCGTATTGCCCTTATTATTAAGCGCTTCCGGGTAGTCTGGTTTTAATCGCAGCGCATTATCATAATGAAGCAGCGCGTCGTTGAATTGCTTTGATGCTGCATAGAGCACACCTAATATATTCTCCAACATCGATGAATCAGGATATCTGGCCACTAATTCATGGCCTGACAGCAAGGCCTCTTTTAATTGGCCTTTATTGTAGAAGGCAACTACCTTATCTAGTTCTACTTTTGATGGCGTCTGATTCACTTTCGGTTCGAAAATACTTTGAAGTTGTTTTATTAAGCAATTAATTCTTGTCGAATTAACGACGCTGTCCGTCTTTCTCGGTTGAAGTAACCGGTCCTAACTATACCATTAAACTCTCGTTTTAGCTTAAGAGGCCTTATTGATTACAGATTCTACCAACAAAACTTTTCGCGCTCCCCTACCGCATTTATAATCCTTAGTCTGTTATGCGTCGCTTTCAGTTCGTATTCATCTCCAAGGAAGAAGCATTACTGCTTCTAAGGTTATAGGTTTAACTGTCATCACTTAAAACGGGTGGTTTAGCCGACAATATCAGTAAAATACTAATGATCATGGCACAGATGCTAAACCACCAGATGGGTACAAATGAGCCTGTGGTATCGCGTATCCAGCCGGCAGCAGGGGCACCTAAAGTTGCGAATATCAGTGTAACTGGCATGGCTAATCCGCGCACCGAACCAATATTTTCTGTACCAAAGTAAGCAGGCCAGATCGCATTCTGCATAATAATCACACTCGCCGCACCGAGCCCAAATGACGCCGTAGCGATGAATAGTTCAGTTCTCGTGTCGGTGTAGATGGTTAACAACAGCATCACAATAGCAAAAGAATAACCAATCGCCGTAAGATAGCGAATCGGATAGCGGTCAATAAGCAGGCCAACGGGTATTGCTACCATCGCACTGATCACCGCCTCAGTCGAAAAAGCCACAGCAATCCATTCAGCAGCCAAACCTTGATCGATAAAATGAGGCACCCTGAACATGGCGACGGTACTGATGGTGAACATCAAAATTCCAAAACTAATGGAAATCTTCCAGAAAGCCGAAGTTCGCGCTGCCTGCGATCGAGTCCATTGATGGCTCGATTGCATCTGCTGGCTAGCACCCGCAACTGCATCAGTAATTCCTGGTGAGTCAGGCTCTTTAGGTGCCGGTCGCAGAAGAACCGACCCTAAAAACATCAGACAGGCACCACTTATCCCGAAAACCTTCCAGGCAAACTGCCACCCAGACTCAGCTATAACATATTGCGTTAACGGGGTGAAAAAGAAGATCCCCACAGGCATACCAATGAAGATAATTGACATGGCACGTCCCCGATTTTGCTTGAACCACTTGGCTACGACAACAGAACCATATAAATCTCCCCCGGCACCTTGCAGGCCGATCAATCCAAGTAACCCGATCAGCAGCACCAGGTCCCATCGGCTTTCAACAAAACTAAGTGAAAACACCACCACGCCGGCTATAACGCTAACCCCCAATAACATTGGCCTGGCTCCAAAGCGGTCAATGCCGCGCCCTATAAATGGACTGGCAAACGCAAAAGCGAGCTGTCGCGCTGACATAGCCACACCAAAATAGAACAAAGGGATACCCAATTCTGCGTGCATAACAGGAATGAAAAAGCTGATTACTGGCCCAGCTAACAGCACAGTCATCGCTGAGACCAGGATTAGCGCAAAAAGAATTATGTTTTGATATCGCATCAAAGCTCCTTTGTCAGTTACCCTGACCTGAGCAACTGTCGAGAGCGTTAAAAGATTCAATCAACTCAATTGAGATGGAACTCCTGTCATAGCCTCCAACTCAAACTGGCCTGTAGCAGTCTAACCGAGGAGCCAGGGCAACAACTTCATTAAGGTAGCGCTTCTCAAACAACCGCACAACAGGTGATCTCGCCAACTGCGAGAGGTGGGTCGCACTAGCGCAATCAAGGTGACGACACTAAGCTGGTTTCAGACTCTGATACAAAACGCTGCAGGTTCTGCAAAGCCTTACGGCCAAGGGCCTGCTGTTCGTCTGTCGGAGCCGGTGGCTCTATACCCGCTTGACTGAATCCGTCCAGTCGGGAAGCTGTCAGCCAACTACTTATTTCTGGATCGCTTGCCCAGGCCGCACCATTTCTTGCATTACCCAGGGAGGTTCTCAGATAGTCAATTTCTGTATCAGGGTGAGGTACGGGTGTACAAATCTCGTTTTTTGTATCTTCATCTGCCTTGGTAACTTCAATATGGGCTATAAAAGCAGCACTAAAGACCTGCTGACAGGTTCGTACTGACTGCAGGGTAATTTGCTGGCCACTAAATATCGGCTTGGCAGGTCGATGAGCCAGCCCATCCGCGGTGCAATCAATTAAAATACTATCTTCACCAATATTCATACTGCCCTGTTCCAGGCTGATATGTCCGGGCATCACAGCAGTCACCCGACCTTTACGAATAATCTGCTTGATTCGTCGCAACTGTTCAATTTCCAGTTGCGTTACCGTGGCGCAGCGATACATGCTAGGAGCCTGCCCCGGATCAATTCGCAAAAGCTGACCTGCATTTTCCAATATCCCGAACAACTCTGTCACATCCGGGGCATGGGCAAACGCTTGCATCTGATGGGCAAAGCCTGTTGCAGTACGTTCACTCAACTTAAACGGTTGAATAAATTCACGATTGAGTAGCCAGGAATCGCGCGGCATTATCCAACGGATATGCTTGGGATCAACCCCCCTGCCTAACAACCATAAGCAGGCATCCATACCGGTTTTACCGGCACCGATAATGACATAGCTCCTGTTTGGTCCGGCCATGTCGGGGAGCCCATTGACGGGTACACAGCTAACCCCGTCGGCAACTGGAAAATCAGGCGGACGCATTGCGGGAACCTGCACCTTCATATAAGTGGCATCGACTATTTTTTTCGCGTCCAGTTCGATGACCTGCCCTGTCACGGTCGACACCACGCTGCCATCACTGGTCAGTTCAGCATTTGGAACAAACTGAATCCGGCCGCTTGGAAGCAGTTTTTCTACCATAACCCGCTGAAAATAATGGCAGACCTCACTGTTTGTCGCCAACTCATAGAGGCCCTCATTCCAACCGTCAGAATCAATTCGATTCTGGCCTAGCGTCATAGAATTAACACCATAAAAAGCCGAAGGCTGGTGCAGAGTCACAAAAGGATAAGCAGTATTCCAATGTCCCCCAGGCAGGTCACGTTTATCAATTATAATTGCTGTTGCATTGCTTTCATGGACCAGAACATCAGCAAAAGCCATTCCCATGGCTCCCGCTCCAACAATCAAATAATCAGCTTCCAGTGTCATATTGGAGTACAGCAGAAAAATGAGCCTCCAGCATATACTATTCATAGCTATCGGGAATAGCCTGGCCGGTTTACCGCTCCAGATGGCTTACAGCAAACCTACCCATAACAGTCCCGACCCGCTTCACTTATGTTCTCCTGAGTCAGTCCTTTTGCGGTTTACGCGTTACCAATACGCTGGTTATAGAGCTTAAAAAGCACCGTCGCTGATTCTCACGGAAATATTTCACCTTGTTATCAATAAGCCCCTGTTCGTGGCCCTGGATAAAATAGCTCAAGCTACTGCCTATTTCCTATTCTCCGGCCAGGCACAGACCAGACCCGCTCAATAACCAAAGCGGCATAAGCTCGCTTATAACCGCTCGATAGAAACACGCCTAGGAATATCTAAACAGTCAATGACCTGAAAACCGGACCTGTTTATGGATCGCCTAATGACTGAAAAAAAATAACTATTTTTCATGTTGGGGTAATGCCAGTATAGAATTCAATAGCGCAGGCACGGGCAATTGGACCAGCAATTTCTGTCCGAGGCCCAGACTTAACAATCAAAAAGACAGGCAAAGGGAGTAATACAATGAACAGGATTATCTATAGCCTAATCATTATTTTAATCTTTGATCTGTCTCCCGCGTTAGCGCAACAAATATCCATCGAATCACCGCCTATCATGCTGACAGGCGTCAAAGCCCAACTAAGCGTCAAGGGCCTATCCGACGGACCCTACAGTGTCGCCGTTAACAATGAAGTTATTGCTGTCATAGAAAAAGTCTCGCCGCTTGAGCCCGTAGCGTTTTCACAGGCCCACTCAGGAACAGCGGAGATAACCGTCATTCAGGACCACTCTGTCATCGCCCGCAAGTCCGTTAATGTCATCCCAGCCTGGATTTCGTTAATGCCACCTCTGGTTGCAATTCTGCTTTCTTTCATCCTCCGTTCGGTCATCCCGTCCCTGTTTGCCGGGCTATTAGTCGGCGCATGGGCCATCAATGGCTTGACCTGGCAAGGAGCTGTGCAGGGCCTGTTTGAGACCATGACGGTCTATGTACTCAACGCCATGACCGACCCCGATCACGGCGCAATTATTCTGTTCAGCCTACTCATCGGCGGGATGGTAGGCATCGTATCTCGTAACGGCGGCATGGTCGGTATCGTCAATTTAGTGTTACCAATCGCCCGCACTCCACGGCGCGGCCAGACAGTGATCGCATTACTCGGACTGGGCATTTTTTTCGATGACTATGCCAATACCATGATTGTCGGTAATGCAACTCGGCCGGTGAGTGACAACCTGAAGATTTCCCGCGAAAAACTGGCTTATCTGGTTGATTCCACTGCAGCACCCGTGGCAACCATTGCTGTGATCACCACCTGGATCGGTTTTCAAGTTAGCTTGATTGAAGAGGCTATCACTCACCTAGACGGAATAGAGCAAAGTGCTTATAGCCTGTTTTTACAATCCATTCCTTTCAGCTTTTACCCATTCCTGGCGCTATTTTTCGTTTTTCTCATCGTTCTCTCCGGCAAGGACTTTGGTCCAATGTATAAAGCAGAGCTACGGGCACGCGACACTGGTGCCGTAACACGTACTGATTCCAACCAAAGCAATGACCGTCAGATGGACGATTTTCAGGAGAAACCAGCGATTCCCTGCCGCGCGATAAATGCCCTGGTTCCCATCGGCAGTCTGGTGATTGGCGTGATTGGCGGTATGTATATCAGCGGTGAAGGCGATTCTCTACAGGATATCATCGGAAGCGCCAATGCCTATGTGGTACTCATCTGGGCATCTCTGCTGGCATGTCTGGCGGCCTTCCTTATTACCTTGAGCCAGGGCCTGCTGACATTAAATGAAACCGTTGAAGCCTGGGTCATTGGCGCTCGGTTCATGCTGACAGGCCTTGTATTACTGGTCATGGCCTGGGCAGTCGCCGACGTAACCAGTGTTCTGCAGACCGCTTCTTATTTGATTTCGCTGCTTGGAGATGCCCTTTCACCCCAACTATTACCAACTGTTATTTTCTTTCTGGCAGCCATCGCAGGGTTTGCTTCTGGATCCAGCTGGGGTGTCATGGCGATCCTTATGCCTCTAGTCATTCCCTTGTGTTGGGCGGTACTGGAAATCAACGGCATGGCAAATTCCGAGCACCTGCATATATTATATTCTTCCATCGCCTGCGTACTGTGTGGCGCTGTCTGGGCGGATCATTGCTCACCACTATCTGATACAACCGTGCTGTCTTCGCTGGCAACCGGCTGCGACCACATGGATCACGTGACCACACAATTACCCTATGCGGCATTAACTGGCGCTGTTGCCTTGTTGATTGGTACCTTACCCGGTGGTTATGGAGCTCCCTGGTGGCTGATGCTACTGATTGCAGCGCTAGTATTATTTACCGTTCATCGACTGCTGGCAAAATCTGCCGACCATCCATAGGTGAAACATCCTAAACTCAACTAATTGGAGCCAGAGCATCAGTAAGCGATCACTTTCCTACCCTGAACGCCTGAGTTATCACTTCCCAGTCCAAAAAATGCTGAACCGGCAACAAATCCGGAAAATAGCACTGATTTTAAACTTCCGGGCAAGCATGCCCGTACCGGTAGTCGAACTAAGCTATGAAAGCGGTTGTTATCAAAGTATCGATTCGTCTCAAAGTGAAGATATGCAATGCCTGTATAGGCGTTCCTGTGATTGATCCTTACCGCTGACTTAATCCCCAGGCCCACCACACCGAAACACGGCTTTCCTCAATAAACCCTTTTCTAATAGGGCGGTCTGCGCCAACACTGATTAAATGTCTTTCTCTGAACTAAACCAGAAAAGGATCTTCATCTCGCGGCCTGGGAAGAAAATATTTGTCCACAACTTCTTTCAAATTGGTATCAAAAGAACTAATATTTTTATTCCACTAAATACTGATTGGTTGATACAGCCACCTAAAAAGGAAATTTATATGAAACGATTTAGCTTATTAATACTTTTTGCATTTCTATTTGCTGGCTGCGCCCAGGAAGAAGAAGCCGTCGTCGCGGCTCCTGCTACCCAGAGTGAGGCTGTATCGACTGAAGCCTATCCACCTAATGAGCCGGATGCCTACTACGAATACCTGTGGTGCAAACAGGGGGAAAATTTTTCCAGCGAAAGCTACCAGGCCATGGTAAAGGACTGGAATATCATGATCGATGGCCTCGATCATAAAGTGAATGCGGCTTTCGCTTACGTTCCACGAGGCTGGGAAGACCCGAATTTCGACGGCATGTGGGTTTTGAACTGGGCTGACAAAGCAACTATGGAAGCAGGCTGGGCTGACTACGTTGCAGCTAATGGCCAACAAAAAATGGAAGAAATGCATCCTGATGTGCTGAACTGCGGCAGCCAAACGGGCATAGACCGGTTTGGAACCACAGCTTATATACCGCGAGATATGCCTGCTGGTTTTGCTAGCGCCGAATCTCCCTATTATCTGACTAACCAGCTATGTAGCTTCAACGAAGGTCAAGGTGCCGCTGATTTACGCAGGGTAGTCAGAGGAACCTACCTGCCGCTGCTGGATAGCATTGCCGCAGCGAACCCGGACAGCAGTTATTTCTTCAGGATCGGCGCAGTAGACTTTGAGCCACTGCCAGAATATCCCGCCAACTTTAACTGGGTCAATCTGTGGCAGACAGCCGAGGAAGGTGAAGCATCCTCAGCTGATTTTGCAGCTTCTGAGGAGGGCCAGGAAGTACTTGCCATGTTCGATGAAGTTGCCACCTGCAACCCACAGCCGGCGCAGGCTTGGAATGGCTATGTTATTAGAAGAACTCCTTCTTCCTCATAATTTAAAGGCCAGTTTAGTATCAAGTAAGAATCATCAGGCAGTCACGTCAGCATCACTTGCTGGCCTGGCTGCCTGCTATCTATTTCCTGCTAAATGCACACTGAACACACCAGACAGGTTTTTGGACAAGCAGGTTTAGTAGTAAACAGGGTTAAAGAATACCCCTTCTGCGATCCGGATTAGTGAAACCCTGTCGCCAAAGCCGAATGGGACCAATCACCCCTGATCTCTTTTACAGCAAGGGGGATCGCCTGGGGAGGACAACACTCAATTCAAGTGTCCGGACATAACGGGGTTAATCGGTTCAACCAATGATATCAACCTCCGGATCTTCAAAGTACAGGTCACGAGACTGACTTAATTCAATAAAAGGCTTATGAAGGGATTGCGGAACATACGAGGTAAAACAATAGTCATGCCACAAAATGTTTAGGCTAACGGATAAGCTAACAGGCCTGCTTGTTCTCATTCCACACCAGGCGATCCGGCCTTTTAAGCATCCTGCTAGAGCAGGAGAATATCTGCGCTAATAAGCCATTTCTGCCCTGTTTAGCCTATATTCCTCTCGCTTCAGGTTTTTTATATCTGGGCTTTCGAATTACTCGGCAAAACCACCTTCATACCAGCATTTGGAGAAAAAGCATGCAAGGGTCCTTCATAATGACAAGCCCTGTCGACCATATTCTCCACCTACTGCAGTGCTTCGGATTTCGAATCTGAGCAAGTGCTACTTTCTTGAAATGGCGATGACATGCCTAAAAACCTGTACAAATTTATCCCAACACTGACACGCCGATAACCAATTCGGATCAAGCAATCATGAGCGAATCAATGATGGCTGACCTGCTTAATCTTTAGGCAATTTTAATTAAAAGGGACCACATTGACTAGCGCCGGGATCACATTTCCGGCGCCGCAAATGAATTTTAGTGGGCCGCTCTGCCTCTCCCCTCATTCCGTACGAATCGGTAATACAACTTCTACTAAATAGAATAACCGTCGCGACTCTACCCCCTTGAAACAACCTAATAAACCTTTGCATGTTTATATATTTCGCCGTCTTTCATGACGAAGCCAATATCACCCATGCGCTCGATATCCTCAAGCGGATTACCATTGACGGCAATAATATCGGCTAGCTTCCCCGGCTCCAGGCTGCCAAGAATATCCGCCTTATCAGCTAGATCAGCAGCTACAATCGTGGCAGACTGAATAGCTTCTATAGCAGGCATACCGGCCTCAACCATATAGACGAATTCTTTCCAGTTATCACCATGTGCTGACACACCCGTATCTGTACCGAAGGCAATACGCACGCCTGCCTTATAAGCCTTCGCAAATGTATCCTGGATCATGGGCCCAATGGCTCGTGCCTTAGGCCGAACCAGGTCCGAAAAATACCCTTCGATCTCGGCTTTTTCCGCAACAAACTTGCCAGCAATTATTGTTGGTACGTAATAGGTACCATTTTTTTTCATCAGTCGCATGGTCTCAGCATCCATAAGAGTTCCATGCTCAATTGAATCCACCCCGGCACGCACTGCTCGCTTCATGCCTTCAGCACCGTGAGCATGTGCTGCCACCTTGAAACCATAATCTTTCGCGGTCTGGACAATAGCTTCCAGCTCATCCATCTGAAACTGGGGATTCTGACTATTTTTAGCCTGACTTAATACACCGCCAGTCGCGGTTATTTTAATCAGATCAGCACCCTCCTTATACCGCTGACGAACCGCCTTGGCGGCATCACTGGCTCCATTTACGACGCCCTGTGCAGGCCCGGGATCACCCCGTAGCCTACTGTTACGGCCGTTCGTTGGGTCTGCATGCCCGCCTGTGGTCGCCAGGCTCTTACCTGCCGCAAGGACTCTGGGTCCACGGATATCACCCCGGTTAATGGCATTACGCAAACTGATCGCCAGGTTATCCGCGCTCCCCAGATCGCGAACCAGGGTAAACCCTGCCATCAATGTTCGCTCCGCGTATTTCACTGAACCAAAGGCATAATCTGCTGGATCGAGCCTGAACTGATTAGAGTAATTACTCGGCCCTGTTTCTGAAATCAAATGCACGTGCATATCCATTAACCCGGGCAGGCAGGTCATGTCTTTAAGATGAACCACGTCTGTATCAGACTGCGGAGCATTAAAAGTATTTATACTGTCTATTTTCTGATCAACAATAGTGATCATCTGGTTCCTCAATAAGGCCCCCGTGGTAACATCTATCATGCGGTCACACCGCAATATTGTGGTTTCCCCGGCAGCTACCGAACATCCTATCGCTAACAACAAAAAAAGACTGACCCTCTGCATAATCCCCTTCATGGACTGAAACTCCCCGGCTGATAGCCTGCTGAAATATAGAAACGACTCTCTTAAATTATTCTGCGCAATCGAACACCGATATGAGACCACATTATCATCATAACTTTCTACCCAAGACTAACCGAGATAACTCCCAGCGCCCGCATCACCAAAATATCACACTCTCATCCGGACTCACAGTGATGCACAGCCTGATCAAAACGCTTTAACCACTTCTCGCCATAGGTGTCGACATACCATTGCCGCATTCCAACAACCGCTTGCTTGAACAGTTTGCGCTGGTCTGCACTCGGCACATGCAGCGTTCCACCTGACTCCTGGAAGGTGATATAAGATTCTGTTTCCCAGCGCCTGATTGCCATACGGGTAGTCGTTTTCAATTCAGCAAATCCTTCTAATACGATTGTCTGCAAGGATTCGGGGAGCTGCTGCCAGGACTTCTCAGAATACCACCACAAGCCGCCCATATAGGCGTGAGCATCCAAGGTCACATACTTAATCTGTTCGTGCAGTTGCATGCTGACAATATCATGAATGCCATTCTTGGTTGCATCAACCACTCCGGTAGCCAGGGCAGGGTAGACTTCAGGCCAGCTGATGGGAGTAGGATTACCGCCCAGGCGACGAACCAGTTCCTGCTGCAGTGGCGCTGTAATCGTTCGAATCTTTAGCCCCCTGACATCTTCTGGGGTAAGAATAGGTCGATCCGTGCTGGCAAAGTTCCTCCAACCGCCGGTGTTGGACACTGTCATCAATCGAATACCCAGATCTGCCTCCAGGATCGTTTGACTTAGTAACTCTGCAATTGGACCATCAAGTACACACTCGGCTACTGCATCATCACGAAAGGCGTAAGGTAGGTCCAGGACCTGTGCCGGCCCGTAGACACTTCCAAATCCACCCGTTGTGAACATAAAAACCTGTAGCACTCCGGCCTGAAGTGCTTCCAGACACTCTCTTTCCGCTGAACAGAATTGTCCTGAAGGATACAACTGGACTCCTATAGCACCGCCACTCTTGGTCTCCACATAGTGTTTGAAAGCCAGTGCGCCATCATAGTCCTCATCGTCCGACGTGCCGAGCAGGGAAACACGAATCTTATGATTCATTTGTGGTCCACTGGCCGAATTAAGAATACCTACCAGGCAGCAGACCGTGATCAACAAAAACAGACTGAGTAAAAACTGTTGCCTGGTCATCTGCCCAACACTATGCGAATCCCAGCCAGCGTGGCAATGCTAGGGACAGAACCGGGAAATAGGTGATCAGGAAAATAACCAGAACTTCCACCAACAAAAACGGCAGCATATGCACAGCGATGGTTTCTACCCTTTCCCGGGAGACAGCTGAACTAACAAACAGCACCAGTCCCATCGGTGGCGTTGCCAGCCCGACCGTCACATTGACACACATCACTACTGCAAAATGCAATGGATCGATTCCCAGGCTGATAAACATGGGCCCAAGGACCGGACCAAGCACCAACACTGCAGGCCCGGCATCTAGAAACATGCCGATCAGTAGTAGGAAAATATTAAGCAGGAACAGCAATACCAGTACATTGTTACTGATACTGGCCATACCATCGGCGACGGTATGGGCCAGTCCAGAGACCGTAATAATCCAGGCGAACGCAACCGAGGCTCCAACCAGCAACAGCACAATGCCAGACTGCGCAACTGATGACACAAATATGCGGAACAACGATTTCAATTGCAAAGTGTGCAGATAGAATACCGACACCAGGATCGCATATACCGCAGCCACAGCAGCGGCTTCCGTTGGCGTGAATACACCGCCAAGAATACCGCCAAGAAGAATCACCGGCGTCAATAATGCGGGCAGGGTACGACGAAATGCCACTCCCCTTTGACGCCAGCTTACAGGTTGGTTTGCCACTGGATAGCCACGCTTCCTGGCCAGGTAATTGGTCATGACCATTAATCCGATAGCGATCATCACCCCAGGGACCAGACCGGCAGCAAACAGTCCTGCTACCGACACATTCATGATAAAGGCATAGAGGATCATAATGCCAGAAGGCGGAATAATTGGACCGATAACTGACGATGCAGCTGTGATCGCTGCTGCAAACGGCCGACTGTAGCCATTCTGATGCATGGCCGGAATAAATATTTTCCCAAGCGCGGAGGCATCAGCCACAGCAGAACCAGACAGGCCAGCAAACAGCAATGACGAGCCAATATTGACTTGTGCCAGACCTCCGCGAACATGACCAATCATGGCCTGACTGAAGTCAACAATGGATCGAGTAATACCACCCGCATTCATAATCTGCCCGGCGAGGATGAAAAAAGGCAGAGCCATCAATGGAAACGAATCCAACCCATTATAAAGCCGCGATAACAGGGTTTTATAGAACACCTGTTCACCGTCAAGTGCCAGGCTCAATCCTGGTCCAATCAACAATGCGAACACCACGGGCATACTGGCGGCGAGCAAAAAAAGGAATATCCAGAAATAGGCTAAGGACATAGGCGGTCTCGGATTATTCTAAATCAAAAGCATCATCGAAAGCGGGTAGGTCGAAGTCCTTACTCGGATGCTTTAGGGTCAGGAAATTACGCAGCAGCTGCTCCGCACCAACAAGCAGCATCATAGAAAATACCACCGGTACAATAGAGTAAAACCAGGCAACTTGAATCGGCAGACTGTCGGCACGTACCATCAAACCGCGCTGCCAGAAGCCGATGCTCTCCCAGAAGAACACAACGATGATCCAAAACACCATTAAATTAAGCGCCAAAGTTAACAAATTTTTGAAAAGCGGTGGCATCTCAGTAATAAACAACTCAATACGAACATTTGCCCCGACCCGGTATGCCCAAGGCGCGACTAGAAATGCCGTCCAGACCATCATCGCCTTGGCGATTTCCTCACTCCAGATCAACGAGTCATTGAGCACATAACGAAACACGATTTGCAGGACTACAACCAGGAGCATAGCAACGAGAAGAAGCCCTGCTAGGTTCCTTGCTGCTGCACAGATGGCTTCATTAATTTTCGCCAGTAAACTAAGGGCTCGGAGCATAAACAACTTCCTGAACTAGCTAACGCTCAATGAGAGCGGCTTCCAACATCTGCATAACGCCGTCTGCATCAACTTCAGTGGTAATGGTCGCTAAAGGAATACCAAACCAAGGCCCAGCGACCTGATAATGCATTTCTTTTGCAGCCACCACATCACCAATACTAATACCATCGGTGACAACACGAATGGCCCGCTGTTCCGTCTTGAAAAGTGATTGGTCGACGACAAAAGCCATCGCTGTCGGGTCATGATTATAAAATCCATCGGTCACCCCCCCTTGTCGATAGAAGTCACGATAGAAGCGGCTAATATCATGAATGAACCTACCTTGTTTCCCGCCGTTGGCCCGAACATGCGCCAGCCATTGATCTGTAACCCTCACCTGACGCGTCGTATCTGCCGGTACCAGAATTACATTCCAATCCGTTCCCAGAACAATGTCTGCCGCGTGTGCATCACCAAGGATATTAGCCGAAGCAACCGGGGAAACATTTCCCATCACCTGTAGCACCCCGCCCATCGCCACAACTCTTTTCACATGACTGGCCAAATCGGGCTCCAGAGCCAGTGCCAAAGCAATATTAGTCATCGGTCCGAGTACCACCAGGGTAATTTCACCCGGACTCGCCATGACTGTCCTGACGATAAATTCAGCGGCAGACTCAGCCAACGGCTGCCTTTCCGACTCAGGTAGGTTGATCTCACCAAAACCATCCCTGCCATGCACGAAATCAGGTGTTGGAAGTTTTTTTGAATACAAAGGCTTTACCGCCCCTTCAGCAACCGGAACGTCTCTATCGACCAGGTCCAGCAACCGAAGCGCATTACGAGTCGCCAGATCTGTCTCAACATTTCCAAAGATAGTGGTCAACCCAACCACTTCAAGGTCTGGTGAGGAGAAGGCAAAGACTACTGCTAAAGCATCGTCTACGCCTGGATCCGTATCTATCAGAACTTTCTCAGCCGCTCGACTGTTATTGCCAAACAACAGCAGGACCATTAGCACTATATTGCGGGGGTTTATCATTGCTTATCGATTACCTCATCAATGAAGGCTGCAGCAAGCCTGTGATCTTCAAACATCGAAACAAAGAAGTTTTAACCTCATTTTTGCGAAATTGCAAAACAGCTTGTATCAAAGGTTCCCCTGTAATTTCGAAAATGCTCAAAACATTTTCTTGAATATATTTTCTAGGATAGAGTTTCTAGAACACGGTTAGTCTAGTTGCAATTCCCCTACATTTTCAGGAAAGTCTGCACATGATTCTTTTTCTTCTCGCTTTAGCACCTGGTCTGGCAATTGCTCTGTATGTCTATTGGCGTGATAAACACGAAAAAGAGCCCCTGGGATTACTCCTAAAATGTTTTTTCCTGGGAGCAGCCACCTGCATCCCAGCAGCGATCGCCGAGTCTTTCTTCCTCGACCACTTTGGCTTTGACCTGGACACAGACACCGATCTTACGTCGGCTTTCCTGGCAGCATTTTTTATTGTTGGGTTCTTTGAAGAGTTAGGCAAATATCTGGTCTTAGTCCTGTTTGCTTATCGAAAGCCTGCTTTCAATGAGCCTTTCGACGGCATTATCTATGCAGTTATGATCAGTCTAGGTTTTGCCACCCTTGAAAACATATTCTATGTAGCCCAGGGTGGTATGGGGACAGCTATAGTCCGCATATTCACAGCTGTGCCAATGCACGCTGCCTTTGGTATTTTCATGGGTTATTACGTGGGCAAGGCAAAATTTGAAAAATCATCTTCCGAATCCATCACTCGATTAAAAGGACTCACAATTGCTATCTGTCTTCATGGCGCCTACGATTTTCTGCTATTTCAAAACGAATCAGTTTTATTAACCCTCTCTGTACTTCCATTGATCATTGCCAGCTATGTTTATTGCAGCAAAGCAATGAAAGTTCATGCCAATGCGTCGCCGTTCAAAGATTGATGCGAGAGCATTTACCCCATAATAAAATCACCAGCACAACCAATATAGACAACAATCTGCAACCTCAATTGCTTTTTTTGCCGCAGGCATAGAATTCAATCCGCAATACTTTCCATAAAGCTTTCCACTGCCGTAAGCCGGCCTTGAATCCCTCCCGGAGCAACAGGGTCGATGAGAATATGGGACACTCCGATTGATTCGAACTGGGCTACAGTTGCTTGTATTTGCTCTGTGCTCCCAGTGAGTGATTTTTCTTTTTCCATGATACCCATGGGGTCAAGATACATCCTTACAGAAAAAGTCAGCTCCGTTGGGTCTCGACCAATATTTTCACAACACTGCTTAATTTCTGCAATTTCTTCACTAATTCGACTAATGGGCTGAAATGCCGCCTGAAAACCCTGGCCGTACTTTGCAACCCGCTTAAATGCCATAGAGGTATCTCCTCCAATCCAGATTGGGATGTTTTTTTGGATAGGTTTGGGCTCAAACCTGACTTTGGGTAGCTGATAATAATCACCCTGATATTCAGGTTCTTCATCAGTAAATAACGATTGAAAAATTTCCAATTGCTCGTTACTCCTTGCACCACGATTATCAAAAGGCATACCCAGCACTTCGGCTTCCTCCTTCATCCAACCAATTCCGGCACCCAGGATCAATCGGCCGTTTGACAGCACATCCAGGGTTGCTAACTGCTTTGCAGTAATAACAGGAAGACGGTAGGGGAGAATCAGTACGGTGGTGCCAAGTTTCAGGTTCTCAGTGCAGGCTGATACAAATAACAGGGTACCAATAGGGTCAAGCCAGGCCATATCATTCGGTGCAGGGAAACTACCATCGTCGGTATAGGGGTAGTTTGGTTCAAACTGGGCCGGCCAGCAAACGTGATCGCTCACCCAGCCAGAGTGAATTCCCAGAGTGTCGATTCGTTCAGCAAAGCTTTTCAGGTTTTCCCGGCTGACCTGCTTACCCAGTTGCGGTAGATGTATGCCCCAGTCCATTGTTGCCCTCTATTCACTGATTGCTGTATTTCAAGATACGTTGCCCTGGGCAGGCACACAAGTCGGCAAAAAAAATTGCGCACTCGGAAATCATTCAACCTGCTAGTCCCCTTCAATTACCATGAAAACCAGAATCTCGAACTATCCGCATCCTGCCACGGTCTGGGACGTTGTAGGCACCAATCTCAGTTAACAGTGACACCTGTGATACTGAGATAAGCCCCATCAGAATTCCGTTCTACGGGATGAACCTCGATTACCGCATCAGGATGAATTCCCCCCAGGATATGGGGGAATAACTCGTCATCGGCACCAACAAAGTCAGGTTGAATATCTCCTACTGGAGCAGTCCCTTCAAATACGGTTCGCACACCGGTATCGGCAAGACTCTGCACTGTCATCTTCAGGCACAACCAATTCCCTTTCACATCCGGATAAAAATGGTTGGCTACCGCTAACAGTTTTTCTGGATTGGAGGTTCCGTGGGTAAACCCATCCTGATCATAAGTTGGGGGAAAGTACACCGTGCCCGTTGCCTTTGCCTGTTGCCAAAATTTTTCCTGAATCAAATGAAATACAAAAGGATGTTGAGTTGGGTTCATATCGGTTTCTGCATAGGTGGGATTAGAATAAAAACTGACTAGAACAACCGTTAGTAGCAAACATGCCAGCGAATAACCTACTTTCATTTTTGTCCTCACTTAATCACCCAGTCGATAAAATACTAACACATGATAAATAGGGGAAAAGCAGTTTGTTACACTGAAAAAATCATCCTGGCCAATGGCAAGCTGCACTCACCCCAGGATCTGTTCCAACAGATTCGACCTGATAAGATCTAAATGCGGCGTACTCTTTAAAAGGACATTAATACGCCGCATCTGTTGCTGCGATATCCAGGCGATCTGCCAAGCTGGTAGCGACTGCTCAGTAAACCAAACAACCGACTAAACCAGCATTTCGAGCAAGACTGAGATTTCCACCATATCCGAAAACTGAGGTATAGTTCAGCCTTCACATTCAAACCAGCGCTAACAGGAGTTTAAAATGGGATGGTCAATTAGTCGGCCAACAGGTCTCACTTTTCATAAACCCGGACTGTCTACAAAAGGCTATACCTTACTAACACCCCATGGTGATCAGTCCACTTATCTGATCGATATGGCGGGCCGGGTAGTTCATCGCTGGGTGTTCAATCATATCCGACCAGGATACGGTAGATTACTCAACAACGGTAACCTGTTAATGACCGGTTCGGATATAGATCTTCCGGCCGCACCCAAGGATGAACCGACAAAAGCGCCATTGCCCTTTGAACAACACGTCACTCGTCTCGGCGGCTATCACACGACGCTTTGTGAAGTTAACTGGCAGGGTGATATCGTCTGGGAATATGAAAATCGAAGCCAGCACCATGATTTCTTTCGATTCGCTAACGGTAATACCATGGTGCCAGAATGGGTTGAACTGCCAGAGAACCTGCACAAGGAAGTCCGTGGTGGCTACAAGATGCCAAGAGAGAGACTACCTCGTCTGCTAGGGGATGACCTCGTCGAAGTCGATAAAGAAGGTAAAGAAGTCAGGCGAATCCATACCTGGAAGCTGCTAGATCCTGTCAAGGATCCAATATCCCCAAGCACACGTCGATGGGAATGGACTCATCTCAACGGGATTGATATCAACGACAAAGGTGAAATCGTATTTTCAGCTCGTAATACTGATCGCGTTGCCATCATTAACGCTGCAGCAACTGAGATAACCTGGAAGTTCAATCGTAGCCATGGTCAACACAACCCAACCTGGGTCGGCGATAATATCCAGATTTTTGACAATGGCGATTCTTCTTCGTCACGAGTAATCGAAGTTAATCCTGATAACGATGAAATTGTCTGGACTTATCACGGCGTACCCTTCCAGCAGTTTTACAGTGGACATATTTCCGGCGCATCTCGCCTGGCATCAGGCAATACACTGATATGTGAAGGCACCAGCGGGCGGATTTTTGAAGTTAACAAAGCCAGGGATGTCGTCTGGGAATGGATTAATCCTTTCGTCAATAACAACAAACGCGGCGAGGCAACCGTCAGTATTTATCGGGCGCATCGATACTCCGTAGATCACCCGGCTTTAACAGATAAGGATTTGGACCCTGGACAACACGGCAATTTGAACCGCATCAATGGCTTAATTTAATAGCACCTATCACCGACTACGAGGTCAGCACTATGACGGCATACAATCCATTTCAAAGGGGGCCACATCCGGTTGGCACCCGTCAATTCGAGTGGACTGATACTAAACGAGACTGCAGTATGCCAGTAGATATATGGTATCCAGCAACTTCAGAATATCAAGGACAGGACCTTGACCCAAACATCCAGGACAAGTTTGAGATAGTCCCCGGATTAGGTGCATCGAGTCAACAAGCTGTTAAGGATGCCCGCGCAAAGTCTGATCCAAGCCCGCTCATTATCTTCTCCCACGGTTTTGGCGGAGAACGACGCCAATCGACTTTTTTCTATTGTCATCTGGCCAGTCATGGCTATGTGGTAGCGGCAATGGATCATGTCGGAAATACCACTGCTAATCTAATCTCTGGCGAGGCTGCAGCCGGCGAAGCCGCCGTAATAGAACGTTTTATCGACAGCCGACCTGCTGATGCCAGCTTTGTCATTGATCAGATGTTAGCCGGTAAATCAGGGCTGCAGGTCATAGAAGATCAGGTAGGCATGTCTGGCCACAGTTTTGGCGGCTGGACCACCCTGAAAACACTTGAAACAGACCATCGAATAAAAGCGGCACTGCCTCTGGCGCCAGCTGGGGGCGGCACAGCCCTGGATACAGACAATGCTATGGCAAAGTCCTTAAACTTTACCTGGCAAAGGCGAGTGCCGGTACTTTATCTGGTCGCTGAATTAGATTCGATCCTGCCACTCGAGGGAATGCAGGATCTTTACGATCGGAGTCCGGAACCCAGAGCAAGCGTTGTTCTCTTAAAAGGCGATCACTTCCATTTCAACGATAACATCGCCCAATCCCATGATGGCTTCAAAATGATAATGGGAGGTATGGCCTCAACCATGGATGGCCAAGAGAGTATAGCCCTGCAGGAAATGCTGGCCAAGATGAAACCATCCTCAGAACTGGTACCGGCAGAGCATGCCTATGACCTCATTAACGGTTTAGGGTTAGCTCACTTCGATGCTGAACTAAAAGGCGTTAAGGAGGCAAGTCACTTTCTATCCAGTAACCTGGCACTGACATTGGCCGACCGATCCATCGCCGTCTCCATGCTGTCAAAGCAGGAAATTCATCATAAGGCATCCCTAGAGTAAGCAGGTAGAGTTGCTGAAGGCGATATTGGCCCACCCTTGTCGATCATTCAAATGCAGGTACGAACCATGCGATTCATAACCGAACCGGCACGGGAAACACCCGTCATCCTCTCTACTGACGTCCTCGTGGTAGGCAGCGGCCCAGCTGGCCTGGCAGCAGCCATTGCCTCGGCTCGAGCAGGTGCAGAAACAACCCTGCTGGAACGCTACGGATGTTTCGGTGGCAACATTACCCAGGTCGGCGTGGAAGGGTTTGCCTGGTATCGCCATGAACAGACGGTTGATTGCGAGGGCATCGGTATTGAATTTGAACAGCGCGCCAAAACCATGGGGGCTGCTATGCCCGAACCCCAATCAGATAGCCATTCGCTGGACGGTGAAGCCTTCAAATACGTCGCTGACCAATTGGTACTTGAAGCAGGCATCAGGCCGATGCTGCATCGCAGTGTCGTTGCGACAATCGTCAACAAAGGCGTCGTCGAGGGTGTCATTGTCGAAGGCAAATCCGGTCGCGAAGCTATATTAGCTCAAAGGATAATCGATGCTACCGGTGATGCTGATATAGCAACAATGTCAGGAGCGCTGGTTCGCAAGACACCCATAGAACATATGATGGCCGCGTCGGTGATGTTTTCCATGACCGGTGTTGATAAAACCCGGTTTATTGACGGCGTTAAAGCTGACCCGCAAACCTATGCTGATTGGGCCGGGGGCGAGTGGTCCATTGAGACTACGGGCAAGGAGGATAAGATGTTTTCACCCTTCTTGAGGAAACCTTTTCAGCAAGCCATTAAAGCAGGCTATATACCTGAGAACCTGAACACCATCTGTGGCACCTGGGGAACTGCATCCGACCAGGGTGATCTGACCTATTTAAATCTTGTCCACCTTGCCGGCATAGACGGCACCAATGCCGACCACCTGACTCAAGGTGAAATGCAGGGACGAAAACAAGCCATGATGGCAGTCGATGCGTTGCGTCGATATTCGCCCGGTTGTGAAGATGCCAAATTACGCAACTTCGGTATGACCCTGGGGATAAGAGATACCCGCAAGATTGATGCCCAATACAACATGACGGCTACCGACGTTCGCGAGCAGGGGCGATTTGACGACAGTATCGGCATATTCCCCGAATTTATCGATGGCTACGGCATCCTTATCCTGCCAACTACAGGTCGTTACTTCCAGCTACCTTACCGGGCTATGTTACCCAAAGGCATTAATAATCTACTGGTGACAGGCAGAAGCACAGGCGGAGACCGGGACTCTCATGCGGCAGTACGCAATATGATGTGCTGCGCCGTCAATGGCCAGGGGGCTGGTGTCGCTGCAGCAGTATCGCTCCAGACGGACACCCCCTTCTGTGAGGTTAATATTGCCGACGTTCAACGGCAACTTAGCAAGCAAGGCGCACGCATAAGCTGAGCAGACCGAGATCAGGACAGCGACCAGAAAGCCCCATTATTTTAGTTTCTAATCGCTTTCAGGAAACCAGTACGCCAGATATTCAGCATACATGACGTAATCATCCAGGCCTTGGGCTTCAATCTGGTGGCAGGTTTTCAGTAACACTTGCCCGTCACTCTTATCCGTGACCGCAAGCAGACTCACGTGTGAGCGTAGTTTCACCCCTTGACCTATGACAACGGGTTGCAGTATTCGCACCTTGTCTAAACCATAGTTGAGAGAATGTGAGGCATCCTGCGGTTTTGATACTGCATCTTCAAAAAAATGAGAGAGCAGAGATACCATATGAAAGCCATGAATCAGGGTGCCTCCATAAGGGCCCTTCTGCGCTGACTCAGGGTCACAGTGCCCTGGCTTACGCCACCTTGATACCTCGCCAAAAATATTAACTTGTACCTGGTCAATAGATACCCATTGGCTGATTCCCAAACTGGAGCCGATGAATTCTTTGGCATTCGCTAGCAGCAATGATTTTCTGGTAGTCATTTTTACTCCCCAAGGTAGCCCGGAATAACTCAGAGAAAACCACAAAGCCCAGGCCTATTTCAAGCGAATAGGAACAATTGCAGCAAATTTAGGTAGCGCTTAACCCTTCAAATAATAGTCGGTTGATTGTAATTTCTGATTCCAGGCCTACACTGCAATTTAATCATCGCAGCAATTAAAGGAACCCAATCATGTCAAATACCATGAGTACTCGAGACTTCGCAAGCCAGGTATCACAAAGTGTCACTGGTGGGCTGAACTGCGCTTTAACCTTGCTGGGCGACCAACTCGGACTCTACAGACAACTAGCCGAAAGTGGAGCCATGAACAGCACCCAACTGGCACAACAAACTCAGCTCAGCGAACGCTGGGTAAGGGAATGGCTCTACCAACAAGCCTGCATCGGCCAGATAGAATACCTGAAGGCCAGCGATGAATTCTACCTGTCCGAGCCTGCCAAGAAGGTCCTGGCGGAAACTGACCACCCGGCCTATCTCGGCGGCATGTTCCAGTCTGTTGTTTCCATTTATGACACGGTAAATCACCTACCGGAGTGTTTCCGTAGTGGAACAGGCCACAGTTTTGATGATAAAGGAGAAAGCTGTGCCTGCGGCATCGAAAGAATGAGTCGCAAGTTCCAGGCAGATCACCTGGTCCCTGATCTGCTACCCCAGATTGATGGCATGGTTGAGCGACTCAAAGCTGGTGCAAGCGTCGCCGACGTCGGTTGCGGTGGAGCCACCTCGACCATTGCGATGGCCAGAGCATTCCCCAATAGTCAGTTCACCGGCTATGACATCTCACTGCATGCCCTTGATCGAGCCCAAAACAACATCAACGCTGCCGGCGTCAAAAACCTGGTGTTACACAACCCCGTTGACCAACCATTACCCGAGGATGCCAGTTTTGACTTCATTACTACTTTTGATGTCATTCATGATTCCACCCATCCAGATCAGTTGATTTCAGCTATCCGCCATTCGCTCAAGGAAGACGGGGCCTGGCTGTGTGCTGATGTGAAGGGCTTGCCTACATTTGCGGAAAATCTGGAAGACAATCCTATGGCCACTCTGGCGTATTCGTTTTCAGTGCTGGTCTGCATGTCGGCTGGGCTGTCAACCGCGGATGGCGCAGGCCTGGGTACCCTGGGTTTTCATAAAGACAAAGCCAGAGAAATGACCAAAGCAAATGGTTTTAGTCGTTTCCGGGAAGTGCCATTTGAAGGCGATGCATTCAATGCATTTTACGACATCAGGCCATGACAGAGGAGTAGGGCTGCCAGTCACTTATTCCTGCTGATAAGAGATGAAGGAAGTCTAACTACGACGTTTCACGAAAAACAGGTAGCCAAAAACAATCACAACAAGGCCAGCCGTAATCCAGAGCATGAAATCCTGGAGCAAGGGCTTCCAAAGTTCCTCGTGCGCACCCGCCTGATAACCGATGAAAACCAGGATGCAGCACCACAATCCAGCACCCAGACCCGTGAAGAATAAAAAGCGCGGAATATTCATCGCCGCGAGACCCGCTGGGACAGAGATTAACTGCCTAACGCCAGGAATCAACCGACAAACAAAGGTCGTGATCTCTCCATGGGATTCAAAATAACGACCTGCCTGGTCAAAATGTTTTTCGCGGATGAAAAAATAATGGCCTATTTTTTTAAACAAAGGCAAGCCAAGAAAACGGGCTAGCGTATAATTCAACATCGCCCCACACAGGCTGCCACTTAATCCGGAGAGCACCACCCACTGCGAATTCATTTGTCCCTGAGAGACAAGATATCCTGCTGGAATCATCGCTATCTCACTCGGGAAAGGCACGAACGATGATTCAATGAACATCATTATGAAAATGCCCAGATAGCCCCAGTTGGCGACAAGTTCCAATACCGTGCTAACGAGACTGTCTAAAAGTTCATGCATTGGCATTTTTTACCTGCTGGTGGCGCGACTATTATTTTCGCAGGATGACCACCAGGATGCAATTAACGCCTTGGCACATATCTTGGCCTTGGTCTTGTGACCGACAACAAATCGCCTTTTCAGCAACAGCCCAGCACTCAAACCATTGACCATTTTAAGGATCTCCGCCTGGCAAAAAATCCCATTCAGTGCCCAACGAACTGACAGCCCAGAGCCTTCTCCTGTTTAACAGCGCCTGATATGGTTGTATCTCGATCAATCACAAAAGTGGCAATAATGAAATCCGATGATTTAAAATTTTCAGGCCAGCTTAACATCAGCATTGAACTACCTTACCGGGTCTACCTGCCAAATGACTATGTCGATAATCACGCCTCTGGCTTCCCCCTGTTACTGTTCCTGCATGGAGCCGGAGAGCGTGGTAGCGACCTCACGGCTCTGGCCAAAACAGGCCTTCCCAAAGAGCTAGAGCAGGGCAAGCAACTGCCTTTTGTCACGGTCTGCCCACAGTGTCCTGTTAAAGAAGCCTGGGATGAACACAAACTCCTGGCCTTGCTCGACAAAATCATCGCTGATTACAATATTGACCTATCAAGGCTGTACGTTACAGGACTGAGCATGGGCGGCAGAGGCACCTGGCAATTGGCAAATCTAGCAGGCAACCGGTTTGCTGCAATCCTACCGATATGTCCGCCGTTTTTCTGGGTGAACCCTGACAATTTTAAAACCCTCCCCGTCTGGTGCTTCCATGGTGTAATGGATTCAGTTGTGCCCATCACGGATTCAGTAAAAATGGTCCGCCTTCTCCGAGCCGCCGGCTGCGAGGTCAACTTCACAACCTATGCCAATGCAGATCATGACTCCTGGAGCGAAACTTATAGCAACCCGGCAATCTACGACTGGCTACTTTCCCATCAGCGGCCCCAGGTCGATGAACCCTAGGACTGACACAGCATTAACGCCCCTATTCAATGACCCTGGTTACTGAGCCCAGGCATTATCTGGATAAGGGGCCTTGATTGGCTGACCTAACTTCAACCTGAAAGTCACTGACTATCGCTGCCAAACCACCTAAGCAGAACAAGCCAGGCTAATCAGCAATGCCGGTTAGAAATCAGCTGGGCTGCCATTTTCTTGGTAGACTTGATTGACACAAGGCAACGGCAAAATAATCATGGAACTAGAAACTGTAATCTACGAGAAAAAAGACGCCATCGCTTACGTCACTCTGAACCGTCCGGATAAACTTAATGCCATGGATGAACAACTGCATGAGGAACTCGGCCATATCTGGGCTGATTTCCGCGACGACCCAGCACTTCGCGTCGCCATTCTGTCCGGTAAGGGCAAATGCTTCAGCGCCGGAGCTGATCTTTCCAGTGGAGCTCCAGAAAAATACCAATACACCGGTGAATTCCCAGATATCAGCCAGACCCAAAAAGTATTCAAACCGATTATTGCCGCACTACACAGCCATGTCGTTGGATACGGCATGTGGATTGCACTGGATGCAGACATAAGAATTGCCACGGCAGATACTTCTTTCTGGTTACCAGAACCCCAGTGGGGTATCGCAACCATTCCCTGTGGATGGTTCCCGCGGATAATGCCCTGGGCGATTGCCTCCGAGTTATTGCTGATGGCAGATCGAATAACGGCTGAACGAGCTTTTCAAATAGGCATGATTAATAAAATCGTTGCAGCTGACCAACTGATGCAGGAAGCCGAAAAAATGGCTCATAGAATCTGTTCCCTGAGTCCGGTAGCCGTCCAGGGCATGAAAGAATCCATGGTGCGGGCGTCATCACTTGATTACAACGCAGTTGACCAGATCACGGACTGGGTACAGACCCGGGTCATGAATTCCGAGGACAGACAGGAAGGCGGTAGAGCCTTTACCGAGAAACGACAGGCGAATTGGAAAAACCAATAACCGCGCTTAACGCGGCAACGGTGGACGGGTTATGACTTCCAGCAGCCAGTCATGTTGCTCCGCAGGCTCCGTATCCTCATCTGTAAACCGACCAAAACAAAACCAGTCAAGGACCAGGGCTATAGGGTTTTTTTTAAAAAAAAGGCAGATTAAAAAAGAACTCAACTGTGGGTTTCACCTCAGGGTTTAAAAACAACCTTGATAGCTTCTTCAGCGAGTAACTGGGTTTCATACGCTTCGCCGGCCTGCTCCAGCTCAAAGGTGTGACTCACCAAAGGCTTACGATCAACCTTGCCACTATTTATCAGTTCGAAGGCTTCGACAAATTCATCTCGAGTCCAGGCCCAGGAACCCAATACCCTGATCCCCTTACGAACCACAATGTTATAGTCAATGGTCACATCCTGTTCAAATACCGCAACAATAACCACCTTACCATTCTGTTTGGCCATGATCATGGCTTGTTCGAGAACACTGGTTCCTTTGAAATTCTTACCGTAACCGGCACAATCGTAAACCACATCGACGTTGCCCTGCACCGCTTCAACTACATGCAGTTGTTCCGAACCGGTAATGGCTAACACTTCCTCAACGGCATTTTTATCACTGGCATTGATAGTGATATCAGCGCCTAGCTCCCTGGCCTTGGCAAGCCGCTTTTCAGATAAATCAACCAGAATAACCCTGGCAGACACACTGGCTTTGATGCATTGCAATATGCCCAGCCCAATAATACCAGCACCCATAATGACGTGAGTTTCGCCATCGGTTGCTTCACCCAGCCTGGCAGCATGCAGCGATGTTGCCAGGGGTTCCGTCGTCGCGGCTTCCACAAAGCTGACTGAATCATCAAAATGAATGAGCGACTCAAGCATCTGTGGGGTTAACCTGATGAATTCCGCATTTGCACCAATACCCACGCAAACCACTCGATCACCGATTTCAACGCCACTGACCTGGCCATTTATTTCAACAACCTCACCGCTGAATTCGTGGCCAAGAACCCGGCCAGAGTCTAGAGGATTACCCAGTTGCAGAAACAAACCATGCCGATAGGTGTGAAGATCTGAGCCACAAATACCGCATGCCCGGACCTTGAGCAGCACCTCTCCCTGTTTCAATACAGGTCGGTCAATTTCTTCGAAACGCACATCCCTTGGTCCATGAAATACAGCTGCTTTCACAAAACTCTCCTTTCTCTGAGCAGAGACTATCTTCCCCCAGAGCACTGACCCGGTGCAACCCTTGGAGGTAACCCGTCTTTTTCCCGGTGAAGGAAGGTATCCGCAATTCTGGACAAACATACCCACAAATTCGGAAAAAGATACTCGTATTCCGAACAAAGATACTCGTATCCCGGCCCATAAAATCAGTAGTAAAACCATCTGAATGAGGCAGAGAACTAACGCTTTAAGTCAAATTGAGTCATGGGAATCAGGCGCCAGGTGTTGAAATTAATCCGATAAAGCGCTTGCATTCACTAACTCAACCCCCTAAAGTCCGCGACATCAGATCCATCTGATCGCGCCATCTTTAGTTGTATGCATGGATAAAGCCATGCGATCCCTCCCCAGAGAGTCAATTTCTGCATGTCGCCCCCGACAATATGGACCACAGATAAACGCAAACTATTTAGCGTTCGTCTTTTATAATAAATTTGCGATTAAATTAATCGCACACAGGAAATAACTATGCAATTCAGCCAACTCGGCTTACTACCAGAACTACTTCGTGCTGTTAATGAAAAAGGCTACAGCAAAACTACACCCATTCAGGAAAAAGCCATCCCTGCCGTACTGAACAAAAGGGACATCATGGCTTCGGCCCAAACCGGAACAGGAAAAACTGCAGCATTCGTACTGCCTTTACTACAATTACTCAGCCAGGACCGTGACAATGATAAATCCCAAGTCCGCGTTCTCATTATCACTCCAACAAGAGAGTTAGCCGCCCAGATTCAGGACAGCGTTTTGACTTATGGACGCTACCTCGAGATCAAATCGATGGCCGTATTTGGCGGCGTCAATATCAAACCTCAAATACGTCAACTCAGAATCGGCACAGATATCCTTATCGCTACGCCGGGCAGACTACTTGACCTGGTGCAGCAGAAAGCAGTTCACCTTGGCCATGTCGGGACCTTAGTGCTAGATGAAGCAGACCGTATGTTAGATATGGGCTTCATCCCTGACATCAAGCGAATTCAAGCTTTAGTTCCAAAGACAAAACGGTCTCTGTTATTTTCAGCCACCTTCTCTGATGACATCAGAGCCCTTGCTAAAAGCATGCTCAATCAACCCCTGGAAATTGATGTTGCTCCGCGCAATACCACCATAGAAACCGTTAACCAAAAAATCCACCCGGTCGATAAGAAAGTCAAGTCATCTCTGTTGATCCACCTCATCAAACAACAAAGCTGGCGCCAGGTACTGGTTTTTACCCGGACCAAACATGGCGCGAATCGTCTCGTCAAGGCCCTGACAAAAGCGGGTATAAGCTCGGATGCCATCCACGGTAATAAGACCCAGGGAGCTCGAACTCGTGCTTTAGCTGCCTTTAAGAATCACCAGACAGACATTCTAGTAGCAACCGATATTGCAGCTCGAGGGATCGATATTGTCCAACTCCCCTTAGTAGTTAATTTTGACCTGCCGAATGTAGCCGAAGATTATGTTCATAGAATCGGCAGGACAGGTCGGGCAGGCATCAAAGGCAGCGCAATTTCGTTAGTCTCAGCGGATGAGATCAAACAACTCAGAGATATCGAACGGTTCATAAAAATGCACCTGCAGAGAGACGAGGTCGATGGCTTCGAACCTATCGAGCAACTCTCGGAATCACGGTCACTTGCATCACCGGCCCCGGCAAGGATTAACCGAAGCATGAATAAAACCCGCTCTAAACAACGCTCCCACAAAAAAGGCTCACAGCCTCAGGCAGAATCTTCAGGGCAATCAAGCCAGGACAACCGCAATCAATCCTCGGGTCAGTCTGCGAATACCAACCGCAGTCGAGTCAGGAGTTTTTCTCCCAAACCAGCAAACCAACGTTCGAGGTCATCCCAGGGCTCCAGACGTGAAATGAGTTAGCCCGACATTGCCCAAACTAGCCGTTTTTGCTGACATTCAAAATCTCTATTACACCAGCAGGGATGTCTTCGCGAGATCGGTTAACTATGAGGCAATCTGGAATCACCTTAGTGCGCAGGGTGAAATCGTCCAGGCGACAGCCTATGCCATAGAAAAAAATGATCCAGGCCAGCTTCGCTTTCAAAATGCGCTCAGGCTGATCGGGTTTACAGTAAAATTGAAACCATTTATCACGCGCCAAGACGGTTCCGCAAAGGGCGATTGGGATGTAGGCATTACCATCGATATGATGCAGGCAGCAGCAACCGCTGACACGGTGGTGCTGCTGTCCGGAGATGGCGACTTCGCAATTCTACTAAATCACCTACGCGAGCAATTGGCGACAAAAAGTACGGTTTATGGTGTCAGAAAACTCACTGCCCAGGCGCTGATCAATTCAGCAGATACTTTCTTTGCCATCAATGAATCTTTTTTAATGGATACACGCTAGGGTAGAAGCACGGTCATAGGACAAGCCTACTGCAGGGTTCCCTTAACAGCTGAACGGCACCACTTCCACTATAGAGGCTAATCGGTTTTGATTATTACCTGGTCGGCCAAATACGGGATTTCAAAACACGCCTGCTAAGGCTATCCAACCATCCTCCAAAACATTCAACCATCCTGTGTTACCGTTATCTTGCCTCAACAAAATCAACATCCAGGCTGATAGCTCTGGTTCCGTGATTTGAGTGGCTCGACAGGATCCCTCCTTGCAATCGAAAACTCTATGGCAACACCAATCACCCACAACTCGCTAGATGATGATTTTTTTTGCAGGCCTGCTTATCATATTAGGAATCGTACATACTATCATCATGATCAGATAGAATACTGATCCTGCGCTCGTCAGGTTGAATTATTCACACAGGCAAACAATGCAAACATCTACCTTAAAAAGACAAGCAGCCGTCTCTGATTCCATACAAAAGGTCCGCCACATCATCAACAACCAGGGCGTCAGCTCAGCCGCCTTAGGTAAAGTTAAAAAAATCCTGCTGGCACTGGCAGCGCAAACAGAACTATTCAGCCCAGCCGACTACCCAACACCCACGGTCAGGGAATATGGCAAAGTCTATCTGCTCAGCGATGACGAAGATGGCAGCTTTTCCCTTTATCTAGTCAGCTCACACCCGGTAGGTCCATCTCCCATCCATGACCATGGCACCTGGGCCGTCATCGCCGGTCTTGCTGGAGAGGAAGAAAACACGATCTATAAGCGCCTTGATGACGGCCAGCAAGCTGGAAAGGCACACATCGAAATCGACCATACAATCACCCTGGCCCAGGGCGATGCCATTGCCCTCATGCCCGATGATATTCATCACATTGTGACTACCTCTGAGGAACCAACGCGGCACTTTCACCTATACGGTAAAGGCTTTATCCAGCAAACAGAGCGTTTGGAATTCAACCTGCAGGAAGGAACCACAAAAGCCGTTTCGGGTGCTTTTGTACCCGTGGATGAAAGTCGGCGAGTCCAATGCAGTTAAATCCGAATCTCCTGACAACATAACCTGCTTTAGACTATCGGGTTTCAATCATACCAGGGTCGAAACCGCGATTATCCGCATGGCCTGGATTTCTTTGTCGTCTGTCTTTGCTAACTATTTTTGCTAACTGTCTTTGCTGCCAATTTCTGCTATCTGAATCTGCTCGACTCTTACCGACAAGACAAAGCTATAAGCCAACCGCAGTAACCTGGCGAGAACTGATCCTTGGGCACAGCTCTTGGTAACCACTTTTCCTTGGTGAGAGTCCCGTTTACCAAACCGACCCAGAACTAATCAGGGCTAAGCTTTGCCCAGGATCGGGATTTTAATCCGCAACAAACTAAACCCGGCAGGCGCAAAAAACTAGGTTGATAAAGCACTAGCTACCGGGCGCTGGAAAAACCTCTGGCGTATAAAACCCATGGAACTGATGTGGAAGGTGATGCTTCAACTTCAGGGAACACACCTGCTCAAAAGCGGCATCAGCGCGGAATATAAGTAGCTCACTCTTGTGCTCAAAACCGTTGTAAACCACTTCCATTAAGTAACCATCATCTTCGCCCTTGGCATCCACCTTGGGTACGAATACGGGTTCAGAACCATAATAACCAGGCTGCAACGTGACTACATCAGCATGGCCGTCAAAGGTCACTCTGGAAATCGCATTAAAGAAGCTGTTGGCACCATTATCTACAGAACAGGCGGTATAGGTCACATTATTCTTGGTGCCCAGCAGGGTGTTATTAAAGGTTGGGAATTCGGATTCAACATCACTGACCTGTTCGGTTTGCATCTCTCCAGTCTTCATATTGAGGCGGTATCGAAGAAACCAGCCACCACCAAATCGATTGGCGGTATTGAACACGTCACTCAAGGTGTCGTTAGCTTCAAAGCTATCCTGGAACATGCCATCGACAACAATGTTATCTCCTTCCTCGAAAGCATTACCAAAATGGATAATCGCACCCGGCGTCGTTTCAAAGCGCTTAACCTCCTTAAACGTATCGAGATCGACTACGACGACTTGCATGGCAACTTTATCATCAAATTTAACCTGGTCAGAAATGGTGGTTGTACCGAGAATAACGGGCAACATATTGCCAAACACAATTGAACCAAGGAAAAAGATCGCGTAACGGTCTGACAAAGCAAAATCATGGCAGAAAGGAAAATTTTCAATCGGTATTTGCGCCTTCCTGAACAATTTACCTGCTGCATTGATTCGATACATATTGATACATGGCTTGGGTCCCTTCAGGCCAAAACCGGAAATGCCAGCACCATAATTAATATAATCTCCGGTTCTCGGATGCACCTTGCCATGGGCACTGAATACCATTGAGGCCTCGAGTTCACCTTCATAGGTAAACTCGCCAAGGGTTTCAAGGGTTCCAGGATCTAAGGCCCAGGGTTTACCGCCTTCATTTAAGGCAAGTAAGTGCCCGCCATGGTAAATACCACTGGTATTAGCGGGATTTGCAGGCATCTTTAAAAAATTAGAACGCAGCCCTCCATCGATCTGTGTGCCAAAGCCCCTGTAAAGCACTTTCTGAGCCGCCGTCTCATCGACATACTTAGGCGTGCGCACATACCGGTTTTTAAAATGCACTCTACCTTCATTAAAGCTAAAAGCGCACAGCATGCCGTCCCCGTCAAACCAATGACCATATTTTGTTTCACCAATTCTCTGGCGGCCTGGGCCATTGCGAAAAAAAGTACCTTTGATATCGATTGGTATATCGCCCTCTACCTCAACCAACTCATAGTCGTATTCGGTATCAAGATTTTCCAAGCCACCATGGCAGGACGGTATCTCATTTACACCTGTGGTTTGTACGCTCATTTCACGCTCTCTTATTTAACACGCCTTAGGCAAAGTCAAATTGCCCGCCTGGAATTGACCGGCCTGACAGCCTCTCGGTTCAATCTGGTTGCAACTCCCTTAATCCTTAACTGCCCTGAAACTTAAAACAGCAGTAGACCTCGCGAATAACCAGACACAACAACTGGATACTGGAAACCAGAATTTAACATCCATCCATTCGAATTGTGCCTGAAATCCATGCTTACATCGAGCACCGCGCCAAATACAGACGATACTCTTTTAAAAACCAACCGAGGGACCACAGTTCAAGACAGCGTTAGAACTATCCGGGCCAGCTGCCATTTTTGATCCAGATAGCTTCCCACAAGGTCTGGTTTAAGAGCAACAATCTTCGTCTGGACAAGAAGCCATCAGACCCTATATTCAGTCCATTATTGCTTTCGTAAGAACCCCAATACAACCTCTACCTGGCCAAGACCGGTGCTGGTGCCAGTTTGCTAATGATGGATCGGATCAGATTAATGTGTATCATGTCTTCACATTGCAAGAAAATTCATAAATTACAGACAGATGTTAATGTTCCGGTTATGCAATCACTGACCTAAGCGTTCCTGGTAACCAAGGTCTGTAAATCCTTGTGTGAAAGTAATCTCTTGCCTGCTTAACCGCTTATCACAGCATCAAGGTAACCTCGGTGAAGATAAAATACGAGCGACATGGAAACACAACACCATTGTCATTGTTACACTGGGATGTTATTTGCAGATTTAATGGTCAACAGCCTGATCATATAGCCAATACTGGAGAAGGAACCGATGCAAACCGCAGCTAATAACCATAGCAACCAAAAGCGTATTAATGGATCACTCCAGACAAACCCATTCAGCTATCCAGGAGAGAAGAACCCTTGAATCCTCAATCTCTGGCCAGAGCCTGCCTTGATGAAATGCTCAAGGACGATGCCTGCTCCGCTGCCCTTGGTATGGAGGTCGTCAACATTGACGAACGCTGCGCCAGCGTTCGGATGGTGGTTCGCTCTGATATGGTCAACGGTCATGGCCTGTGCCATGGTGGCATGATATTTTCACTGGCAGACAGTACCTTCGCATTTGCCTGCAATAGCGAAAACCACAGCGCACTTGCTGCAGCAGGACAAATTGATTTTCTTGCACCAGCTAAACTAAACGATGAGCTCACGGCTACGGCGACTGTGGTTAACCAGGGTAAGCGAAAGGGTATATATGACGTTACTGTGGTGCATCAACTGCAGGAACGCATTGCCATTTTTCGAGGCCATTCACATCGCTTGGGTATACCGACGATACCCATAAACTAACGACGCTACTCGGTAAACAGAGCGACAGGAGGAATCGATGTCAGAGGAAGAGATTCTGTTTCAGCAACGAATCGATGCGGAATTAAAAGTCGAGCCAAAGGATTGGATGCCAGAAAAGTACCGCCAAAACCTGATTCGGCAAATATCCCAGCACGCCCACTCCGAGGTGATTGGCATGCAACCAGAGGGAAACTGGATCACTCGTGCTCCAACCCTGCATCGGAAATCTATCCTGCTGGCGAAGATACAAGATGAAGGTGGCCATGGCCTGTATCTATACAGCGCTGCTGAAACACTTGGCATCAGTCGAGAAGAACTTGTCCAGGCTCTACATAGCGGTGCGGCCAAGTATGCATCAATCTTCAACTACCCGGCCCTGACCTGGGCGGATATGGGTGCAATCGGTTGGCTGGTCGATGGCGCCGCTATTGTTAACCAGATTTCCCTGCAAAGGACTTCATACGGTCCCTATGCGCGGAGTATGGTAAGAATCTGTAAGGAAGAAAGTTTTCACCAGCGTCAGGGTTATCACATCATGATGGTTCTGATGCAAGGCAGTCAGGAGCAGCAAGCAATGGCACAGGATGCACTGGACCGTTTCTGGTGGCCATCCCTGATGATGTTTGGTCCCCATGACGCAGAATCTGCAAATTCTACACAATCCATGAAGTGGAAAATAAAACGGAAAAGTAATGATGAGCTGCGCCAGAAATTTATTGACCAGAGTGTCAAGCAGGCAGAAGTGATCGGCCTGAAAATTCCTGATCCTGCATTAAAATGGAATAAAGCACGTGAACATTATGATTTTGGGAAAATTGACTGGGATGAATTCGCACGTGTTATCAAGGGCGACGGTCCCTGCAATCGGCAACGACTGCAACATCACATCCGCACCCATAACGAAGGTGCGTGGGTCCGAGATGCTGTCGCTGCTTATGAAGCCAAGCACAAAAAGCAACCAACCAGGGCAGCCTAGCCGCGCCAAAGGGTTCCAATTATGAAACTTTATGAGGTCTTTATTCGTTCCAGGCGAGGTCTGGACCACAAGCACACTGGAAGTCTTCTAGCAGACAGTCCCGAGCAGGCACTCGAATATGCCCGGGATATTTACACTCGTCGCAGTGAAGGTGTCAGCATCTGGGTCGTCAGTTCAGCAGATATCATCGCCTCACAGGAGACTGACTGTGAGAGTTTTTATGATCCTCATGATGACAAACCTTATCGACATGCAGCGCACTACCAACTACCCGATGAAGTCAACAGTATGTAAGGCTGAACATGTTAATTGACAAATCGCAGTTAAAAATTTTTGTTCTCAGGCTCGCAGATGATGCCCTGGTAATAGCACATCGTCTGTCCGAGTGGTGTAGTCACGGGCCTTCTCTGGAGGAAGACCTGGCGCTAACCAATGTGGCTTTGGACTATATGGGCAGGGCGAGAATGTTTTACGGCTACGCCGCAGAAATAGCTGGCGATGGCTCCACAGAAGACACCTATGCCTATGACAGGGATTGTCGCGATTTTACCAATCTGCTGATTCATGAACTTCCTCGGGGTGACTTCGCTTTCACCATGGCCCGGCAGTACCTTGTCGATGAGTTTAATCTCGCTTATATGGAACTCCTGCAGCAATCCAAGGACCCGACCCTCGCCGCCATTGCCACAAAGGCAAATAAGGAAGGTCTGTATCACTTGCGGCGCAGCCGCAAATGGTTACTGCGACTGGGTGACGGGACCGCAGAAAGCCACAACCGTTTGCAGCAGGCGATGGAGGATATATGGGGTTATACCACTGAACTATTTGAAATGGACGAGCTCGAACAGGCAATAGTCGAGGCAGGTATTGGTGTCAATGCTATCCATTTGCACCCCCAATGGAAGCAGCGGGTCACGGCCACCTTAACCGAGGCAACGATCACGGTTCCGTCGAGTGACTGGGCTGTAACCGGTGGACGCAAAGGCATTCACACGGAAGCCCTCGGTCATATACTCTCAGATATGCAGTTCCTGCAACGAGCCTATCCCGGCCAGCAATGGTAAATTTAATGTCGACACCAAGCTCTAAAATTTCTTTACTATCAGTCGAGAATTATGATCGCCTCAAACGTCGCCAAGAATCGAATCACAAAGCCGTATGGAATTTACTCGATGCGGTCAAGGATCCGGAAATTCCTCCTTTAAGCATTTGGGACCTTGGCGTTCTACAAGACATTACGCAGCAGCAGGCCGTCATCACTGTGACCATCACCCCCACCTACTCAGGCTGCCCAGCCATGCAGGTCATCGCAGAGGACATTACCACTGTTTTACAACGCGCAGGATATAGCAACTTTAGAATCGCTACCCGCCTGTCACCAGCATGGACAACGGACTGGCTATCAGAATCGGCCCGCAACCGGTTAAGACAATACGGTGTAACGCCACCCCAAGAGGAAGATGCCATCTTTTGTCCCCAGTGCAGCTCTACCGAGGTCCGTCTGATCAGTGAATTCGGTTCTACCGCATGCAAAGCACTCTATCAGTGCAAGACCTGCCAGGAACCCTTTGATTACTTTAAGCGAATCTAGGAATGACCGCAGTGGAAACCCATTTTTACCCGTTAACAGTGGCGAGCATCGCCCCGGAAACAGCCGATGCGGTTAAAATCGGATTTAACATTCCGCCCGAAGTCCGCAACAAATTCTCCCACAAGCCCGGTCAATATCTAACTATCAAGTCTGACTCGGGCCCGGATCCAATACGCCGTTCCTATTCAATCTGCTCTGGTATCAATGATGCCGAACTACAGATCGCCATCAAGCGAATAGAAGGCGGCCAATTTTCTAATTTTGCCAACGATGCCATCAAAGTTGGAGATACCATTCATGCCATGCCGCCTGAGGGAAACTTCAGTGCGGTGCTGCATAAGGACCATGAAAAAAAATACCTTTTTATAGCGGCTGGCAGCGGTATTACACCGGTTATTTCCAATATCAAAAGTATTCTCGAAGAAGAGCCAAACAGTTCAGTCACGCTTCTATACGGCAATCAACGCACCAACACCATCATGTTTCGGGAAGCACTTAGTTTTTTAAAAAATCGCTATATGACTCGACTACACTGGGTCAATCTATTGAGCAGAGAGGACCAGGGTGCAGATGTATTAAATGGCCGACTCAATAATCGCAAGGGTAGCGCTCTGAATCAGAATTTGATTAATTTAAGCAGTTTCAACGACTATTTCATCTGTGGTCCTGAATCCATGATTTCTGAAGTTTCACTGGGCTTACGTGGTATGCAAGTCCCGGAAGCCAACATCCACTACGAATTATTCTCATCCTCGGCAGAGGATGCTCAGCTAGTGGTTCAAAAGCATCATGCCAGGGCGCGACAATTCGCCGGCAGGATAAGTCATGTCACCATGGTGATGGATGGCCGCTCGGTAGGGTTCGAGCTCTCAGCCGATGGTGCTAACCTGCTCGACTCGGGCATTGACCAGGGCATGGACTTACCTTTCTCCTGCAAGGATGGCGTATGCGCAACCTGCAAAGCAAAACTGCTGGAAGGCGAAGTAGACATGGATATCACCCACGGCCTGGAGCCAAGGGAAATAGAAAACGGCTTTATTCTGACCTGCCAGGCACACCCAATCAGCGACAAGGTAGTCGTCGATTTTGATCACAAGTAACACGACAGTTGAAGATTGTCTTAGCTCTGCCGTCTGCTGGTAATGACCCATAGTTGCCATCTTATTGCACTAAGCCTACTGACTTCTGATGACCCTGGACAGGAATATCAAATGCGGCGATAGGCTAACCAATTGGCGCAAGGTAGCAATTAACTCAAACAATGAATGCAGACAGGCATTAACCGTACGATTTCGGATGCATCAAACATAGCCTTGTAACAAGTCGTCACCCAGCATTTCCTTTAATGGATCGAGCCAAGGTTCAAACCCGCGCCAGGCGTCCAGCCCGGTATCATAGATTGGCAACCGTACCTGCTCTGAACTAGGCGTTCTGACACTTCTTTGGGTTTTATGAAATTCAACACAAGCCTGCTCAAAAGGCAGGTTGCAATAAGACAGCATTCTTTCTACCTGGCCCTCAAGGTCGGCAACCACATCCTCATGATTAACTCTCAGGATTCGACCTGGCAGAACCTGGTCCCAATGATCCATGATTTCAATATAATCCTTGTAGTATCGACCAATTTCCTCGAGCCCATAGGTAAATTCCTGGCCATGAGAGAAAAATTGCTTAAAACCACTGAAACAACAGGCGAGCGGATTTCGTCTGGCATCGATAATCTTTGAATTCGGTAAAATGAGCTGAATGAGCGCGATATGCCTGAAATTATTTGGCATCTTGTCGATAAAGTAAGGCGCCTTGTCCCTGAGCACCTGGGTGTCCCGGAGATATCGACTGCCCATCTCTGCAAACTGCTGAGGACTCAGTGTTGCAAGACAATGGGGGTATTGAGGTTCCTCATGGATCGTCCGGCGTCCATCCAGTTGATGTGCAAATGCGCCTATATTTGCAAGTTCCTGTGTACCATCGACCTGACTATGGCTGGCCAGGATCTGCTCCAGTAAGGTAGATCCCGCTCTTGGCAGACCTACTATAAATATAGGATCCGCAGCCTTGTTACCAACATCTTTATGCTTCTTGAACAGGGCTTCTTTACAAACGGATTTCTGCAGTTTCATCCGGCTGGATAGCAGTTTGCCATCGAATCCCAAATGCTGTTTCCGCAGACTATTACCCCGCTCATAAAAGGTAAAGGCCTGCTCAAACCCTGCTGAGTCTTCGTAATGCTTTCCCAGAGCAAAACACAGATTAACCCGGTCAAGCTCATCAATCGTTTCCGACTGCTCCTGTTCGAGCATCCTTTCTACTTCGTCAGCTGAAAACCGGTAAGTCTTGAGATTGGCCAGGCTCCAGAAAGCATCACCAAACTGTGGTCTTGCCAGGTAAGCACTGCGATAGGCCTCTATCGCCTCGGCAGAACGATCGATTGTCTTCAGCGCATGGCCTTTAAGAAGATGCAGCGTCGCATCATTGGGGGCCTGGTTAAGAAGGCGGGTATAGATGCCGAGTGCTTCCTCAAATCGTCCAACGGCGACGCACTGATTTGCATAGGCGGTCTGAAAACGCGGATTATCTGGTTGGGCCTTGAGCAGAACCTCGGACTGAAGCAGCGCCTGTTGATACTTCTGCCGCTTATATAGCACGTTCATATAATCAAAGCGAGCAAACTCATTTTCCGGCTCGAACGCCACCGCATTTTCCAGAAGCAAATCCGCATCATCTAATACTTCAGACCTGACTCCCAGTGCCGCCAGCAGACGCATCGCTTCTACTTGTTTCGGATAACGTAAAAGGAACTGCCTGCAGATTTTTTCTGCCTTGAGAAACTGGCCTTCACTGATCAGATTGCGAACCGCTAACAGAGCCGCTGGCAACGCTTTGAGTTTAATAACCTGATCTGCAGCCTCGACCCCTAAGGGCTGTTGACCTAGCTGTTCGGCTAGCTGAGCGATACAAACCCAACTGGCTACAAGGGAATCATTCAGCGTAACCGCCTCCCGGAAAGCAGCCAATGCAGCGACGGACTGATTCTGGGCCAGGAGCAGATGTCCTTCTTCCTGCAAAGCACGCCCATAACGCGGAAATTGAACTTTGAGATGGTTGAGCAGATCCTGCGCTTTGGCAAAGTCACTGTTATATCGATAGCACACCGCGAGAAGATAGAGTACTTCCCTATCTGCCGGATGTTGCTCCAGAACCGGCAACAACAGGTTTATTGCTGCCAGGCTATTGCCCTGCTCCAACAACGCCTTGGCTTGCTGGGTAGCGAGACCGGATTCTGGCCTGGGGGAATTAGTTTCTGTCGACATCGGCATGTAAGACTATGGAATTAACCCGTCAATCTTACTAGATGCCGATGCAAACATTAGCTAATTTTAATTCATATCGTATGAGACCCGAACGCCAAGGGTGCGCGGACGGTTAGTGGTGACTCTTTCGAAAAAGTCCTGGCGGTTGATGTGCAGTTCTGCACGCTCATCCGTGAGGTTACTCGCGAACAACTCAACACCCCAGCCATCGGAGAAATGAGCGACACCCACTGCTGCATCGAGTATTCCGTAACTCTCCTGGTCAGTATTGGGTTCGTCCGGAGTATCAACAATCGAGTTCAACGCTTCACCCGAATACTTGTAGCCCAATTGCCAGAAGGCACCAAGGTCCCTGCCAGCATCCCATTCATAACGTGCTCGGACACTGAACTGTACCTCTGGACTCAATGGCAAAGCGGATCCTGCATCTGCAACCACGATATCAAATGCAGGGTCTACTCGAACAAGCTCTGTATCATTGAAAGAAGCCGCTGCATATATGGTTAAATTCTCTGTTGCCAGCCAGATGATATCGCCCTCTATACCCATTATTTCAGCGTCACCGCCGTTATCAACAATGGTCAGGATCGAAATATTCTGGGAGTCGAACTGAGATACCTGAATGTCTTGCCAATCGATCTGATAGATAGAACCGTTAAATCGAAGGTTTCCATCGGCCAGCGTGGTTTTCCAGCCAAGTTCCATATTCTCGAGGGAATCTGACTCAAATACATAAGGTAGGCAATAGCCTGGGAACCCAGTCGCTGAGTTACTATTAATGGCAACTTCGTTTCCACAAGCAGTACCGTCATCACGGACGTTATTGGCTGAGGCATTGTATACGCCAGCTTTTGCTGCGGCTCGGTTAAAGCCAGGTGGTCTATAGCCTTCAGACCAAGTTGCATAGATCAGGGTATTTCCATCACCCGGCTGCCAAGAAGCCGTGAATCGAACAATCGTATCAGTTACATTCAGTGGCTGAAGCTCGGCAAAGTTAGCCTCGTAATCCCGACCTCCAGTCACAGTAGGCCTGATATCATTGGTCGGATCTGCATCGTCTATGAACAAGGGTCGGTTACCATATCGCCATGAACCAGACCCGGTAAAGCCATAATCCAGATCATAATATCGAGCACCGACAGCCATAGACAGTGTATCCGTTACATCCAGAGTGATTTCTCCAAAGATAGCCGTCTGTTCTTCCGTCCGCGTGTTATCGTTGCGAAACTGCGTTGATGATGTAGTCACGCCTCTTGCGTTTGCAGCAGAATTATCAAAGGTTGAACTGCTATTGATATCGATCGGCGCAAAGCCCGCTTCCATTGGCGCATGATAATTAAAGTCACCTATGTGCAGTATTTCAGAATCTTCGAAGTAGGCCCCTGCCTGAACATTGATGGGGCCATTGAAGTTGGTGGTCAATCGAATTTCATGAGTCCAACGCGTATTTTCGTTTTCGATATGAGCTGCATTAACAGGTGTTCCACACTCGATTACGCCGGGATTACCGCTGATGGTCGGATCATAAGAATAGGTTGTGCTTGCCGCGCTGCCAACCCCATTATAATAACTACCCACCAGATACTCACACTGGTAACCAGAGATGAACGCGCCAATATTAGTGTATCCGGTGTAATCTATATTCGCGGTTACTTCCCTATCCAGGAAGGCACCGGTGTAAACCACTGACAGATCCCCTATAGCACCTTCAATAGTCCACGCAGTCTGCTGGAAATCATCATTTAAATAATCATTAACAAATCGACTAACCTGCAGATCCTCGAGCAGCGGGTCGTAATCGAAAACCCCTTCTGTATCCAGGGACTGAGCCGTATGTTGCACCAGCAGGCTCCAGTTATCATTGATCAAATATTTTGCACCTAAGCGAACCCCTGCATAGGTTGCATCATTGAAATCATCTTCAACCAGGGCCGCATTCGAGGCAACGGTTTTGATAACAGGGACCGTTACTCCGCCGGGTCCAACAACATCGCCATTGGCAAAAATGGTGCCTTCAGCATAAAACTTGCTGTCTCCTGGGAAAGTAGGGTTAATCGAATTATCTGCCTGGAAGGTACCTTCGACGTTATCAATGTAGCCACCTTGCCTGTCATTGTATAAGGCAATTCGTGCTGCCAACTTTCCTTCGATAACAGGGAAGTTGAGCATCAACTCAGCTGAATTGCTGTCTTCACCTCCTGATGTCTGTGACCAGCTTCCGTTAAAGCTAGCGGAGAACTCATCAATGACAGGTTTGTTCGTAATCAACCGAACTGTACCCGCCATGGAGCTTGCTCCATACAATGTACCTTGCGGTCCCGGCAGTACCTCAATTCTTTCCATATCACTGATATAGACATCCAGGTTACGGCCACCGGCTGTCACCGGTTGCTCATCAAGATACAGAGCAACGTTAGGGGCTGAACCTTGCGATTCTGCTACTGTGATGTTGATCGCATCAACAGCTGCACCACGAATGTAAATTTCATTCTGGCCAGGGCCACGACCACCAGAATTCACATTAGGGAGATATTTAACGTAATCAGCGAATTCCTGAATATTCTGATTTTCCAGGTCACGTGATCCGATTGCTTGAATAGTGACAGCAGCATCCTGCAGAGGTACCGCACGCTTCGTAGCTGTGACAACAATTTCTTCAATTTCGGCTGTTGCCTGGCTAGCAGAAGTCGCAGCGAGAGCCGTCATAATCGCAACGCTGAGCTTTTTACGTTTGAACATATGAAATACCTTTGTTGTTTATTTCTTCAATCTCTCGTCTAGCATAAAATAAATTTGACTTTTTTGCACCCAACTGAGGCCTAAAAAGTCCGTAATGGCCAACAATATAAACCCTTAACCATCCGTATTTACGGTTCTTTATCCACTGTAGAGGCGCCTTGCAGGTGTTCGCTACGAAGGCCCAAAAACAAACTGATCATCATCAGAAGCATGATCAGAGAAAATGGGAATGCTGTAGCTAGGGCTAGAGCCTGGATAGAAGACAAGCCGCCCCCCAATAACAGGGCAATACCAATCAATGCCAAGGCCACGCACCAGAAGATTCGCTGAGCTACCGGTGTATTAATCTTGCCACCCGCCGTCATTGTATCAACGATCAATGAGCCGGAATCCATCGATGTAACGAAGAAAACAATCACCAGTATGATTCCCATAATCGAGGTTATCAGGGTGTAATCAAATTGGCCCAGAAAAACAAATAGGGTCAGTTCGGGCTTAAAATTCCTAACGCTATCAGCAATATCAACTATCCCCTGATCAAAATACTGGTCCATGGCAATATGACCAAAGGTTGTCATCCACAACATGAAAATTATTGAAGGTGCCAGTATGGTCGCCAGTACAAATTGCCTGACCGTTCGACCGGTCGATATTCGCGCAATAAACATACCTACAAAAGGAGAAAACGCAATCCACCAGGCCCAATAGAAGGTGGTCCAGTTATGCATGTAATAAAAATCGGTTCTTCCAGACCAGCTACTTAGCTCCGGAAGGTAGCTGATGTAAGCCGCACTATAGTTGAAAAATTGCTTCATTACTTCGATAGTCGGGCCACTGAACAAAACAAACAGGCCTAAACAGGCCGCCACTGCCATATTCCATTCACTCAATCTTTTAATTCCACCATCCAGACCTTTCAGCACCGAGGTTAATGCCATGCCTGTAATCACCATCACTAATACAATGTTAGTGCCAGTTCCAGTGGGAACATCAAAAAGGTAATTAAGCCCTCCTGCTGCCTGTTCAGCACCATATCCCAGTGACGTCGCCAACCCGAACAAGGTTGCAAAAACAGCTACGACATCAACGATGTGGCCTGGCCAGCCCCAGATTCGCTCTCCCAATAAAGGGTACAGCGCCGAGCGGACTACCAACGGCAAGCCTTTGTTATAACTGAAGAAAGCTAAAGAAAGCCCAACCAGAGCATAACCGGCCCAGGGATGGAAGGCCCAGTGATAGATAGTGGCTGCCATAGCCAGTTCCCTCAGCGCTTGTCCATCTATCGATTCAGCGTTAAGCGGTGGGACTAAGGCGTGGTTCATCGGCTCGAGAACACCGTAAAACATGATACCAATACCAATTCCTGCAGCAAACAACATACAAACCCAACTGACGAAATGATAGCGCGGTCGGGCGGTCGGCCCGCCGATACGGATTCGCCCTAACGGCGACAAGACCAGGAAAACACAGAAAAGCAGATAACTGTTCATTGCCCCCATGAAGAACCAGTCCAGCGTCGTCGTCAGCCAGATTCGAAGATCATTAAAGTAGACGGCCGCCAAATCAGGCTGGCTCAGGGTAAACAAGACAAATGCGACAATAGTAAAACTACTTATGAGGAAAACCGGATTATGGATATCAAGACCGATGGGGCTGATATTGTCCTGGCCGACAACGTAATCAGACGAATAAAGGGAGCCTGGGGCTGGTGGCTGTTGGGCTTTGAGTTCATCGATAGACACGGAATCCCCATTTACAATTATTCACCGCCACCCTAACACGCAGTTACCCGTCATGTCATATTCAGGCCCTGTTAGAACCCATCCAGACTAGCCTGGCGGTCCATACTGGCAGCTTGCTTTACGATGATTACTCGGGGTCCTCGTTACTATCCAGGTAGACCCCTCGCAGCACTTCAAACACAGCTGCCTGCAGGTCCTGCTGGCTATAATCCTCCTTGAAATAACTGCTAAATACGACCACCAGATCAAGCAGAGGATTGACTAGAAGACCTTGCCCACCCCAACCACCTTTAAACAGAAATCCCTGTTTATCGACATAATCCCACTGGTAAATATTATGACTGCCATCTTTCCTTACCAGCTCAGCATTAGGCGAATTAAGTAAAAAACTGAGGTGTTGATCACTTATGATTTTCTTGTCTGATACCACCCCGTAAGATGGCGTGAAAAGCAGTCCGAAGCGGGCTAAATCTCTCATGTTGGATAAGAATCCGCCATGGGTCAGCGGAATGCCGTAGCGATAGGCAAGATAAGATGCATCGGCTTCAGCACCGATTTGCTGCCAAATTTCCCTGGTAAACGTGTCCTGAAAAGGCTCCCCGGTCAATTTTTCTATCAACCATGCCAGCACAAACGTATTCATTCCGGAATAGGAAAACTGCTTGCCTTGTTCAGCATGCCGCGATACTCGCAAGGTCTTAACAAAATCATAAGGATTATCAGGCGGTTCTGCCTCTCTAAAACCATCGCCAATGGCCATAGAATACTGGTAATAACAGGATTGCCGATTATCGTATTCATCCCCGCAATCCAATCCCGTAGCCATATCAAGGATATTACGGATGCTTACTCCGGCGATGTCGGAATCGATCAGTTCAGGCAGATAGAACTCAATCGGTCGGTTAACATCAATCAGCCCCTGTTCCTCATACATCCTGACCAGCGTTGCCGGCAGGACCTTGGCTACCGACCAATAGATCGGTTTCTCGTACGACTGCATGCGTGGATAATGCTCATACACGATCTTGCCCTGGTGCAGTACTACCACACCCATGGCTGTGGAATGCGCGCTTTGCAGAAATCTTGAAAAAGGCATCAGGCCACTCGCTGTGGTGATGGCGTAGTCAGCGATAGCTTGATTCTCTTCAACCACTAAGCTGCTGACCGCGCCTCGCCGATAGACATTGACCGTGGGAAACATTTGATGGACGTTTTTGTGCATCCACCCCATCTGGTCACCCCTAACGGTCCACCAGATATCATCGCTCGGCACTTGTCTATGCCGGCGCTGAATTTCCTCTGCGGTGTAGGCTGATTCAAAACCTGGCCCGGTCTCAGCTGCAAGTGACGGACCGGTCAATAAGGCCATTACAGCGACAACGATCAGATACATGATAACTACCCCAATCTTATTACTCTGCAAACAAGCCTAAATTGTAAATTAATAAAAGGCTAGTGGCCTACCACCAAGTCGCATATAGCGCGGCCAGGATAATCGTCACCAGAGCAGCCGACAGGTTAAAACCACTTGAAGTCTGAAAACTGATATCTGCTAAATCGACTGCACCAGGCCGGTCATCTGTTCCAGCGGCGAGCGACATACCTACCGCTAACATGACACATAATAAAAAAACAACGCCAACCCGATCAATAAAAGCAAGTTCTGGCCAGCCCAACTTTAGTCCAAGAGAAAGCAGCGCAGAACCCAAAGCTGCGACCAGAGCAGCGCTGGAAGTAGTTTTCTTCCAGAACATCCCCAACAGAAAAATAACCACAATCCCCGGAGTGAAAAATCCGGTAAATTCCTGAATATATTGAAACGCCTGGTCGAAATTGCCCAATAAGGGTTTTGCGCAAATCATTGCCATCAGCATAGCCAGTAACGTCACCATCCGACCCACGCCAACATGGTTACTTTCCTGCTCAGGCCTGCGGCTAAAGCTGGGATAAATATCCAGGGTGAAAATGGTTGAAATGCTATTCGTCATTGATGCCAGTGACGATACAATAGCCGCCAGCAGAGCGGCAAAAACCAACCCCTTGATGCCAGATGGCAGTAGCATCATGGCATGCGGATAAGCCTGGTCCGGCGTTTCCAAGGTTGGCGACAATACAAACATCGCTATTCCTGGCAACACCACAATAATAGGCATCAGCAGTTTCAGGAAAGCAGCAAAGACAATTCCTTTCTGTGCTTCACGGATATTTTTGGCTGCTAATGCCCGCTGGATAATGTACTGATTAAATCCCCAATAGGAGATATTCATAATCCACATGCCGCCAATCAGTACCGACACGCCGGGCAGACTCATATAATGCGGATTACCTTGGCTGAGAATCATGTCAAACTTCTCAGGTGCACGTTCAGTCAACAGCTGCAGCCCTTGCCAGACACCGGTTCCTGCTGAAACTTTGTCAAGTATGATCCAGGCGATCATCAGCCCACCAAGCACCAGCAATACCACCTGCACGATATCAGTGAACGCCACAGCCTTGAGCCCACCATAATACGAATAGCCCACTGCGAACCCGCCCAACAGAACCATTCCCAATACGATATCAACTCCCGCTACCGTGTTCAGAGCCAGCGCTCCCAGCCACAATATGGAGGTTAAATTCACAAAGATATAAACGCCGAGCCAGAAAAACGCCATGACCATACGAACATTATGGTCATATCGCTGCTCTAAAAATTGTGGCATCGTAAAAATGCCTCGCTGCAGAAAAACTGGCAGTAGAAACTTACCCACCAATATAAGCGTAATGGCTGCCATCCATTCGTAGGATGCAATGGCTAAACCCATCGCGTAGCCTGACCCAGACATACCTATAATCTGTTCAGCCGAGATGTTCGCTGCAATCAGTGATGCGCCAATAGCCCACCAGGGCAAGGCTTTACCTGCAAGAAAATAATCCTGGGCATTCTTACGGTAACCTGAATCCTCTCGAGAAACCCATTGCGCCAGAGCAAAAAGGATCAATAGATAAAACACTACAATTAGGATATCCAGGTTAGATAACACGGTTTGACAATCCTCCGATAACGTCAGCCACAGCTAGATTTGCAGATACTGAAATACCGGCCAATGGCAGGCCTTACCACCGAGCATTTTAAACTTAGCATCGTCCCAATGCGCACTACCACGGAACAGGCAGTCGTACATGCTGCTTTTCTCAACAGGGTCAGAGAAGGATGGATCCGCCATTAAGCGCCTCTTGAGAACTGCTTGAGTGATCGCGTCGTTATGCATACGTAAACCACCATCCTGTTCACCATCAAGGATAATAAACTTATCTCCCTGGGGTTGTTCACTCCAGCGCTGCCATTGCGGTAAGGCGCCGTCACGACCTTTTCCCGGTGAACTATGGTAGGCAAACTCAGTCCAGTAGGATGACATCGCCTCTGACAACACGGTGCGGCTGGGAATATTATCATTTGAAAACAGCACCCTATTCATAAAGCGATTATCAAAACTCTCAAACACAAACGGTATTTCAAACGCATGCGGAGCACCTAGCAGATCAGCCAGATCAACCCCCAATACTGTTGGCAGTTCATCCCATTCGAATCGATAGGCAAAAACAGCCTCCCGCTGCGCTACAGTAAAACGCATGGCCGCTTCATCAACACCCACTGCCTTCCATTTATCATTAAAATACCTGGCCGCAGCATGGAATCGGGCAGGATTAATTATTTTTGGCAAAAACCCCATTTCCATTTCTACCAGAGTCGGATCGCCTACAAAAAAAGCTTTGAATTCATCGCGATTAGTGCCAATGATCATGGGAACATGATGATAGTTTTCAGCATCAGAAAACACTGCCTGCAGAGGGGCTATCGGTACAACCGCGCCATCACGAAAGATCAGCGGAGGGAAATTAATCTGTGCCTCGCCCTCCAGCACTGCCAAAATCTGGTCAGCCTGTTTTGTCCGCAGGTAACGGGCAATCTCGGCATCCTCCAAACTGTTCTGGTAATCGATTGCCCCTGAGCGTGAGGCAACGGTCGCGTCTGCAACAAGGAGCTGATTAGTAATCTCCCGGGCGCTGTTAACATGGCCACCATCCTCGATATAGTTCTGGGCCGACTGCATGGATATGGACACTGGAAAACCGCTTTGAATGATCACTTTATGAAACAGGTTCCGAGCCTCCGGCGACGCAAGAATAGCAAAAATATTCATGCCACCTGCGGACTCTCCGAACAGGGTTACATTGTCTGGATTGCCACCGAATGCCTTGATATTTTCTTGCACCCACTGCAAAGCAGCCAGGATATCAAGAATGCCATAATTTCCAGACTTGTCTTTTAAGGAACCGCTTTTATTGAGTGCCGGATGAGCAAACCAACCGAACAACCCAAGCCGATAATTAAGGTTAACAACAATAACCTTATGTTTGCTGGCTAGATTCCGACCTGAATATTTAAACTGATTTGCATAGCCTGCAGTGTTTCCGCCACCGTGGATATAGACCATCACGGGCAACTGCCCGGCCCCACTTGGCAAGTCATTTTTACTCATTTCAGGGGCAAAGATATTTAGATACAGACAATCCTCTGACCCTATCGGCTTATCTATTTCTGCAGCCGGTCTACTCTCGCCAAAAGATCCTATCTGCTTGCATTTATGCGAAGCCCGCACAGTTTCAAGTGTATCTTTCCGGAAAGCTGGTTGACGAGGCGCTTGCCAGCGTAGATCACCGACTGGAGGCGCAGCATAAGGGATACCCATCCAGGTATGTGAACCAGTAATATCCTTGAATCCAACGACATCTCCCTGATTAGTTGTACGCAGTGATGCCAATTCTACGGCTTGAGCTTTTTCACCATAGTCGTCTCCTGACTGGGAAAACTGATAACCGTAGTAGCCTAATGGTGCTACCACCAGCACTAGGATACCGAGAAGACCTAACAATATTAATTTCAGCATGGAAACATTTTACCCGTTTTAAATTTTTGCGCTGATCATTCTGATAAGGCCAGGCCCTTAGATCAACCCACCAGGACAGACTCTATAGCCTCCACTTCTGAAATACTGAATTCGCTGATTCAGGTAACCACCCTTACTGGATTTTACGTCGCCTGCCAGCGCGGCCCCGGTGACCTGCCTGGGGTGCAGGCGGTGCAGGCTCAGGCGCAGGCTTTAACTCCGGCAATGTCGTCTGCGTCTTCATTCCAGATATAATCAAGCTCCGCATTGCCGCGTCAATATGAGGGTCGGTTTCTATGGGACTATAATTACGCAGCCTTTCCTCAACCTGATTATTGGCTCGTTGCTCAAGCTCCTCAGATCCGGCTTCTTCCCAGCTTTCCCGGTTTAATCGATCGAATACGGGATCAGTCTGGTAAAGCTCCTGAGGCCAGTGTTCAAGGGTATGTGGAGAAGTAATCAGGTGATCCTCGCGTATCAACTCATTAACCAGCTTATCGGTAGGGAGGTCGCCCTGCACCTGAATCTCCTTAACAAAATGAAGAGACTGACCACATATCTCGTTGTCGAAAACAAGCTTGGCCAGGCTAAAGGTAAGCACAAAATCCAGCATGCCAGGGCCGGAAACAGAGTTTATTCCTGCTATCGCGGCCAATAAAGCACTACTGAAGCTTTCCCCGCCAGCCTGAGCATCGAGTAATTTACTGTCGCTTAAAGCCATGTAGGCCTGAGTCGGCAGGTTCATCGACTTGGCTATCGCAACATAGGCAACATTTAAGTGTTGGGCCTCAATTGCGGCCATGGGAGAACTGGCTGCCTTCATATGAAAAGTAGCTGGAGCACCACCAAACAGCACCGGAGCACCTGGTTTGACAATCTGCGCCATGGTCAGGCCAGATAGCACATCGATACAATGAAATACCAGTGAACCTACCAGAGTAACCGGAGCAATCAGTCCCATCAGCGTGACCGGTACAATTTCTATCGGAATGCCGGCTTGCACACAATCCAGTAAATTCTGGCACGAGTCTTCTCCATATCGAAAATTACCCGTCGCGGTAATGGTAAAAATCGCCATGGGGCGCGCAATCAAGTCTTTTTTATCATCGCGAAACATTTGTAGCATTTCCGCCATCGCAGGCACGCCATTTTCACTAAAGGCCCCCGACACTACTGGTTTTTTGGATGTCGTCAGCGTCATATATAAGCGCCAGGCGTCTGATACCTGAGATTCAATGTCGTCATTGGTTGAAAAAGCAGTAGCCAGATAGGAAATATGCTCCAACCCATCGCATAGCCTGGCATACTCGATAAAATCGTTAGAATTAGCCAGCCTGGCCTGGCCACTGCGATGATCGAGAATTTTTAATCCGCTCGAACCGGGGACATAGTGGACATTATTGCCACCAATCTCAGTATAGAAATCCCCATCTCGATTAAACAGCGAAAATGACTTGGGCGCATCCGCTATGGCTCTATCAACAACCTGTTCAGGAAAGAGCACTCGTTTGCTGACCGGATCGACCTGCAAACCATGATCAAGCAGTCGCTGTCTCAATTTAGTGCCGCGTATTTCGATACCGACTTCAGCCATAAGACGTTTAGCCTCACCGAGAATGCGGTTGATCATTTCTTCGTTCAGCGTCTGTAATAGTGGTCGCATAAATCTTTCCAGTAACAGTGGTTCAACGTTGGTTTATCTCTTTTTTACGCTGGCTGACATAATCATTTAAAGCTGCCTGCGTTGATGCTTCCATTTCAGGTTGCTGATACTCATCAAGCAGGGTTTTCCAGATCCGATTGGCCCTGGTTGCCGTATCCTGCGCGCCAAGTTCTTGCCAACTCTCGAAATTCTGCCGACTTGACAGCATGGAGGGATAAAAAGCATTTTCATACCGGGCCAAAGTATGCTCAGTAGCAAAATGATGCCCCCCAGGTGGCACTTCTGCAATCGTCTGCAAGGCCAGCTCATCTTCGTTTACAGCAAGGGGCTCCAGCGTCTGCGCCATCATCTGTAACATTTCTGCATCCAGAATAAGTTTTTCAAATGATGCGGTCAAACCTCCCTCGAGCCAACCTGCAGCATGATTAACAAGGTTAGTATGACCCATCACAGAGCCCCATAGGGACATCTCACTCTCATAAGCCGCTTGGGCATCAACACAATTAGAGGACGTTGTATTGCTGGACCGGCTTGGCAACCCAAGGTAACGGGCAATCTGAGAACTAGCCAGAGCCATTTTTGTATATTCCGGTGTGCCCATCGCAGGAGCGCCGCTTTTCATATCAACATTGGATGCAAATGAACCATAGATTACCGGCGCACCCGGGCGTACACATTGTACCAAAGTAACTGTCGCCAGCACCTCAGCTGTCTGTTGTACCAGCGTTCCAGCGAGACTAACCGGACTCATCGAGCCGGCAAGGGTAAAAGGCGTGACACAACTAACCTGACCAGCGCTAGCCAATTCGATGATCGCCTCAGACATGGGAACATCCAACTGCATGGGTGAGTTGGTATTAATAATGCCAAGCACCGCCGGCTTGTCTAACAGTTCGCGTCGGTCCGTAGCCAATGCAATACAGGTCATTTCTATACAATCAACGGTCCGGTCCCTGCCCAGTGCATAGGCCTGGACATTCTTGTCCAATAAAGTGAACTGGGCCAGATAGAGATCCAGATGGCGTGATAAAGGTGGCAAGTCCATGGCTTCGAATGCGCCACCCCCTTCCTGATGAATGATATTGATACTCTGCACAAGGCGCAGATAATCACACAATTCTGCGTAGCTACCAGGACGCCGGCCTTTATCAAGATCGCTACAGAACGCTGGACCACCAACAGAAGTAAAAACCAGGTTATTACCGCCAATGGTTAGGTCATGCAGCGGGTTCCGAGCCCGCAACCCAAACGACGCCGGAGCCCAGGAAAGATGTTCAAGTACCATAGCACGATCAAGACGGATGCTCTGCTGAGCCGGATCTTCTTTACCGCCCGCAGCAACCAGCAAGCGACCACTCTCGGCATGCAAAAATCGCATACCTTTGGTCTCCAGTATGGTCAGTGCACCATCAACGATTTTCTCAACCTGGCCAGCGGTAAGAACCTCCATGGGCGGATAAGGATTGTTTACCGCAGCATAAGGTAGTTGAGGAACGCCTCTACCTTGCTTCCTTTTTGCGCTTATTCGACCACGTCTGCTGGCCATTTAATTGATCCTTTTAGATCCATTTCAACCCCGGCATCAATGACCAGCCATGTGCTGGCAAAGACCCTGAATCATCTGAGATGAGAGCTGCAAACCCTTTGCCTGGGCGTCCGATACCATTGCGTACTTGAGACTCGGGCACCTGCTAAATTCAGCCGTATTGACCCGCGCACCAACCGGGCCATAGATAACTTTTGGTGACCTGTTAAGCCATCAGCGGCTACTACATCAGGAGCTATTAATTAAAACTGCATTTATACACTGCAGGTCGGATCACACTGACCCATCAAACGTCGAAGATTTCTATTATAGCGTCTTGTTGGGTGGTGCTACAAAAAACTTTAAAGTTGAAAGTTACTAAAAAATACCAGAGTATTCAAAACTGACGGCATCGATACCGAATTATCTCAAGGCTGTCGCTAACCCTTTAAACAGAAAATCAACGCCTTCAGGGAATAATTCCTTGAAGAAATAATGGTCAACATCTATGTCCAACCCTTTAACTGAACTGCTCACCGAGCGCGATTACCTGCTCGCTGACGGAGCTACCGGCACCAACATGATGGCCATGGGATTGCCGGCAGGACAAGCTGCAGATCTATGGAACCTGGATGCTCCTGAAAAAGTAACCCGGCTCCACAACAACTTTCTGGAAGCCGGAGCGGACATCCTGCTGACCAATACTTTCAGCTCAAACCAGTATCGCCTGTGCCTTGATAATGCCCAGCACCTGACCACAGACATCAATGTGGCGGCGGCAAGGCTGGCTCGATCAGCAGGCGAATCAGCAGGTCGGCCTGTCATCGTAGCCGGTTCAATGGGCCCTTCTGGGGAACTCATGGAACCCCACGGCACCATGGATCATGACGCTGCGGTAGCCGCTTTTACTGAGCAGGCCAATGCATTAGCCGAAGGCGGAGTTGATATCCTCTGGATAGAGACCATCTTTGCCTTTGACGAGTTATTAGCGGCGGTCACAGCCGCAGCCAGCACTGGTTTGCCTGTGGCGTCGACCATGACTTTTGATACCGCTGGAAGGACTATGATGGGCAATACCCCGGAACAGGCCAGCGCATATATGGCATCGACCTTACCGCCGCTAGTCGCCTATGGCGCGAACTGCGGCGCCGGCCCTTCCATGCTAGTGGATACGATCTCCAAATTCAGTCGCTGCGCGGCGGAAGACGACATCATTATTGCCAAGGGCAACTGCGGCATTCCTCAGTCTATTGGCGGTGAAATCGTGTATAGCGGTGATGATGAAACCATGTGGCGCTATGCCCGGCTGGTTCGCGATTGTGGTGCACGGATTATCGGTGGCTGCTGCGGCACTACGCCGGCACGACTCAAAACAATCGCCACAGCACTCAAGGACTATACCCCTGGCAATACCCCTGATGAAGCCACTATTGAGGCCGCACTCGGACCGATTCAAAAAAGCAAAAAACGCAGCAAAAGGGGTAATCCAAGAAAAAACACCTGAACCAGGCTCTATCCAGTGCTACCAGGCAAGCGCAGCACAACCCTAATCTGAAAAGGCGAGACCCCCGCTCTCAGGGCAATATCAGTGCTTCCAGCAACGGACCCGATCATAGCCCGATAACAAGCAGCCCTGCTGTGACTAACCAGTAACAGTTGCAGACCAGGATGACTCTCAGGCCCTGATCATCAAACAGCACTATCAACTGGGATCACAACTACCAAACCTGCAGTAGGGTATCCGTTCCAGGGGGGGGGCTTCACCGCCAATTCGCGCCAGACCTCCAGTGACCAATGTGAACCAGAAACAGGAATCAGCCACCATTAAGACCCATAACTTCGTTCAATTACGCAGCACAAAAATCCGCTGAAGCAATTCAATCCTGCCTTACCTCACTTTGGGTTATCATAAACAGATCAGCTACCGGAGTCACAATGCCAATTCGAGACGCAAGATATGACATCCTGTTTGAGCCGGTCAAAATTGGACCCGTCAAGGCAAAAAATCGATTTTACCAAGTGCCCCACTGTACTGGCATGGGCTGGTCACGACCTCGCATGGTAGCGGGCGTGCGAGGGATGAAAGCAGAGGGAGGCTGGGGTGTTATCTGCACCGAATACTGTTCGATCCATCCGTCATCGGATGACATACCCTTCAACAGTCACTCTATCTGGGACCAAGGAGACATCAGGGCTCACCGCTTAATGACCGACAAATGCCATGAACATGGTGCCCTGGCTGGAGTAGAACTATGGGTCAGCGGCGCCGAATCAGTCAACTACCTGACTCGCGAAGTGCCGATGGATGTGGTCTCAATGCCGAATGGAAATGGCGAACCTTATCAGGCCCGGGCAATGGACAAATCTGATATCAGGGAATTACGCCGCTGGCATCGCAACGCTGCTCTGCGAGCTAAGGAAGCAGGCTTTGATATCGTCTATATCTATGCCACCCACCATTACCTCTTGGACAATTTCCTGAATCCATCTATTAATACCAGGACTGACGAATATGGTGGCAGCCAGGAAAATCGCATGCGTATTGTTCGTGAAATCATCGAAGAAACCCGCGAGGCGGTCGGCGACTCATGCGCAGTCGCAGTGCGCTTCAGTGTCGACGACGGCGGCGGCCCGGATGGAACACCGGTTCACGCTGATCGTATGGAAATATTTGAGGCGCTCTCAGAACTACCTGACTTATGGGATATCAATATCTCGGACTATTCATGGGAAATGGGTTCATCACGTTTCACTCAGCAAGGTGCCCTGGAATCCTACCTGGCTGAAGTGAAATCGAAAACGACCAAACCGGTGGTATCCGTTGGCCGCTTCACCTCTCCAGATGCCATGGCCGGCCAGATCAGGAGAGGTGTGCTTGATTTTATCGGTGCTGCAAGACCTTCTATTGCTGACCCGTTTCTGCCAAACAAAATCAAAGAGGGTCGAATAGAAGACATCCGTGAATGCATTGGTTGCAACATCTGCTATACCGGAGACAGCAAACACTATCCTCTGCGCTGCACGCAAAACCCAACAATGGGAGAAGAGTGGCGCCGTGGCTGGCACCCTGAACAGATAGCAGCCAAGGGTTCGGACGCTAGCATCCTGGTGGTCGGTGCCGGACCTGCCGGCCTGGAGGCCTCAATGGCACTGGGCCAACGCGGCTACCCGGTCATGTTGGCCGAAGCGACCCGTGAACTGGGCGGCCGGGTAACCCTGGAAAGCCAGCTACCTGGTCTGGCCGAATGGGCAAGGGTACGCGATTACCGTTTGGGGCAGCTGGCCAAGCTGCCTGAAGTACAGATCTTTCGCGAAAGCAGGCTTGCCCTGGCAGACATCCTTGCAGTGCAAGCCGATCACGTTGCCATCGCGACCGGCGCGACCTGGCGACGCGATGGCTATGGCATTGACTCCACTTGCCTTATGGATCCGTTGCCACCAGCCGAACAAACGTTTACACCTGACGATATCATGGCAGGGAAAATGCCCGACGGGCCGACCATTGTCTATGACGACGACCGCTTCTACCTGGCAGGCCTCATTGCTGAGAAACTACGCATGACTGGCGTAGATGTCACCTACATAACACCGGCTCCCCGGGTATCAAACTGGAGCATCAACACAACGGAACAATTCAGGATACACCAGCGATTAGCTGAACTTGGAGTGCATATCATTCTAAATCACGGCGTGGAAGGTTTTGATGGCAGCCAGGCAATTATCAGTTGCGTCTATACGGAAAAAGAACAGGCTATTGTCGCTGACAACCTGGTTCTGGTGACCTGCCGGCAACCAGAAGATAACCTATTCAACGAAGTACAGAGTGCCATCGAGCAAAAGCTGAAAGGCGCTCCTTTAACGGTAAAACGAATCGGCGATGCCGATGCCCCAGCAATCATCGCCGCGGCGGTATATTCAGGTCACAAGTACGCGCGAGAACTAGACGTTGAGGTGGATCGCGATAACCCAATCAAATACGACCGAGTTTTTTTCAATGACGAATAAGCACTGCAACTCTCAGAGCCGTGGATGCCATGGGTGCCCCGCATAGCCATTTCCAGTTCGAACGATATAGCAACAATTTTAAAGACCAGGGCCTTTAATCGCTGGTCTCTATTTGTTCTGATCAGCCTACCTGTATCCATTGCCGTTATATCCGTTATGAATCTGACCGATATGAACACAGCTAATGGTGTCTCCGCCATGATTCAATTTACCGTTCGCTGTTCAGTACCCTTTTTGTATATCGCCTTCATAGCGTCTGCAACACATGCGCTCTACCCGAGTCATCTGAGTCAATGGCTATTACGTAATCGCGCTATTTTCGGGTTATGTTTTGCGGCATCTATGGCTTGGCAGCTGCTTTTCATACTATGGCTGGTGGGCATCCATACTGAGTATTACATCGGCAGTGTCTATGTCTTGCGAGATGCAATCGAAGGTATGCTGGGTTATGTCCTGCTCACTTTTATGACTTTAACCTCCTTCAAAACAACCCGCCGAAAAATCTCCCCGAAACACTGGAAGTGGCTCCACAAAACAGGCATCTACTACCTATGGGCTTACGCCTGGAGTGTCTATTGGTACGAGCTCTATTATTACAAGGACCCAGAATTGATTGATTATCTATACTACTGGCTGGGTCTGGCGGCACTGTGCCTGCGCATCACCGCCTGGTATTCAAAGCAGCGGGCTTCTATACCGAGTCCTGTGATAGCCGGACCAACAGCATTCATTGCCGGCACCATTATTATTGCAGGATTAGCTGCGGCCAGCACCGGCTCAAGCTGGAGCAGTCCAGCTCACACCTTATTACTGGGTAATACCCCCTTACAATTGTTCGAGCTGTATTTACCCTACTATCCCTTTGTGCCTTTTTTACCCGTATTTGCCATCGCCTCAGGTACCTGGCTGTTGACCAGGCAGGAACTTACCCCTGACACCGAGTTCCAAGATTAAGAATCAGCTGGACAAACAAACCTCACCTGAAACTGGATCAAACAGGTCCATCGTTGCAACTTGCTCAGCAATCAAGCAAGGCGACCAGACGGTCAGGGTTTAAATCCTCTCCTGAATAAAGCTGTCCATCGATACCAAGAACTGGCGCGGTACGAATACCCTGTTTCTCCATCAGCGCTGCTGCAGCTTCGTTCACCATGAGATCCTCAACCTCGAAGATCAGTCCTTCGCTAAC
>JABIZD010000138.1 GCA_018666555.1 Gammaproteobacteria bacterium
GCTGTCGGTAATCCAAGCGTTTGCAATGCGACTCCCTTCTGGCACGTAAAACGTGACCCAGCCCCCTGGGCCGGAGTCGGTGCCATCTACGATCACTGGGCAACTGGCTTGATATTCGATGAAATCCCCGTCACCGATGGGGGATCCTAAAGCATCGGCCACCCCATCATTATCAGAGTCAATAATCTGGTAGGCATCTTTGGTGGACTGACTAAAATCAACAACGCAATTACCCAACCATGCACCATGGGCTTCGACTCTGCTCACCATCAAAACGTTTGATAGTAGCGGCAAAAGCAAAAATGGCAGAAGCCTTTTATAAGTTCTTAACGTGCTTAACTTTTCTCCAATTTTTCCAATTGGAGTTTTGTTCTTTGCCGAGTTCAATACTGTCACCTTAGAGATTTGTTACTTAACACAAAATTTGTTGTTGTAATGTTTATCTGTTATTTCAAAACGATAGTTTCCTGCAAGGCTTTGCTAAACTATCGAAAGACAGCTGGGCACAAGCAAATAGAGTTAGCACCGGATACAGGAGTTGTCGACACATACTAGAACAGACAATTTCTTAGCAACCGCAACCTCAACCTCAATCTCAATCACTGAAAATTAGAAAAACTTAACCAAAAAATCATTGTAACTTAATAAAGCCAGGCGCTGCCATTTTATATTCATCGAAACTATCGGAAATTCCTCAAAATACGCAATATCATGCTCAGCAATCTTCCAACGGTTCTTATCTCCTTGGTCTAGCCTAAGTCAGATATTTACAAAATTGAGTTGATTAGTTCTAACAATTAAAATCATTTAGAGACAAAAAGGGAAGCTCGCCTGTGGAAATGCTCTATGCTACTAAACAAAAATAGCAAGACCTACCAATGCTGATTTGAAGAGAATTGAACTACCTAGTTACGGCTGTCTGTTGCTTTGCTCAAATCCCGATATCACAACAGGATTTGATTACAAACCTAAAGTGACAAAGGCCCACTTGACAAGGCGAGCTTCACGCCGAATATCCGTTTCTCATAAACCCAACATGAAAGACTGCCAGCAGCCCATCTATTTAGGATTCATCTAGAAGACTGGTTATCTCGTCATGCAGGGATTTGGGGATATTTATACCATCACGCTTTGTTAGTTCACGCGCTTTAAATCGGCGATCGCCAGGAAGACGTACGCCGTCCTGTTTAAGCACTTCCTGAAACAATACCTCACCATGGGTGATTATGTCTTCAGGGTTTCCAAAACGTGCCAAATCAATGGCAATTATCAGTTCGCCTCCTTTGGGAGGCCCGCCCTGACCCGCATCATCCGCCTCGGCTTCAAAACTCAGAAATTCGCCAATCAACGGGCCAGCCAGAAGTTCCACCATCATCGCCAGAGATGCCCCTTTGTATCCACCAAACCCCAACTGCGCACCCTGCAGAACGATATTGGGGTCAGTAGTGGGTTGCCCGTCCGGCCCGATCCCTGCGGTGACCGGCACAGGCTGACCATCGCGTGCGGCAATCTGAATCTCACCCCGCGCAATGGCTGATGACGCCTGATCAAAAACCAGCGGCGCTCCATCCCGGCGCGGCCATGCAAAGCCCATGGGGTTTGTACCAAACAGTGCTTTTATACCGCCGGCAGGCGCAACATAGGGATAGGAAGCAGTAACAGCAATTCCGCAGAGTCCATCTTCGGCCAATGCTTCCACCTCTGGCCACATAGCTGCTATGTGGAACATGTTCGTTATGGCCAGAACCGCAATCCCGTTTTCACGGGCGCAGTCAACTAACGGATCGTGGGCGATCTTTTGAGCCAGCGGGGCAAAGCCATTATCACCATCAACCCGCACCACCGCTGGGGCCAGTTTTTTAACGCTGGGGTTAGAACTTCCATTGACTCTTCCTGATTTGACACCGGCAACATACCAAGGCAGGCGAAACAGGCCATGAGCCTGACACATGTCTCCCTCGGCCTGAGTCAACCGGGAAGCTGCTGCTGCAGCATTTTCCTCATTGCAGCCGTTTTTCCGGAGGCAGGAAAAAGTTAAATCATAAGCCTGCTGTAAAGTCATATTGATGTCAGACATAGAACTCCTTATCAGATTTTCAAGGGGGCCTTATATCAAAAACCGGTTAAGGCCTGATGCATGAATTCAATTTTACCGCTGCCTCGTTGTGGGTGTCTAAAATAGAATCAGGCAGGTTTCTTGATGGAAAAAAATGAAGGCGCTTTTTTAACCTCCTGCATAAAAACCAGCTTAAAACGCTGGCAATTAAATGCCCACTGCTAATTACGACACTTCAGATATTTCCACTCGGGTATGTAATGGCCGGAAACAACTCAACCAGTAGCATCGCTGTGCGCGCACCTTGGCTAGAAAACCTCAAAGCATTCAGCCCGGTCATTGCAGCCAGAACGGTTTGATAAAATACCGATGCCAATGTTGCAGCCTGCATTGCCTTGTCTGCAAAACCCGCCAGGGATAGCACTGATTTAGCTAGTAGTGAATCTACCGGGGTCGTGGTTTATCAGGTGACTATAATCAGCAGAACCCTATAATGTACTGGGTCACCACAACGGGAGTCATCCGATGTCAGAACAGGTAAAAATCCCAGAGAAGAAGACAACAGAAGATATTCGCGCACAGAGAAAACACGAATGTGCCCTGGGTTATCAATTGCTTGCGGCCCTAAAATGGGGTGACCTCGGTGATGGCCATATCAGTGCCAGGGACCCAGTCCATACCGACTGCTTCTGGATGTTACCCTATGGGGCTGCCTACCAGAGTGCCACAGAATCCGACCTGATACTGGTTTCAGATAAGGGCACCACCGTTGAAGGTGACGGTGCTGTGAATATGGCAGGCTATTATATTCACCATCCTATCCTCGCTGCCCGCCCGGATTTAGTCAGTGCGGTACACGTTCACACCGGCTGGGGTACGCCGTTTTCATCAGAGGTTCGGCCGATTCAACCAATCTCGCAGGAAGCCTGCATTTTCTTTGAGGATCACGCTATATTCGACGACGATGAAGTCCAAATCCAAAGTGTCGACGCTGGCAAGCGAATCGCCGATAAACTGGCCAAGTCCCGGGCCATCATTCTTCGTAACCATGGCCTTCTCACCACTGGCGACAGTGTGGCTGAAGCGGTAGGCAGCTTTGTATTGTTGGAAAGAGTTGCTGAGGTGCATATGAAGGTAAACAACCCGAAAACTATTTCTGCTAGTGCGGCACGATTCGCCAAACAAGACCTGATTAAGGGTGGTGCCGGCCGTATGGCTTTCGCCTCTCTGCTGAAAAGACACATCCAGACGACAACACTTAATTAACACCGGAATCGCTTATAACACGAGAGGATTCCTATCCCACAGAATATAGTTCCACATCAGTCAGGCGTAACCGACTGAAACGACAGAACCTCTAGATAGCAACACCATTGCTCGACAACCTGACAGTTCACCTCATCTAAAAAAAGCACATCAGCTAACCCGGTTATGGTTTGGTTTCCAGGTCACAACCTGCTCCACAGCATTATCAGAATAGCCCTTGGCCAGAGCTCGCTGGAGCCTCTGATCAGACCATACCACTGGAGTTGTTCTAACCTGGGTAGCCGCTTATGCTAACAGGATAAATTTCAGTGGCCGGGCAATAACGTCAACAGGACATACCATGATTCAAGATTCCCTCAGCAACACATTAATAGGTATCGAGTTCCCAGCCATTGACATCTCCTGGAATGAGCAAGACACGATGCTTTATGCGCTGGGCGTCGGCGCAAAGCCAGGCCAGGAACTGGACTTTCTTTATGAAGGCAGAGGACCACTGGTATTACCTACTTATGCAGTTATCCCCGGAATGCAATCACTCGGTAACCTACGCAGCGCCGTTAAACTGAAAATCCAACGTCTACTGCATGGCGAGCAGAAGGTCGAGGTTTTAAGACCCCTGCCTGCCAAAGCCACAGTGATCCTGAAAAGCAGAATCTCCGAGGTTTGGGATAAAGGTAAAAATGGCGTCATAGGTGTTACTGCTGAAGCAGAAGATGCTGATGGGCTTCTTTTCAGGACTCATGCAACACTATTTTATTTTGGTGGTGGCGGTTTTGGCGGCGATCCCGGTCCTTCGGGAAAGGACTCCGATGCCCCACCTGATCGAGAGGCAGATATCATCATCTGTGATCAAACACAGGAAGAGCAGGGCGCACTGTATCGGCTATCAGGTGATCGTGTAGCATTACATATAGACCCTGGTTTCGCTGAAAAAGCAGGCTACGACAAACCCTTCATGCATGGGCTATGCACTTACGGCTTTGTCGGCCGGGCGATCCTCAGTGGACTCTGTGATGGAAATCCGGAGCGTTTTAAATCCATGTCAGGCCGATTTGCAGCCAGGGCCGAATTTGAAGACCAGATCATTACAAAAATATGGAAAACAGCACCTGGTGAAGCCATCATCCAAGCTGAAAACCAGCAGGGTACCATTTTGTTATCACAGGGCCAGGCTCGCTTCGAGACGAGCGCGCCCTCATGAAAGACACTTTTCGTGATCTGTTCGCCACACAGAAATCTGCAGCAGACTTAATTTATCATCTAGACAAATCTCTAAATGGCGGATTTGGTGGCACCAATGGCGGTGTATTGGCGGCAATCTGCATTGATGCAGCTAGGTCTCTGGCAGTCGATCGTATTCCTATCGGCATCGACGCAAGGTTCGTCAGGAATTTCCCACCCGGGCCCGCAAGAGTTGCAGCAACGCCTTTAAATATCGGTAGATCACTCACTACAATCAGTGTCGATATCTCACGAAGTGACGGTAAACTCGCCACCCGCGGAACCGTTTCGTTTGTTAATGCCTCAGCCCTTGAACCCGTAGACATTCCAGGCATCCCCGAATCTGACGAAGAGCTCCTGCACCCTTCTAACGGCCGTATCTGGAGACAACCCGCCGCGCAGGAAATACCACTGATATCGACATTCAGACCCCGGCAGTTAGGTAAAACCTCGAAAGGGATCGTCACTGCCAGCGATACCATCTGGAAATCAGGCTCATTACAGGAAGCTGCCTGCATCGCTGCTGATCTTTCAGTCGGACCTCCGGTTGCTGCAGCGCTGAAAGGCAAGTCATTGGCAATGCCTAACCCCGACCTGTCATTACGTTTCTGCAGCCAGACCATTACGCCTGCCTATTTAGTTTCAACCTGTCAACTCGCAGCCATGGATCAGGGCCTGGCAACGACAACACTTGAAGTAAGGGATCAAGGGGTATTAGTTGCAACGGGTATTTCCAGTACAACCTGCCTTAAGTTATCGAACTGAACGCCACCTTCAATCGAAAAATGACGATTAATCGAGCCACCCTTTTAGGTTCTGTCCTACCGGCGAACCTATCGCGTCGCCATTCACGGTTAAATACCTTGGTAGCTGACACACCCTGCTAACAGAAATTCCAGTCGCTCTTGAAGCGAGGGCCAAGTACTAACTTACCATTCCCATCAAGGCACTTCTTAATCCGGCGGTATTACACCCCAGTGCTTCTGTGTTATTTTATTTTTTTAACAATTGATCTCAGCTATGAATATCCTTAAAGGCGTGCGAGTACTGGATTTTGGACGATATATTGCAGGACCCTTCTGCGGCGCTCTATTGGGCGACCTTGGAGCGGACGTGATCCGAATTGAGAAGGTCTCCGGAAGTGAAGACCGCTACACTACCCCGGTTAATCCTGGCCATCCTGATGGCGAAGTAGGCTCAACCTTCCTGCATCTGAATCGGAACAAACGTGGCATGACTCTAAACCCGAAGAAACCTGGTGCAGATGAGATCAAGCGGAAGCTGATTGAATCTGCTGATGTAGTTGTGGCCAATATGCCGCAAACAGGGCTCAAGGACATCGGCATCGATTACCCCTCTCTTTGCCAGATAAAACCCAGTATCATCCTAGCCAGTAGCACCGCGTTTGGCGCCACAGGACCCTTCGGGGATCGAGTTGGTTTCGATGGAGTCGCTCAGGCAATGTCCGGCAACCTGCACATGACAGGGCCCGCCGACCAACCAATGCGTAATTTTCACCCCTATGTCGACTTCACCACAGGAGCCCTGAATACCATAGCCATACTGGCAGCGATCCTGCACCGCAACCAAACCGGTGAAGGCCAGGAGGTCCAGGGTGCATTGCTCGCTTCGGCGCTGACCGTTGCCGGAGGCACTCTCATAGAACAGGCAATTACTGGAATCAATCGGGTTGCTTCCGGTAATCGTGGTCAAACAGCAGCCCCGTCAGACACTTATCAAACCTTAGACGGCTGGATTCTAGTCAGCGCTATCGGCCAGCCCCTGTTTGAGCGCTGGGCCCATCTCATGGGCGAAGACCATTGGCTAGAAGATCCCCGTTTTGCATCTGACGCAAGCCGCGGTAAGCACGCGGCAATAATCAGTCAACGAATGCAGGCCTGGACCCTATCTCGAACCACAGCGGAGGTGGCCAATGAACTCGACCAGGCCAGGATCCCTTGCGGCGAAGTGTTATCGCCCCAGGAAGCCCTCGAACACCCCCAGGTTAACGCGATGAATTATCTGACCGACATTGAATACCCTGGGATAGAAGGGTCCTACCCACTACCCAGGCTGCCGCTGGAGTTCAGCAAAATCGAGCTGGAGAAACCAAAACGACCTCCCACGCTGAGCGAACACACTAATGAGATCCTTAGTGAGCTAGGTTTTTCCGGGCAGGATATTGCCAAATTTCGGGAACAGCGGATAGTATAGTCTGGCTGCAAACCTGGAGGGCACTATCAAGCAAGCCCATGCAGACATGATAGCCAGCGGAACACGGGTCAAAAAGCAATCCCAGCGGCTAGAGGCCAAGCGGACTTAGCCAAACACAACGACTTTAGTTTGGAGCCTGGGACAGCTTCAAATACCGGTGCTATCTGAATTAACTGGAGCAGGCTATGGTAAACACAATCAACCGCCGCGACTTTATTAAAACCACTGCAGTCGCGGGCACAGCAACAACCATGGCAGGATCACTGCTCGCTTATCCATCACAAAAGCGGGTGAAAATGGCGGTCATTGGTACCGGTCTGCGTGGTCAATGGGTTTTATCCCTGGCTGCAAAATACCCAGAAGTGGATATACCTGCCATCTGCGATATTGATGAAACCATGCTTGCCGCAGCCCTGAAGATCTTAAAGGAGGCTGGCAAACCCGAACCTCGGGTTTACCGGCGGGGTGACGAAGACTTTCGTAGAATGATTAGCACTGAAGATCTGGATGGGGTTTATATAGCCACTCCCTGGCACTGGCATCACCCCATGGCAGTCGCGGCCATGAAAAATGGCATGCAGGTCGGCACGGAAGTCCCGGCCGCGCTCACTGTGGAAGAATGCTGGGATCTAGTGAGAACTTCTGAGCAAACCGGCATGAACTGCATGATCATGGAGAACGTGTGCTACCGACGCGATATCATGGCAATACTAAATATGGTGCAACAGGGTCTATTCGGCGAACTGCTGCACTGCCAGGGCGGCTATCAACACGATCTGCGTCATGTGAAATTCAACAATGGTGAACAAGCCTATGGCGGTGGCGTCGAATTTGGGGAAAAAGGATTCTCTGAAGCACGCTGGCGAACTCAACACTCGGTTGATCGAAACGGCGATCTCTACCCAACCCACGGCCTGGGACCGATTAGCCCCATGCTGGGTATCAATCGTGGCAATCGCATGGTCCGCCTCACCTCGACGGCAAGCCAGGCTCGCGGACTGCACCAGTATATTGTCGATAAAGGCGGATCCGAACACCCTAATACAGAGGTCGAGTTCAAGTGCGGAGACATCGTCACCACGGTTATCAAATGTGCGAACGGTCAATCCATTGTACTCAGTCACGATACTAATAATCCCCGGCCCTATTCGCTGAATTTCCGCGTCCAGGGTACCCAGGGTATCTGGCAAAAAGATGCTCGATCACTCTATATCGAAGGCTTGAGTGATCAGCCGCACCGATGGGAAGACGAGGCGCCCTACCTCGAGGAATTTGACCACCCACTTTGGCAACGCTTTGAAGAAAACGCCGTGGGAGCCGGCCATGGCGGTATGGACTATTTCATCGTCAGGGCCATGATCGAAACATTCAAAGGCGCACCACCGGTCATCGACGTTTACGATGCAGTTAGTATGAGCGTTGTTTCAGCGTTAAGCGAACAATCCATTACTCAGGGCAGTGCTCCCATCGATATCCCGGATTTCACCCGGGGAAAGTGGCGAACAAATGTGTCTATTTTTGGTCTCAGTGACCGCCTGTAGTTTTTTCAGTCCGAGAACCCGCAGGGTAAGTGCTGCTCACAGAAGATAAGCGGACGTTTTAGCTTACTTTCAAGGACCCCTGGTCCCCAAGTGCTCGGCTCACTGCAGCTAAAGTCGAGTTAGTGGCCTGAGCGATCAAGTTCCTTTTTTCGATAGAATCTAACCCTACTGGTCTGGCGAAGCACCCAAAAGACGAGGAATGGATAGCTCAATTGAAAAAACTTGCCTTACGGGACGCAAAGCCTTTAACTGTTTTTGTTAACATCTCAGTTAGGGTTTTTCGTCATGACGCCACTCCTCCAGGGGCATCGTATCAGCCATTCCCTGGGTACTAAGACTTTGTTCAAATCCCTTGATATCTCGATTAATGAAGGCGATAAGATTGGCTTGGTTGGCCACAATGGCTCAGGAAAATCAACGCTGTTAGCCATTCTAAGTCAAGAACTTGACGCTGATGAGGGCGAGATTTCGAGGAATCGAGGGCTGCAGCTGGAAGTCGTCGAGCAATTTATCAATCCCGGCTTGTCCAACCAAAGCCTTGTAAACGCGTTAGCCGATAAACTGCCCAAAGAAGAAAAAGATTTCAACCAATATCGTGTTGAACAACTACTGACGGAACTCGGGTTCAGCCCTGCTGAATATGAATACAGAGTCGCTGACCTAAGCGGTGGTCAGCAAAATCGACTCATGTTTGCTCGCGCCGTCATCAATACGCCGAATCTGATTCTGTTCGATGAGCCTACTAACCACCTCGACCTGAAGACTCTATTGTTTTTTGAACGATTCCTACAACAACTTAACGCTGGTTTCCTGCTGATCTCCCACGATAGGCAATTTCTTGATGCCGTTACTGAGCGTACGGTTTTTCTCCGCGATGAAAAAATTTACAACTTTA
>JABIZD010000182.1 GCA_018666555.1 Gammaproteobacteria bacterium
ACGTCAACGCGTCACGGAATCCCTGCAACGATGCATCGAGATCGGTCATCAGGTTAGCGTGATCGCCCAGAAGATTTTGGTGCGTATCGAATCCACCCATCGACACGAAAAAGATTGGCCGCCCGTTGGTTGTGGAATGTCGTCCTGCGATCATCTTGGCAACCGTTTTCAATCGTCTTTGCGTTGTCGTGTTCGTGCCGCCCGCCGCAGTGAAAATTCCGTCGTAATCCACGCCGTTTGCATCAGCTTCATCGAACGCCGCTCGAACAATGACTTCAGCACTCCTCGCAGATCCAAAAACATTCGCATATTTTTGGCTGATCAGGTTACTGCCCGAAGATGCAGCAGTCATCGAGTTCTCAACCATCGTTCGACGAAGGCCATTGAATGAATTGAGAGCCAGCGCTCCATCGTTGCTCAGGCCGTAAGGGCTAATCAGGCTATCGCGCGATACCTGAAATGCGTTCAACCCTGACATCGTAATCAACGGCGAAACCAGGGGGTCGGTGTTGTAAGTCGCCAGCAACTCTGCCATCCGACCGCCCCAACCGAAGCGAAATGGGTTGTTCGGTTCGCTTTGTAGCTGACGCTGTTGATCGGCATGTGAAAACAGCTGTGGTGGCAGCGCCACCGTCTCATTGAAATATGCCGTACGATCGACAGGCGTGATCATGTTGCCCGCATTTGACATTATGTTTAGCTCACCCGCGTTAAACATGTTCGCAATCTGCGGACAATTCGGGTGAAACCCAAAGTCGTTGTGCGTCGTTCCGTCGTACAAATCGGCCGGTGCAAGCAAGTTTATTGGATGCAGGTCCTGGCTCGGTAACGCGATAAACCCTCGCCCCGCGTCGTAGCGATCGCGAAGAGCGCCGGATATCGGTACAAGCGTGTTGTAGGAGTCGTTGCCGCCCGACAGAAACAGGAATACCAGAGCTTTGTAGTCGTGGTTCGCGGAAGCCAAAGGACTCTGAAACAGGCCCCCTGCTCCGAGTGCGGACAGCGTAGCGGCACCGGCCAGGCTTCGACCAAGAAAGTCCCTACGATTCAGTTTTTTTGACGCTGTCACTTCTACGAGTCCTCAGTATTCCTGCTTTCTATACAGTTTTATTTCTTAAAGAGGATGGAGTCAAGCAGCTTATTATAGGTGCAAATAAAGGCGCATTGGCCGGCCAACAATCTACCGCCTCGGAAACAACGCGATCGAGCAGCTCTTTTCCGAGTAAAGAAATTCCGCCAGTCGCTACTGCGAGCCCACCAGCAACCAAAACTGGGAGCTATGCATTTAAAGTCCATATTAGTTTCCCCCTGACGTCGGCTGGCACCTTAATACGACTTACTGTCTCAGATTGCCCTTATCGCTTTTGAGGAGCTTCGGCAAGACACCAGGCAACTGAAAACGCTTCACCGGGATGAATGTTTGCGCAGCCTGGCTGGTCATACAGTAAGTTGTCTTGTTGGCTTTTTGAGCCCTCAGGAGAATGAGAAAATGATTAGGTGCGCTTGCGCCTCACCTTTACCGGCAGATGCGTATAGCCTTTTACAAACGATGAAAAAGTGCGACTAGGCTGGTCTTGTACCTCAATTTTCTCGAAACGCTTTAGTACTTCTTCCCAGAGAATGCGTAACTGTAATTCAGCCAGTCGATTGCCCATGCAGCGATGGATTCCAAAGCCAAAGGCCAGATGCTGTCTTGAGTTTGGCCGTTCGATATCTATTACATTGGCATTCTCAAATGTATCCTCATCGCGGTTGCCAGATACATACCACATTAGAATCTGGTCGCCTTCCTTGATCTGCTTGCCACTGATTTCACAGTCCTGATTGGCAGTCCGGCGCATATAAGAAAGTGGGGTCTGCCAGCGAATTACTTCAGCTACCATTTTCGGAATTAGCTCAGGGTTGGCGATGAGTTTGCTGTATTGTTCTGGGAACTTGTTTAGCCCATAGACACTACCTGTCATGGTATTTCGTGTGGTGTCGTTGCCGCCGACGATAAGTAATAACAGGTTGCCCAGATGTTCCGCAGCATGCATATCCCGGGTTGCCTCGCCATGTACCAGCATGGAAACCAGATCGTCGCCTGGGTTTTCTTTACGCTCTTCCCAAAGTCCAGCAAAATATTCGACACAAGCGATGAATTCCTGGCGCTTTTCTTCCTGCGTTTCAACGACTCCGCCTGGTTCAGGAATAGCAAACACGACATCTGACCAGCGTGTCAGTTTGCGGCGATCTTCTAGCGGAAAATCAAACAATGTGGCTAGCATCAGCGTCGTGAGTTCGATAGAAACGGTATCGACCCAGTCAAACGTTTCATTTTCAGGAAGCGAGTCGAGTACCTTGCAGGTTCGTTCACGAATGAGTGGTTCAAGTTTTGCTAGATTGGGCGGCGCGACTACGCCGGTTACAGTCATACGCTGGCTGTCATGTTCTGGTGGGTCCTGTGAAATAAACGCTGGCTTGCTACCGACGAATGCTCCTTGCGGTATCTCAGCGTCGAGTCGGAATCCTAATGTGATTCCGCTTGCTGATGAGAATCGAGCGTGATCGGCATCCACTGCTTTTATATCCTTGTACTTGGTCAGTGACCAATAGCGGCCTGCGGTTTCGATCTCATTGAAATGGACCGGATCTTCTTCGCGGAGCCTTTCAAAAACCTCCTGCCAGCGATTTTCACCAAACAGGTGTGCATTCACAGGGTTAATCTCTTCGATAGGCATGTCATATGCACCGGCTACTCCTACCCCTTTAATTGCTCTTTCTTGCTCTGGGGTGGTGAATTCCTGTGGTTTTACGGCTTCGCTCATGTGCTGGTTTCCAAATTGTTTGCGGGTGCAAGTATCTGTAAGTTTGTCTCCAATTACAAATGCATCGTTAACCTGTTGTTAAAACGGCCTAGTTTCAATGACTAGCAGGCCAGTAAACTAAACAGGGCGTAAAAAGGGCGGGTTAATCAACTCCAGACCCTAGGCTGAAAATCAATCTAGAAGTGCGAAACACTAATCTCTTTTAATGCTCGCAAAAAGCGCAAAAGTTTTAGCGACTGATCAGGTCTTGGTAGAGATAACCTCTTTGGCCTAAATTTGCGGTGCGGTTGTTCAGAATCTGAAATTATGCCGCATTCGGAGATTACGCCACCAGTTCCTTGGCTTGCGGTCCTGCCAGCCGGATTTTAACAGTGAAACCGTCGCTTGGAAGACACGTTCAGCGGAGTGACCATCTAGATAAGGGGTTACTGACGGCCCGTAGGCAGCGATGGCCTGTTTCAGGGCGTCGTTAGGCTGCAGTGCCCTTTGAATCGCTGTGCCCAGTGCTGCGGGCGACCGTATATCAATCATGCAAGGCAGTGGTTCCCGGTTTTTAAAAGTCACGACGGGTTTCTCAAGCAGCAGAAATTCTTGCAGAATCGATGAATTATCACACACCATGACATCGCTCCGGTGCAGCAGTGATATGACCTCATTGGTGCCATAGAATTGAACATTTTCTCTTACCAGGCTGCGGTATTTATCAACGGTATTTCGATCCATTTTTGGATGCAGCGTAATCAGCCAGTCCCAGGCTTGGCTTTCTATCAGCGACTTGATTTCCTCAAATAAGGCTTCGGCACCAGAGAGACGTGCCGTAAAGGTGGATGCAAAGGCAATTCTTGGTCGGACCGGTGGCAGACGTTTATCGGCCTCAGCAACCTCCTGCGGTTGGAAAAGGCTGTCTAGTTTTAGCCATCCGGTTTCACAGACCTTAAAGTAACCTCGCTTTCTAGCCAGCGGCTCCAGCATGGCTGTTCGGCTCGGCCCTTCGGTACAGTAAAGGTCAAATAGACCCCGTTCGGGATATTGATTACCCCGCTTGTATTCGTTTAGGCCATGGAATACTTGCACCTTCAGGCCGGGAATAAAGCCGGGAACGCGATCTCCAGGCGCGAACACCGCATCGGCATTAAAAGCGATGGCGGCTTTCTCGTCCGGCAATTGGTTTTCTTCAGGCATTAGTAGAGCGGGTGTGATTTCGTCTCCCACCAACAACCACACCACCGACCCGCCATGAGCTATGATTTCCGCCTGTAAAGGGCGCAGAATCGCAAAGGCATAGTCTTGCGCAATATAGAAAAGGGCCTTGAGTCGCATCGAGATATTCTCGGTTGTATCAGCTCAAGTCTAACCTGAAGCAAACCACATTGAACAGACGCTGTATTGGTCTCAGCAATGCTCCAGCTCGATAAGGCTTCGTGCAAAACCGTCGATGAACCAGGCCAAGATCTCGCCGTAACAAAACCTGTTTGCTGGTATGGATTTTAAATCCTCGAGGTAGATCCAGGTCAAATGTGTTCTATCAGGTGTGAGGGTAGGGAACAACTAGGTTTGAAAGCAGTGAAACACAAAATCCAGGAGCAGGATGTATCACCGGCTGGGTTTTATCTGTAACGATAACAAACACGAGGTTTGAGCACGCTGATTTGCATGCTGGTAAAACCCTAAAAAATGCCGGCATTGCTGCTTTCCCCGATGACTCATTTGTTGGAACGACTGTTGTAGAAGACAGAAAGTACGGCTTCAACACTGTTTATGACGCGTATTTAACTTGGATGTGAGTGCGTTCCTGAAAAAATGCTAATGAACTTCCACGTTGGCAGACGCCAGCGGGTGATCACTAGTGTAATCTCGGGTGTTCTATGGGAGTTGCGACGAGACAACTCCTATCTATATCTATTAAAACTTTTCCGTAGTTGGCATTTGAAGGGGGTAACCTGTAAAGCGCTGCCGAAGCAAAAGGTAGTGAGACCACTAGGCCGTTTACATAACGGTGTTATCGTCCTAGTTATTGAGGTTGCTGGGGCTATTTCAGAGTTATATGAATAGAGTTCTATGAATAGAGTTATATGAATAGAGTTATATGAATAGATTTCTATGAATAGATTTGTATAAATAGAGATCTATGAATAAATCAAGAAGGATCCCGCCGGATTGGGCGTGAATTCAATTTAACAGGAGATAAGAGAAGATGAATGAGACAACAGAACAAGCGGTCCTAACTGAGCGAAGAGGCAGGGTTTTGGTGATTACCCTGAACCGGCCCGAGGCGATGAATGCAATTAATGGCGCACTATCACAGGGGTTACTGAATGCCGCCCATGAGCTGGATGCGGATGATTCCCTGACAGCAGGTGTTATTACAGGTAATGGTCGTGGCTTCTGCGCTGGCATGGACCTAAAGGCCTTTGCACGTGGTGAGGATATCGGCCCGCTGTCTACCTTCATCCAGGAGGGCGCCAGTAAGCCATTAATTGCCGCTATTGAGGGATTTGCCCTAGCAGGTGGATGTGAGGTTGCACTAACTTGTGATTTGTTGGTGGCGAGTAAAGGGGCCAAGATTGGTATACGGGAGGTAAAGGTGGGACTGTTTGCGGCTGCAGGAGGCGTTTTTCGACTACCTGCGCGGGTAGGTTATGCCAAAGCCATGGAAATGGCGCTGACAGGTGAGCCTATCCTGGCAGAGGCTGCCCTAGAGGCGGGGATGCTGACCGAGCTGACTGAAGTTGGAGAGGCCCTCGATGCCGCTGTTGCGCTTGCTGAACGTATTGCAGAGAACGCACCGCTGGCAGTAGCCGCATCGAAGACCCTTGTCCGGGCAGCGGCTAGTGGCATAGACGAGGCATCACTGTGGAAGATGCAGATTCCTCTGCAGCAGAAGGTCTTCGCCTCCAACGATGCCAAGGAGGGTCCACAGGCCTTTGCAGAGAAAAGAGCTCCCAATTGGACGGGAACCTGATCATCCCAAGCCATTTTATCAAGGGCGGTGCCAGGCAGAGAAGTTTTAGCGCTAATCTTTACCTCGCGGGTATAACGAACTTTGTACTCTGTCGCCTCGCCCATATGATGTGAAGCGGCGAAGATCATCGACGTCATTGCCACGGAAAACCCAAGCATGAGAACAATACCATCAGTAAACTGCAATTTTTTGGTCTACAGCGATTAGCAGGCAAGCGGTAATGGAGATAAGAATTAAAAGGGGTAATTCTCTTCGAAGGATTTGATGAGAGATGGTGAGCGGCTTGACCAGGGTAGTGACGCTTAGAATCAATCCTATATTGGTTATGTTAGAGCCAACAGCATTACCAAGCGCCAGGTTTGGATTATTTTGTATAGCAGCTTGGCCTGAAATAGGCATTTCCGGTGCCGAGCTACCAAGGCCGATTATTACAAGCCCGATTAACAGAGGCGGCAGACCCAGGTGAGCTGCTGTCGCAGCTGAACCTTCGATGAACCAGTCGGCACTTAAAACCATTGATACAAGGCCTAACACTAAAACCATCAGGGCGAATGACAGATCCAGATGAGACCTCATATTCGAATGGATGAGTCTCCTACCAATAGACTTCAAATGGAATGATCCAGAATTAGGTGATCTTTATTTAATGTTAACATTAAGTTAACGAGTGATTAAATTATCATGTATGATAAAAAAAATTTGGGCGCGTTGATTATTGAAAGATGGTGCTAGCAAACTCCTGTTCGGTTAAAGATAAATTACTTGGTCGTGATTGTTCACATTTCCACCCCGTTATTTTATTGGACAAACTTAAATTTTAGGCTAACCTCAAAATATAGGGTTAACTTTTCAGAAAATTCAGGCGTAACGAATCCTTAACCTATGCGGATTAGATGAAAATAAAAGAATAAGAAATTCAGCTAATGATGGTGTGCTGGTTATGACAGAAGTGGAATTACAAGCAGATTCGTTAGAATATTGCGAAAATTTTATCGATAGAAGTATCCAGGGCGATTATCTATTCAGATATGAACTAGATCAGACTACTTACTACTTTCTGTCTTCACCGAATTGTCCAGCCTGGCAGATTTGCGAAGAGCAAGGTACCAAGGACAGTACTATTAATTTCGCCGCGTATATCAGGGACCGATATCAATTTAGTGAGATAGATTTAAAAAAAAGCGTCTCATTGTCGGTTCTCGAAGGTCGCAAGGGATACCATGCTAGAAATTGTATGACTGAGCTATGCACGACGAACTATATTTTACGATTAAATTACGATGACGAAGTTTATATTACTTTTATACCCTGCTCTATGAAAAAGAATTTCACAGAATGGGCTAAGGATAGTAGACGTCATGAGGTGAGCATCCCCTCCATTGTCAGCTTTTCAGCTCTCAAAACTCGCTGATACTTTCCCGGTTTGCTTCTCCCAGGCATAGCTATCCTGTCTTTTGGCGGGAGTAAATCAGGGGTAGCAAAAATTTCAAAAATGTCGGCCAGATATCTGAAACTCTAAAGGTTAAGATCCAAAGGCAATTACTGAGAAATAGGTTTTTTACAATTTGGCTATGGTGTTTGTGACCAAGCGCACTCGCCTATAAGGGCGTCAATTATCAGCTCTAATTTTTTTCAATGACTTGTATCTGGTCAGTGGTTCAGCAATCGAACGAAAACCTTTATGGTCTCTGATAGTCAGTTAATTAGACGATTCCCCGACCAATAGCCGCTTTAAAGCTACCCAGTGCTCAGCCTGATGTTCTGGCCTAGAATTTGACGAATAGGCCCTTGCGGCCCAACTGTAATGAAAACTAGTTAATGGTTTCCAGTCCAGCCTATGTAGTCATTCCGCTTGTTATCTCTGGTATAAACAGAATCAATCAATATGATGTAAAGTAAGTGGTTGACTGGATCAATTGCAGGCATATTAAAGCTACCAGGGTATGTTTAAAATCAAGACAAGCAGGAGACAATTTCTCGGCGGCTTTGCGGCTTTGCCTTCATTTAACCTGTTTTCTCCCAGGGCGTTAGCTGGGCGTCCAGAAGATCGATTGGTTCATGATTATTATGCCGAGTTGGGTGTCGAGCCCTTTATTAATGCAGTTGGGCCTTACTCCTCACTCGGTGGAGCCAAGATGTGGCCTGAAGTCATCGATGCAATGGCCTATGCGATTGAAAATAAAGCCAGAATGACAGATATCCACGATGCAGTGGGTAAGCGGATTGCTGAACTGCTGACTGCTGAAGCTGCCATGGTGACCTCTGGTGCGACTGGTGCTCTCATGCTTGCAACTGCAGCCTGTATGACCATGGGAGACCTGGAAAAAAATGAAAGACTTCCTGATACAACCGATATGGCCAATGAAGTCATTATCCTCAAAAGCCAGCGATACCTCTATGACCGGTCGATTCGTGCACCGGGTGCAAAACTGGTTGAAATCGAAAGCATCAGCCAGGCCAGGGATGCGATCAATGATAAAACGGCCATGTTGTTTTTCCTGCTCAACCGATCAGATGAAACCGGGATCGATGTACAGGGCTATATCCGGATTGCCAAACAGTATGGTATTCCTATTCTTTGTGATGCAGCCACTACGGTCCCACCGGTAAAAAAAATCGCCGAGACTGTGAGGGCAGGTTTTGACCTTATCTGTTATTCAGGCGGTAAAGGCTTGCGTGGTCCCTATAGTGCCGGGCTCCTGCTGGGGCGAAAGGATCTGATTGGTTATGCGCGGCAGCATGCTTCGCCAAATCACCGGGCTTACGGAAGAAGCATGAAAGTAGCGCCGGAAGAGTACCTTGGCATGATGGTCGCTGTAGAAACCAGTTTGAATTTTGATGAGGAAAAGGAATACCAGAGACAACTTGACCTGGTTGATTACATGGGTAGAGAACTTTCTGGTCTCAACGGGGTATCTGTGTCGACTCACGTACCGGCTGAGGAAGCTCGCGAGCCTTACATCGAGGTTAACTGGGACGAGCGATATGCAATATCCCCTGGAGGGGTTAAACAGTTACTGCGGGATGGGAAACCCTGCATAGAGATCAGAGCCTTGTTTCTTTCTGGTGGCAGGCTGCACTTGACCGCCTCGATGCTTGAGGAAAGCCAGGCTCCAGTTATCGTTAAACGGATAAAGGAGATCCTGGACGCAAATGCAAAAAACCGACTAGGCAGACTTGAGTCAACATGAACTATCGGCGAGCAATCCTAAAAAGTTTAGCAGGGGTGATACCTATGTCACTGCTGGGTGGTGCTTCGGCAGGTTCAAAGCAAAGCTCTGACGTGCCAGCAAAAGGCCCGAGTCGTGATTACTTCAAGGAGCTAGGTGTAACGCCGTTCATCAATGCGGCAGGGGCGTATTCTGCCTATGGTGGAGCAAGAATGCGTCCTGAGGTGGTTGAGGCGATGCGTTATGCCGCTACTCGCAAGGTGAAGATGAGTGAATTACACACTGCTGTCGGCGAAAAAATCGCAACTATGGTTGGGTCTGAATCGGCTATGGTGACGTCCGGTGCAACAGCCTCTATTGTTCTCGGAACCGCTGCCTGCATGACTCTCGGTGATGAAGAGAAAATGCGGCAACTTCCTGATACTACTGATATGAAGAATGAGATTATTATTCAGAAAAGGCATCGCTATACCTACGATAGGGCGTTAACGGTGGCCGGCGCAACACTAGTCGAGGTTGAATCTGAGCAGGATGTTCGGGATAGGGCGAATGACCGAACGGCGATGATGTTTTTCTTAAAACCCACACAGCAAGGTGACGATATCGGTGCTCAGCATTATATTTCCCTGGCAAGGGAATTAGGGATTCCCTGTTTCTGTGATGCGGCGACAACCACGCCACCTGCGAAAAACGTTATCGAAGGCGTTAAAGAAGGGTTTGATCTTATCTGCTATTCCGGTGGCAAGGGATTACGCGGCCCCTATAGTGCCGGTCTGCTATTGGGAAATAAAGATTTAATCAGGTATGCAAGGCGGCATAGTGCCCCTAATGACCTCTCTATTGGCCGTGGCATGAAAGTTTCATCAGAAGAATACCTTGGAATGCTAGTCGCGCTCGAAGTGAGTCTCTCTGTCTCGGAAGAACAAGACTTTTCATACAAGCAGCACCGATTTGCAAATATAACTGAGCAGATATCGGATATTCCAGGCGTTACTGCACGGGTATTTGAATCCGAAAGCATCACCAACGAGCTCTACCTGGATATCGACTGGGACACTGAGATAGTAAAATTAAGCCGTGAGGATTTTATTGCGGAATTACGCAGTCATAATCCCTCAGTTGAAATACGTCTGTTGTTGTTTTCAGGCGGGAGAATCCAGTTATCAGCAACCGTTATGGGTGAAGGTCAGGATATGATTGTGGGTGCGATTATTCGAAAAATTTTACTTCGATTCTCCTGACTCTCCATTTACTGGTCAAACTCTCCCGGACCCGGTTTTAGGGCGTTGGCCAGTGCAAGGGCGGTCAGGCGATACTGAGGTGGGGTTGCTTACCCTGAATCCCCTGACCAGGCTTGCCTCACTGAAAGCCTGATTGACTCCTGGTACTAAGCCATATTGATTAAGCAGTAGCAAAAAAATGCTCCCTTTACGCACAAATAGAGCAAAGTAAAGCGGCAGGGGTGGTCCTTCTGTCAGGTTGGCCAGTAAATATTCAGCGTCTATCCAGATCAGCGCAACGACGACAGTGATAGCGCTGGCGTTGATGGTTAGACTATAAAAGTGTTCATTTATCGAATAAAAATAGGCTGCACTAGGGAAAGCCAGAATAGTCCTTCGAGCAATGACGACTTGAAGGAGAAGGTCACCTTGGTTGTAGGCACTTCGTAGATCGGCCACACAGTAGGAACTAGGCAGGGTTAACACCACCTCTCGTGCGGCTAATGCAACCACAACAAGGCAGAACCGCGCATAGGCATTGCTTTTTCTCTTATCAGCCTGTCGTGCAGCAGGTTCTTCGAGTTCCCTTAGATACGCAATTTTCTTGCTTTAAGCACCATAACAAACTCCGTTATGACTACAGGAAATTACAGAAGCCAGTCCTACACAAGACCTATTTAAGCTTGGTCCTGCCGATATTGATAGATTTAATTGCTTGTCCTTTTACGCCCAGATTTACATGCCAAAGCACTGAGTTGGCACCTAAAGTACCGGGCGCTGCATATTTTTCTGTTTTATTTCAATGTCTTACCAGATGGATATTTTATGAGCAAGGAGTGCACCGGATGGCTTGAAGCTGTTTTCCTGAATGATCCATGCGACAGGCGCTGTAAAAACCTTTTTGAGGGCTTTCCGTGAGGGTAGTAAACCCCGCTCTTGATACCACCTTGGTTAACTCGATCGCGCGTTGATCGCCAAACTTCAAGGACCGACGATGACAGGCCTTATGGAAGGTAAGCAGGTTTGCTCAGAAGTTATGTCACCTGGGTACCAAAAAGCGACACCCCGGCTTTGCTGTGCAAGCAGTGGCTACCTGCCTTATGGAAACCATTTCTGTGGGAACAGCGTCCAGAAAGGCAACCTTCGGCTGCGTCTTTGTCTGGGCTCCAAGGCTGATTCTGGGGCGACTAGACTCACGCAACTGGCCCGAGCCTGAAGGCCTAGCTAAGTAGCGTAAAGGTGACGCAATACCTGCATAAGGGTTAAGAAGGCCTGGAGTGGTTTTTCCAATAGCTGTTTTGTTTATACTCAGGTGGTTTGATGTGAACAAACTCAAGCAAGTGAGGCAGGAATGGATAAAGAGGAGTTTTTTAAAGATGTACGCGAGGATTTACCGGGTCCACTTAACGGTGTTCTGGTCGTTGAGGCAACCACCACCTGGGCTGGGCCTATGACGGGTTGTATTCTCGCTGATCTGGGTGCTCGGGTAATCAAATTAGAACATCCGTCCGGGGAAGTTGCCCGTAACATTCCTCCTATGGTGCCGGAATCGCAGTTGTCGGTATTTAACGAAACCGTAAATCGCAACAAAGAATCTCTGAGTGTAGATTTGCGTTCAGAGAAGGGCAAGGAGGTCGTAGTCAAATTAGTAGAGAAAGCAGACCTGTTTATAGAAAATTTTCGTCCGGGAACGTTAAATGACTGGGGCCTGGGGTTTTCTAGCCTCCGGCAGTATAAATCAGATCTCGTTTATGTCAGTGTCAGCGGTTTCGGGCAGTTTGGGCCCCTAAGTGAGCGGGTAGGGTACGACCCTCTGGCCCAGAACTATACGGGTTGGGCCGCACTCAATGGTGAGCCCATGGGTGGGCCTGTGAAAGCGCCAACGTTCCTTGCCGATGATCTAGGTGGCCTGCATGGCGCTTTAGCAGCGATGGCCGCGCTACGGCATCGAGATCAGTCTGGTGAAGGCCAGCATGTCGATGTGTCCCTGGTGGACAGTATTATGTTTCAGAGTAATGGGCTGGCCAGCCTGGGTGCAATGGGGTTGCCGACGCCTCGTATGGGAAACCAGTTTTCTATTGCGGCACCGGTTAATAATTATGTCTGCTCTGACGGTACTGTCTTTGCCGGGGTTTTATTGGATAGTCATTGGCAGCAACTCGCCAAAGAAATAGGTCAGGAACAATTGCAAGGCCTTTCCGGCGCGCAACGGCTGGAACAACGTGAATCACTAGATGCCCTGTTGGCAGCCTACTGCTTAACTCGCAAAGTCGAAGATATTGTAACCCGGTTTGCCGAATTAGGTTTGCCGGCGACGCGGGTGAATACACCAGCTGAAGTTGCACAGGAGCCGCATATACACGCCAGGGACATGTTGATATCAACCCAATTGAGCGACGGAACCATAATGCCAATTGTCGGGCCAGCCGCAAAATTTTCCAGAACGCCAACAACGATAAGACACCCTGCGCCTAGGCTTGGCCAGCATAATGACCGAATTCTGTCAGATCTCGGTTATAGCGACGCAGAGCGGGCTGAATTACGTGACAAGGGCGCGGTAGGTTGACGATGCGGCTGTTCTTGATGGTAGGACTGCGGGGCCGTGTTAAGCTGGCTTGGCCACAGTATGATTATTCAGTCTACGATATTGATTTCAGAAGGGCGCTGGGTTTGGCTTGATAGCGGGAATAATAACGCACCGAAACAAAGCATCAGGTTGCTTGGTCCAAATAGGCGAAGCTCCACCGATGGCAACGAGTTCCTAGATAAATTACTTCTATTTGTAAACGCCGACCCAGGACTACCTGGGTCGCTTTTTTTGCATAATATGGATAGCAAGTGTTAGCTTCCGGTGTGCCATTTTTAACCGATTAAAATATCCTGGGGGTAGCAAGGTGTAACGCATGCGGTCTGCTGCTCCATTATGAAAAATTAAGTCACCTGGGTGCTTGGCTAGTCACATGGAGCGTCTTTTTTCATGGTTACAGCAGCGTTTTCTCGATTTTTAGTGAGTCTTATCATCGTCTTTACGAAAAGGGTTGAGTTGCAGCCGTAATAGTGTATATTTTTTCAAACAGATAAATTTAAAGGCGTAGGGGGGGTAACCGTTGGCAATCACGTTGTTTTATGAAAAGCTCCGGGGCTTGCGACTTGCCAGGGGCTTATCTCTCAGAGCGATGGCAGAAGCCTTTCATCAACGGGGGGTCAATATTAGTCATACTGGTATTGCTCGTTGGGAGCAGCAGCGAAGTGGAGAGGCGCAGCACCTACCCAAACGACAGACTATCGCAGCGCTGGCAAAGTTTTTCGATGTTTCACCGGCATGGCTTCTCGAAGACGTGTATTCCTCAAATTCTCGAACCACCAACAATAACCGGCGACAAGATCAGATGCAGGAACTGGCACTTCTCTCAGATTCAGAATTTGAAATTGTAGTAGCGATCAAGGACCAGATTATTGCCACTAGAAACAGCGCTATTGCGGTGCCATTTAACGAGTCCGGGGATCTGTCGTAACCGGCGTGTTTCTCTAAAGAGATCAAAGATGGCCGGAGGGCCTTCTATGCTGCGGCTTACCATCGTAAACCGCTTGTAATTCATTACTAGTTTGACCTGATCTCGGCAGATGGCCAAGGAGTTTCATTCTCTCGATTTTTTGATGATGCCATAAGCTGTCGATAATTCGTCGTCGTCAAGATGTTTTATGGTGATGCCACTGTAACCATAGTAAATCGATATCAGTGGGTTAATGAGGTTGAAAAAAGCAAATGGCAGATAAGCAAAAGTAGCCACACCCAAGGTCGCTGCCATATAAGCTCCGCAGGTATTCCAGGGTACTAAAGGGGAAGTTAGCGTGCCGGAATCTTCGATGACGCGAGACAGGTTACGTGGGTCAAGATTACGACGGGTGAATTCGGCTTTAAACATTTTGCCGGGCAGAACCACAGCCATGTATTGTTCTCCAGCGATCACATTGACGCCAATACAGGAGCCAACCACCGTTGCCACCAGCGAACCAGTTGATTTTGCGGCCTTCAGGGCGGTATTAATGAGGCGACCCAGCATGCCGGCGTGTTCAAGTACGGCACCAAATGCCAGCGCGGAAATAATCAGCCAGATGGTCGTTAGCATACTACTCATACCACCCCGACTTAGCAGGTTATCGACTTCTGCATTGCCGGTTGCAGATATAAAACCATCTGCCAGGGCGAGCCATACCCCGCGGGTGTAACCAACTAATGCGCCTGCCTCAGGAGCGCCAGCGAAGGTTAGGACGACTTCAGGTTGCAGCATGATGGCGACCATTCCACCGAGTAAAGCACCGAACAAAATGGTAGGCAGTGGAGGTACCCGGCGCATCGCCATAAAAAAGACGATAACCAGAGGAATCAGGGTGAGCGGGGTAATGTTGAAGGATCCATGCAGTATTGCCATGGTTTGTTCCAGGGCCTCATTATCGCGAGTGACTTCAGTGCCAATACCAATTACGGCGAAAATCAGCAGTGCGATCAGGAAAGATGGCCCAGTGGTCCAGGCCATATGCCTGATGTGGTCGAATAAGTCAGTCTCAACCACCGCAGCGGCAAGGTTGGTAGTATCCGATAGAGGCGACATCTTATCCCCGAAATAAGCACCGGAGATAATTGCGCCAGCGGTAATGGCGGGGGATACGCCCAGACCCATTGATACGCCGATTAAGCCGACGCCCAGCGTGCCAGCCACAGTCCATGAACTGCCTATACTGACCGAAGTGATCGCACAGATCAGGCAACTAGCTGCAAAAAAATACTGTGGACTCATCAACTGAAGACCGTAATAAATCATCGATGGCACTGTTCCGGCCATCATCCACGTACCAATGAGAGCGCCAACGGCGAGGAGAATCATAATCGCACCCATGGCAGTACCGATTCCGGCAACCATAGCGGCCTGCAAGTCATCCCAGCGATGACCATTTCGGACAGCAAGGGCAGAAGCAATGGCTGCACAGGTGATCAGCACGATCTGGTTAGGACCTGCAGAAGAGCTATCTCCGAACAAGCTGACCGAAACGGAAAGCAGCAGAATAAGTGAAATCACGGGTATCAGAGCATCGATCAATGATGGGTCTTTAACGGAGGTCATAGCTTATGTTACCTTGTTGTAAAGCGAGGGGTTCAGTGGTTTAACCGACCCAAGTTGCTCAATAGCATCCTATATCTCGAACGGGATTACCAATTGATTCGAAGGAACCGCTGGACCCTGGATTGGCCCTTGCCTTTACGGCAAGCTCCTAGTGGAGCTATCTTCGGCAATAGTACGATCAGCAATCAGACATCTGCAGGCAGGGAGTAAGTTATGAATGGCAGGTTTGCCGACAGCATCGTGCTTATCACTGGCGCCACTTCGGGTATTGGCGAGGCCTGCGCGAATTTGTTTGCTCTAGAGGGTGCTTCTTTGATGCTGACGGGCCGAGATGAGCCCCGAGGCCACCTTATTCGTGACCGATTAAACGCCGCTGGGACGCAGGTTCGTTTTTCTGCTGGTGATATTCAGGATCGTAGCTATTGTGATGAGATCGTTGCTCACACCGTTAGAGAGTTTGGGCGCCTTGACGTGTTGATCAACAGTGCTGGAATCTGGCAGCCTGCGGCAGCGGTCGAGACTACAGATGATTTGTGGCACGAAACCCTGGCCACCAACCTTAATGGGTCCTTTTTTACGGCGCGAGCGGCTTTGCGGCAAATGCTTAAACAGGGTAGTGGCAATATCATTAATATAGCCTCTGACCTTGCTCTTGTTGGCGGCAGGCAAGCTGTGGCCTATTGTGCCAGTAAGGGTGCGGTGGTGATGATGACTAAGGCGATGGCATTGGATCATGCCAGAGACAACATTCGAGTTAATGCCCTGTGTCCAACCGATACTGATACACCGATGATGCATCGTGATTACGTCGATCAAGGCCTGCAAATTGCCACTGGCCTTAAAAATTCTGCCGCCGCAAATCCTATGGGGCGTGTAGCCAGCCCGGAAGATGTGGCCGAGGCAGCTTGTTTTATAGCTTCTGCCGCCGCTGGTTTCATTACCGGTGTCACGTTGTCTGTGGATGGCGCTGCGACCGCGGACTGATGGCTCATACCTTATAGCGGCCAGGCATGTGGTAGAGTCGGCTATCTTGATGTAAACCGATTATCTGAGGGCAGAAGCAAGAAGCGACTGTCTGGCTTGAACGTGCTCTAAATGAATCAATTCCTGGTGGTGTGTTTTTATGATTAAAACAGTAATGGGCCTGTTGTGGCTGAGTTCGCTGGCGGTATCAGCTGCATTCGCATCCAAATTCGATTTGGTAGAGACGTCGGTTGCGGAGGTGCATCGGGCAATGCTGGATGGCTCGTTGACTTGTGCCGATCTGACGCAATCTTATTTACGCAGGATTACGGCTCTTGATCAGACAAGTGGCCTTAACAGCATTATTGCAGTTAATCCTGGTGCTATGGCCCGGGCGGTAAAGCTCGATGATGAATTTAAATTCACCGCAAAGCTCAGGCCACTGCATTGTGTGCCCATGATCATCAAAGACAATTATAATGTGAAAGGGCTGCAGACAACGGCTGGGTCCAGCGCAATGCTCGGCTTCATGCCTGAGACCGATGCATGGCAGATTGCACGCATCAAGGATGCAGGTGCACTGATCCTGGCGAAATCCAATATGGCGGAGTGGGCCTTCAGTCCCCGTGTGACGATCAGTTCTGTTGCCGGGGAAACCCGTAACCCCTATAACCTAGGTCATGTTCCAGCTGGATCCAGTGGCGGAACGGCTGCTGCTGTTGCTGCAAACCTTGGCCTGATTGGTCTAGGTACAGATACCGGAAATTCAATTCGGGGTCCTTC
>JABIZD010000177.1 GCA_018666555.1 Gammaproteobacteria bacterium
AAATCAAAAGCATTTTTATTCTGCTCCTCCTCAGTTGGACCACTTCACACCTGAACGCCGAGATATTTACCTATCCGATAGAAGAAGTTGAAGTCCTGGAAATAGTCGGTGGTATCGAGCTTTATCTCCTATGCGGCACAGATGCCTCCTTACGCGTGACGGCTCACGCTGAGGACAACTTCACCTTTTCCCAGATAGATAAAACCCTGAAGATAGCGTCCCGGCAGGAAGGTTTCTGGGGTCTATTTTCGTCAGGGCTAGAGACAATCAGCGTTGAAATGAATGCAATTCGACCACCTGAGACTATAACAGTGTCTGCTGGATCGGAAATTGGAGTGTCGAACTGTTACAGCGAAGATGAAGCCAATCTCGATCTGGTAGTCAAAGCTGGTAGCTTATTTACAATTGAAGGTAATGCCGGGTCAATTGACCAACTGGACATCAATCTTTCATCCGGCTCACAAATAGAGATTGCAGATACCTTTCATATCAACCACCTTAACCTTGAGGCGTCGTCGGGCGCTGACTTAGAGGCCAGCAAATCCGTGCTGATTAACACTGCCTATGTCAGCATATCTTCAGGCGCCTCGGCTGAACTCTGTGGTGCACTGGCGATTTCAGGCAAGGCATCTAGCGGCGGTGAAGTTGACGTTTCCGAAACAACCAAACTGACCGATATTCGCACAAACTCAGGTGGCAGCATTGAACCGAATTGTTAATAAAAGAAGGAGTACGAAATGGAATTACTAATACCAATATTCGCCATATGTGGTGCTTTTCTAACGCCCGTCCTAATCATTTGGATTTACTTCACCTATACTGGTAGAACGGAGGAACGGTTTCATACAACACTGCAGCAACTGATAAAAAGCGATCAGACTATAACCCCAGACATGATGAAAAACATACCCGGCTACAAAGAAGTTGAACAGAAGCAGCGCAATGACCTACGCCGGGGTATTATAACCGTCAGTGTCGGTGCGGGAATCGCTATTTTTGGCGCTATTGGCCTAGATGAGGAGGTGTTTATTGGTTTTGGACTCTTGGTTGCGACTATCGGACTCGGCTTACTGATTTACGGCATCTATCAGAAACAAAGTCAGTTGGGAGATCCTGCTGGTTAATGGAAACCGATGCACAACTGGTGTTAAGAACCCTCAATGAAGGTAGTCACTATTACGGACTGCTTATTCAGCGACATGCCGACTATTTATATGGCCTGGGAATGCGCTTGACTGGGGGAAAACGAGAGTTTGCCGAAGACATTTCTCAGCAAACTTTCCTGAAATCCTACTCCTACCTGAAAAGCTTTGATTCGCAAAAAAACTTCAGGCACTGGCTGACGGGTATCGCCATCAATTGCTACCGGGATATGATTAAAAAAGAGAATCAGTACACCCCGCTTGAGAACACTCAAGAAGCAACTTATACCCCTGCATTACAATGTAATAGAGATTTTTTCAGCGTCATTAACCCTCTCAGCGAAGACGAAAAAGTTATATTCATACTCAAATACATCTATGAACATCAGATAAACGAAATTGCCGACTTGATCGACATGAAAGCAGGCACAGTAAAGTCAAAAATAAGTCGTGCCATGGAGAAGCTAAAATGAATCTGTTTGACAGCATCGTAGAAAAGGAAAAGAGAACGACTTATACCCACAAAAACAAGGATTTGCTCAGTTTCTACGTCCTCACACTGGTGGCGCAGCAACAGGCAGCCAGGAAACTGAAGCGAAATCTGCTGATCCTCCTTATGCTCTTTTTAGTTAGCCTGTCCTTGCTACTGTCTCCATTGACTGCAGTGTTGCATACCATGATGACTAACCTGGCCAGCCTTAGTCTGATTGACATCCTGGAAGCGGTCATTATCGGTTATGGGCTCGTTTTCGCCCTGTTCACAATCCTCAGAGGAGAGAGTCGATCTGGGCTTGTTTAGGACTCCCTGAAAACAAATTTCAGTAGTTTTAAACCGCTGGTTGATTGACGAAGTGTTAGCGGATTTTCATGAAATTGCCTTGGCAGCTGCCCGCATCGTCTGTTTCGTGACGTCCAGACGGTCATCACCCCAGGGCATGGGCATCAAAATCGGTTTTTCGACCCCGGCATCGATATACGAACGTACAAATTGGGTTACTTCCTGCCGATCTCCAATAAAATCTATCGCCTGAATCATGCGCTCAGACACAGCTGCCAGGGCACCATCACGATCACGCGCTGCCTGCCTGGAGCGGATTTCATCCACCTCATTACTGAAACCAGCTGCT
>JABIZD010000188.1 GCA_018666555.1 Gammaproteobacteria bacterium
AAACAAATTGCAGCCGGCACCAATTTCATCGAGGTGGATTTCTACTCAGCACTGCTACCGCATATGACGCTGCCATGACGCAATGAGCGTTCTGCGTCTGCGACAAGACAACCATATTCAAGAAAGGACCGCTTCCCAGGATTGCCCGCTCATCAAAATGATGTCAACGCGAAAAACCAATATTTAACTGACCCAATCTGACTTGATAAAGGCATTACCCTGCTTCCGCTTTCAGGATTTAACTGTCACACTCATTGGCCTATGTGGGCACAACAAATACCGTCGGTGATAAGACCTGTAAGCTAATCAAGCCAGGCTGGGAGTCAGACAATGAAGTTCGGACTATTCGTTTATTGCACCATTGGACGTCGCAGCGAGCTCGAAAATGGCATGGCAGGCCGACAGCCTGAACTCTATCAACGTATGCTGGGAGAATTAGCGCAGTTGGCGGTTTTTGCCGAAGACCGCGGTTTCTTCTCCTTTGGTCATCCTGAGCATCACCTGCAGATAGAAGGGTTTGAGATCTCGAACGATCCTTGCCTGATGGCCATGTGGCTGGCTAAGCACACCCGAAAAATGCGTATTGTCACTTGTGGTTTTGTCAGCACAGCAAACAATCCCTTAGCCACTGCGGAAAAAATAGCAACCCTCGACCATATGCTCGAGGGCCGATTCGGCGTTGGACTGGTAAGAGGGTACCAGGCCAGATGGGTGGAAAATTACAAAGTTAAACCTGAACTCAATGCCGTCGGTCCCTGGAATACCCGGTCTGCTGAAGATGAATTAAACAGAGCCTACTTCTCAGAATTTGTAGATATCGTAGTCACAGCTCTGGCAAATGAAACCTTTCGCTACCAGGGAGAGTTCTGGCAATTCCCGCCAGCCGATTTCGTTAACCCCCATGACCATCCTGTCTACTACAAATATGGTCAGGGTGTCAGCGAGCGGATGGCAGTGGATGAAGTGGGTATTGCTCCCAAACCCTATCAGCAGAACATACCGCTATATGGCGGGTTTTCACAAAGTCTGACAACAGCAAAATTCTGGGCTAGATATAAAGGACGACCTATTATTTTATCCGGGAATACAGAATTCCTAACGCTCTTGTGGGAACAGTGGGAGGAGGAAGCAAAAAAATGGGGTCACGAAGTAAGACCAGGAGATCAAGCCTGCTGGGGCGGCCTGATGATCTGCGCTGAAACAGACGCGAAAGCAGAGGCATTACTGGAAGACATGAAATGGTTCTGGAATACCTGGGCACTGCCTTTTGGCCAGGGCATTCCACATTTACTGGTAGGTAGCCCGGATACCATCAATCGGCAAATCGAAAAAATCACCAACACCGTACCCGTTGACGAGGCCTTCTTGCTGCTACCCCAGGGCATCCATAGCCCCGAGCAACTCAATGATTCGCTGGATTTATTTTCTCGCAAGGTCATGCCTAATTTTTCCGATTCTATTGAGTGAATCTAAAGTTAATCTACCATTAATCTACTGAGGAGAAAGTATCCATGAACTATGAGGACTACCAACACCTGCTATTTGATCCCCAAGGTGGCGGTGTACTGTTAGTAACATTGAATCGACCGGAAGTACTCAATGCAACTAATGCAAGGATGCACTATGAACTCACTCAAGTCTGGGCAACGATAGATCAGGATCCTGAAACCGATGTTGTGGTAGTAACAGGAGCCGGCGACCGAGCATTCTCAGCAGGCGGTGACCTTGATTGGATCTCTAGCATGGTCGGTAACCCCGAGGTCATCAAAAATGTCCAGAGGGAAGCCGGAGATATTGTATTTAATCTATTGAGCCTGGAGAAACCGGTCATATCAGCAATAAATGGGGTTGCAGTAGGAGCAGGATTAGCCGTCGCGCTAATGGCAGATATCAGTGTTATGTCCGAGTCTGCGCGCATCACCGATGGGCATGTCAAACTCGGCGTTGGCGCGGGTGATCATGCCGCTATTATCTGGCCGATTCTGTGCGGTATGGCCAAGGCCAAGTATTACCTGATGACGGCTGATTTCATTGATGGCGCCACCGCTGATCGAATCGGCCTGGTCAGCCTGTGTAAGCCCCAGGACGAGGTGCTACCCGCGGCCATGAAAATTGCTGAACAACTGGCAGCAGGAAGTCAGGGTGCTATTCGAGGAACCAAACAAACCCTCAATGGCTGGATGCAGATGGCGGCGCCAATTTTTGAAAACTCACTGCGTATGGAAATGATGGGCTTTCTCGGTGCAGATGCCAAAGAAGGCGTTAGTGCTATGCGCGAGAAGCGACCTGCACTATTCCCTTCCAGTCATGCGCCAAGGAAAACCGACTAGCCTTCAGCCCTGCATGGTCAGACCGCATGAAACGCTCACTGTCTGACCAGTAACATAGGCTGTGCCTTTAGTCCTCGCTTAAACGCCGGACTATAAGACAGCAAGGTTTTATAACGAGGTTACCTCTTCGAGTAATTTTTTGATTTGCGAGGAATCAGGGTTTAGCACCTGAGCCTGCATCAAGGATAATTTGGCCTGCTCAAAGTTTTTCATTTCGAGCAAGACTAGACCACGATTAAGATAAATAGTGGCATTAACCTCGCCGTTGCTCGTAAGAGCCTGGTCATAATCAGTCAAGGCTTTTTTATATTCACCCATCCTGAAATAGACGTTGCCTCTATTGGCTATGGCCTGACCTAATAGAGCCTTTATTGCAATGGCTCGGTTGTGATCCCTAATAGCAAGATCATATTGACCATTAGCAGAATAAATGATTCCTCTATTGGAATAAGTAGCCGCAAGGTCCCGTTTGGATAAAAATTCGTTTTCCGCTATCGCTTTATCACAATACCCTATTGCGTGGATCGACTTGGCCCAACGACTTCCCTCAAAGCAAAGATAAGCATTGCTCGGTCCTAGTATGCTGTCTGCTGCCCAGCTCGGCTCGACTATCATCAGCATCAGGATAACCAGGCTCGACTTTTTCCAACTGATCAATCTAGTCATAAGATAAAGCGCTACCCCGCACCAATACTTACTCACTATTCTGGACTTGAATCTGCTCTGCTGCAACCAGAGACCGCGTATCACCAAGAGCGGTCTTTAAGTTTGACCGTCTCGGTATTATTGAATTCTAGGAAACAGGTAACTACATGACCCCTTGCTGACAAAGGCTCCCAGACCAACCAGGCAGCAAGTATTAAAGTTATTGAGAGGTTATGAAAAAAATCGCAATTGGGATCTGGGCAGATTACTGATTAGTTGGTCCTACCCGCTATTCCCCTATTCCCCTATTCAACCCTAAGCCTTTATTAGAAAGCTTTAGCGTAATTGCAAACAAGCCACGATACGGATCATTAGGCTATATATAAATGTCTTTAAGACTAGAATATATTGCACAATGTTGCAGATATTGAATTTCTTAAGGGTTTTTTGAAAGGGTATTTAAGCATGAAAAACAAGCGGTTGAAGATGGCTCGTATGGAAGTTGATATGACACAGGAAGGTTTAGCTCAAGTAGTCGGCGTCACTCGCCAGACAATCGGCCTGATTGAATCCGGCGCATATAATCCCACGCTAAATGTTTGCGTATTAATCTGCAACGCGCTCGGTAAGACTCTAGATGAGTTGTTCTGGGATAACTCCGAAATGGAGCTCATGTCACGACTGCCGAGAAGATGGTACGCCCTTGAGGTCAAGGCGGGAAATGAAGCTCCTGTGAAGAGCCGTATCGAGACCGCTGTGATGGCAAGGAACTACCAACACATGATTACCGAAGTAGAAATCCCTGAGAGGATAAACACCGAAGCCTTCGGCAATTGTGTGATGGTGAAGATGGTGATGACAAATAAGAGCTGGAGCATCATTAGGGGCATTGAAGGCGTGAAGCAACACGGCCAGGTTCTTGAGAAGGGCAAATACTATCGAAGCAGTTAGGTCGCAACGGTGCTGTAAGTGTCACTTTTCCCCAGTGTAATCAGGAGCGCCGACGGCGATGGTCTCCAGCGACTACGCGAGAGCCGATTGCGAATTATTATCCAACTGGAAAGTTCCGAATAACGTCGCCTGTTAATGCCTCTCTACCCACATGGAACCTCAACGGCCACTTTCATCAACTCAATGGCTTACAAGTATTTTGATCGAGAAACGCCGTAACGCTCGGGTCAAATAGGTACAAATAAATTACCCTGCCACCAAGACCCAGGTCTAAATAGCTGTACAATTTCAGCTGCCTGGCTTTAGCCAGAAACGATTTCCGACCTTATCCTCGTGATACACTTGACTACGGCTAGCAGACAACTCACTTACAAAATAACCTGAAGACTTTCGAGGCACCGACAAAGACTGATCACAAAAACCAAAACGAGATATCCTAATGAAGTACTTACTACTACTGCTACTTTCTGTTCTGACCATGCCTGGATTCAGTGCTAAACCCGACCATGATCTTATTATAGACGTCCGCACCCTTGAGGAATGGAACACCGGCCATCTGGCCTCAGCGCAACACATACCTTTACAGAACATTAGCGAAGGGTTGATGAGCCTATCCATCGACAAAAACCGGACTGTATACCTTTATTGCCGAAGTGGTAACCGCTCCGGGAAAGCGAAAATAATTATGCAGCAACTTGGTTATAGCAACGTCATCAATGCAGGCGGTATGCGTGATGCCAGTATCCTGCTGCAAGACAGCATAATCGGCAGATAGCCGCCTATTAACTACCCATTAACTACCCATTAACTACCCATTAACTACCCTCATCTAGGATAAGCGCGCGCCTCCGTTGCAAGTCCAGTTCTGCGTAGGCTCCAGCCACCATCATCTCAAGTGCTGCAGGCTTACCACCTTTGAGATGATTTCTAACCCAGGAAGCGGTACAGTTTAGCGATGGCTTTATCGCTCCCAAGTTCAAGCACGTGGCGGACCCTTTGCCAGGGTGATGGAGAATTCCTATTGGCCGCGCGTCATTGGAAGGGCAGCCTCGAACTCAATATCGGTCAGCAAACCCTGCAACTGTTTCTAGACGACGGCGTTCTAGGTGACACAGCCAGTACCGCTGACTGCCAAATCACCTATTCAGGTGAAACAGCGGTATGGCAAAAACTGCTGGAAGCGGTACCGATACGGTTTCATAACGATCTAATGGCTAATCTCTCTTCTGGTCAAGGTATCACCCGCCACGGCGATCCCCTAGTACATGCACAATATTTCGCTGCGGTTGCTCGCGCTGTCGAACTGCTCCGGCCGGCAACACCATCCGACCCGGATGAAACGCTTGACCGGAAGGCACAGGGAGTCATTGACGCGCCAATAGGCCGGTACGTACACATCGAACTCCAAGGCCATGACCACCGCATCTATTTTGAAGAAGCCGGGCAAGGTATTCCATTACTGATGCAGCACACCGCCGGCGCTCATGGCAGCCAATGGCGGCACCTGTTCGAGATACCCGAGATAACCGATCGATTCAGGCTCATTGCCTACGATTTACCCTTCCATGGTAAGTCCGTTCCGCCGGCTAGTCGCCAATGGTGGCAGGAAAAATACGACCTGAAAGGGGACTACCTCAGGTCAATACCCATAAAATTAAGTCAGGCTCTCGGCCTCCACCAACCCGTTTTTATGGGCTGCTCAGTGGGCGGACTATTGGCATTAGACCTTGCCCACAAACATGCTGATCAATTCCGGGCAGTCATTTCTGTTGAAGGGGCACTGAAAATAAAAGGCAACCTGAAAAGCCTGGAAACTATCTGGCATCCACAGGTCAGCAATGAATATAAAGCCAGGTTAATGGAGGGCCTCATGTCGCCTTCATCGCCACAAGCCTACCGTAAAGAAACCAGTTTCGTCTATTCTAGTGGCTGGCCGCCTGCATTTATCGGAGACCTTTACTACTACATCACGGATTACGACTTGAGCCATCAAGCCCATGAGATAGATACTGATGAAGTCGCCGTACATATTCTTTCCGGCGAGTATGACTACAGTGGTACTGCAGAACTAGGCAGGTCTGCCAGTGAAGCAATCAAAGGATCAACCTGGCAGGAAATGAAAGGCGTCGGTCACTTTCCTATGAGCGAAAACCCACGAGCCTTCTTAAAATACCTGCTGCCTATTCTTGATCAAATTGTCGGCAAATGACATCAATTGTGATTGCATCTTGGGTAGAGCTTAGCCATCACAGGTTTATTGTGATCATCTCCGATTGAGACCATGCCCGATTGCAAAGTCTCACAGCATCAACACCTGCGGTGCCATCTAATTGCCCAGAGCGCTTGGTTCATTAGAGACCGAAAACAGCCCAATTCTAAAGCTCGACTGCTACCCCGAACCGAGTATAGAATCCGACTGATGAAGAATTAACAAACGAGATATTGGCAATCAGAAACGAAAGGAAAAATTATGAGTGAATTTGAAGGAAAGGTCGTTGTCATCACCGGTGCTGGAGGAGGACTAGGTAAATCCCACGCCCTCGAATTTGCTAAACGAGGTGCAAAAATCGTCGTTAATGACCTGGGCGGCAGTGGCGACGGCACGGGCGCCAGTGATATGGCCGATCTTGTTGTCAAGGAGATTACAAAAGGTGGCGGCCAGGCCATCGCCAACAAAGCCTCAGTTGCAACCATGGACGGCGCGCAGTCAATTATTGACGATGCAATCAACGCCTATGGCACCATCGACATTCTGGTTAACAATGCTGGAATCCTAAGGGACAAAAGTTTTAAAAACATGGACATGAAGGACTGGGACCTGGTCATGGATGTGCACCTCAATGGCTCGGCTTATGTTACCAAAGCCGCTTGGCCCATCATGTACGAAAACAATTACGGCCGAATCGTGTTTACCAGTTCGACTTCCGGCGTGTTTGGTAATTTTGGCCAAGCTAACTATGGCGCGGCCAAAATGGGCATGCTCGGCATGATGAATGTGCTTGCCATTGAAGGCCTATCTAAAAATATTAAAGTAAACTGCTTAGCACCCGCTGCTGAAACACGCCTAATCGGGATGATCCCTGGTATCGAAGTCAACCCTGATGATCCCGACCCGATGCGGCACCCAAAACTGGTAACACCGGTGGTACTGCTAATGAGTTCTAAAGATGCGCCTACCGGCCAAACCTTCCATGCGGGGAATGGACGTTTTTCAAGGAGCGCAGTGTTCGTTAACCAGGCTCTGGAGTTTGGTGCTGATGTAAGCTACGAAGACCTGCTGGATAAAAAGGACCAGTTAATCGACATGTCCAACTCCGAGGAAATGTCTGGCTTAATCCGAGTCATGCAACGAGCCAAATCCTAGCTTAGCGACACTATGCCAGTGCCAGCCCATTAAACGGCTCGCAGAATAAAATGCGCGCATGACAGCGTGCGTTTATAGCCAGGCCAGTTGGATCAGGCAAATACGAATCAGCTGGCCTGGCGGGCCCTCTGTAAAGCAAAAGGCTCAGACTGAGCTAACGATCGAGTATCGTGGCTTAGGACTAAGGGGTTAAGGGTTAAGGGTTAAGTAACTATGCTGGCAGTGTGGAAGACGAGTCTGCCAGGAATTCAAATTACCGGATTCTGCCCCTGCCTCGATAGAGGGATTCGACGGCTTAAACAGGAGCAATGGCTAGACCGCCAGCACGCCACCTTAGCCCGAGTTCGCCAGACATAGACCACACTATAAGGAGAATCATATGAAACTAGGACTCATGCTGGGATACTCCGGTGGCCAACTGAAACTCCCGGTCGAAAAGGTCCAGTTAGCTGAACGACTGGGCTATGAGTCGGTATGGACTGCAGAGGCTTATGGCTCGGACGCCCTGTCTCCGCTGGCGTATCTGGCAGCAAAAACTGAGCGAATTAAACTGGGTACTGCGGTTATTCAACTAGCTGGTAGAACGCCGGCAAATGCCGCCATGACCATCGCTACTATAGATGCCATGGCTGGCGGCGGCCGAGTGATCTGTGGTATTGGTGTTTCTGGTCCACAGATTGTTGAAGGCTGGTACGGCCAACCCTGGGGCAAGCCTTATTATCGGATCAAAGACTACGTCTCGATCATGAAGAAAATACTTCGCCGAGAACAGCCGGTCATACATGAAGGTAAGGAAATTTCCTTACCTTACGCCGGAGAGGGTGCCATGGGAGTCGGTAAACCACTCAAGTCGATTCTTCACATGAACCCGGATATTCCTATATGGCTAGGAACTGGAATGCCCTCAACGGTCAAACTTACCGCCGAGATTGCCGACGGCTGGCTACCCCTTGGCCTGGTACCAGAAACTTACAAAACCTATCAGCCCTGGATTGAAGCCGGGCTAAAGAAAGCAGGTAAGTCAGCTGATCAATTTGAACGCCAGGGTGGTGTACAGGTCATTGTTTCCAAAGATGTAAAAACGTCGATAAACCGGCTTAAACCAGGCATTGCTCTGTATGTAGGCGGCATGGGCCACAAAACAAAGAATTTCCATAAGGAAATGATGGTGCGGCGCGGCTTTGAGGAGGCCGCAGAAAGAATCCAGGAACTTTACCTGGCAAAGCGAAAAGATGAAGCCTGTGAAGCCGTGCCCGATGAATTTGTTGACCAGGGCGCTTTGATAGGAGATCGGCAACGTATTCAGAAACGATTCAGGGACTGGGAAGCCAGTGGTATTACTGGAATGACCATTGGCGGTGATGAACAGGCCCTGCGACTGATGGCTGAAGTCGCCGGCCTGAATGTTGAGCCAGGCGCTTAAAACAAGACTTAGTTTACCTGCAAAACACTAAATGCCCCTGTAAATAGAATGTAGTAGCGGCGGTAGGGTCAAAACCTGACCCTAAGGATATTTTTGAATGGCGGGTCCTTGCTCCCTACCCAGCCACCGGCTGATAACTGCTCAGTTACCAACTCACCCTACCAAAAACCAGCGAAGATTAACCCGCCAGCAAGTGGAATAGTCGCTACAAGGAACAAAACAAACGAATAAGACAGGACTTTATTGGCAGGTAATCCAGTCATAATCAGCAATGGAATCACCACAAATGGGTGAATTATATTTGTCCACTGGTCTCCATAAGCGACACCCATGACGATCAGTTCCGGTGCGGTTCCCAGCGCTTCCGCAGCGGCCAGGAATGCGGGTCCCTGAACTGCCCACTGGGCACCACCCGACGGGATAAACATATTTATCACTCCCCCAGAGAAGAATGCGATCAGGGGAAGCGTTTCTGCAGTACCAATGCGAGCAAAATAGTCTGCCAACTGCGCCACTAACCCCGTGCTCAGCATCACGCCCATAATCCCAGCGTAGAGTGGGTATTGCAGCAGCGTTGGCACCACTGCACGGCCCGCCTGCATCAATACTTCGGTGAACTCCGACGCGGAACGAGTTAACAACAGACAAGCGGCCAGAAAGGTCCAGTTCACTATATTCAGATCAAGCTGTATGCCTTTTGAATAAAACCAGTTCGCTACATAAACAATCAACAGCAGCCCCAGAACAGAGGTTAACCAGCGGCTGTTTTCCAGTTGGCTGGCTATCCCAGGCCTTGTAATCGGTGCTGTCTGTTCGTTCACACTCGTCTTATCTACTGAAGGTTCAGGTTCATCAATTTCCTCTAATTCGTCTTCCGCAGGTCCCAGAAAACTTGCTACCAGGGCAATACATGCTAGTGTCACGACAATAGTGACCAGGTTAAAAGTAGCCAGCGTTGTCTGGGTAACCGGCAACAGCCCACCTAACTGTTCCTGCATGGGGTTGCCCTGGGTTGCTACCAACAATGGGGCAGAACCCGAATAACCCATGTGCCAGACTACAAAACCACTGAAGGCGGCACCACCCAACAGTGGATAATGGACCTTCTGGCCTCTATGGCGAAAGGCTAATGCCACCTGCCTTGCCATTAACCCACCAAGAATCGTCCCAAGAGGCCAGGCCACTAAGCTCACGCATCCAGCAAAAACCGCCACAAAGGCATAAGCTCCTCTGGCGGTCTTAGGGAATCCAGCCAGGCGTTCCAGATAAGCAGGCACCGGACCCAGGTGAGCAAGCGCGTAGGCAAACAAAATAGTCAGGCATACCTGGGTGATAAAGGGCAGCAGAGAAGCCAGGCCATTGCCCCAGGACATGACTACCATTTCCGCACTTGCCGGCGTTAACCACCAGGTCAGCACGAGCGCAACCATCGTCATGACAATGCCAAACGCAAACGGTTCCGGCATATATCGATCGAAGACCCTGATAACAGCTCTTGTTAATTTTTGCATTGCTTCACTTACCTGGCTATATCATGGTTTTCGTCGCTCTACTACCGCTACAGGCTTCCCGGTTCGGTAATACTTGGCTGGGAGCCTTCCCGCAGGCTCAGACAACGACATTCAAATTAAAGCCCAAGCCTAATAGAGCAGCAACCTTGTAACAACCTTAAAGAGTCTACTACCGCATCATTAACCTTAGCTGCTTAGGCTCCAGTATCTGTTGCTAGTCTGCAAATTCAGTTTAATGGCAGAAGTAGGCAGGGTCTAGCTGTTAGCCAATACCCAAGACAAATCCTGTCACCTTGCTAAGCTCGATTACATATGCCTTTTGGCGATAAAAAACTCCGCTCTGATAGCGAAAAATTCTTTTCTCCGAGAGCCAGTAAGCGGAAACTAAAACTATCGACCCCCATCCACCTTATAGGAATCGCAAATGGCTAGATTAAACACGTTACTTGCCTTGAAGGGAACCGAGGTCTGGTCAATTGGACCTGCCAATTCAGTCTACCAGGCCATTGAGATGATGGCGCTGAAATCGATAGGAGCGCTGACCGTATTATCAGATGAAGGCAAGCTCATTGGTATAATCTCGGAGCGGGACTATGCTAGAAAAGTCATTCTTGAAGGAAAGTCATCTAAAGATACAACCGTGTCGGAAATCATGACCAAAAACGTGATCTGTGTTGACCCAACTTTAAAGGTAGACGAGTGTATGGCCGTCATGACCGAAAAGAGAGTCAGGCATCTACCCGTGCTACATCAAGGTGAACTGGTGGGAATGATCTCAGTCGGCGACCTAGTGAAATCAATCATTGACGAACAATCCACAGTGATCGACCATCTTGAACGTTATATCAAGGGTGAAGTAGCCTAAATTTCTTTCTACTTTATCTTGCCATCAAGCAATAACAGACAATAAGTCTCGGCACCTTGGTGAGCTAAGCTATCCTAACGACAGCCGAAAAGCTGACTGACTTACCAGGCTCCGCCCTGTCCAAAATTAACATCAGCACACCTGCTTCTGGGCTAAGGGTCAGTTGCGCATCATGACAAACCTCGATACTGTTAGAGCGCTGACAGCGAAGGAATTTATCATGAGTGATGCCATCGACCAGGCAAATAGCTGGAGGACCCAAACCCCCGGAATCGGAAACTGGCCCAGAACTGCCCGCCCCGATGACAATAACAAATATTTTATGGTATCTGCCGATGGTCATGTACAGGAACCAACCGATTTCCTGTCCGCCAGAATTGACCCTTCGTTCCACCACCGGTTACCCGGAGTGGTACTCAATAGCGAAGGCGACGCCATGCAGAAGACAGAAGGCTTTCGCCCCATACGAATTCGAAATATAGAGTTTGCGGGTGAAGACCTGCTTCGCAATCAATCAGGAAAAACTCCCGAGGATCGTATCAGAGATCTCGGCCTTGATGGCGTTGATGCAGAGGTGCTTTTCCCCAACAAAGGCTTAACCATCTGGGCGACGCCGGATGCCGATTTTTCTCTGGCCATGTGCCGGGCCTATAATGAATGGGCCTGGGAGACTTTCGCAGATTTCAATGACAGGCTGGCACCCATGGCCTGTGTCGCGCCTGGATCACTGCAGGGTACCATCGAGGAAATTCAGCGCTGTGCAAAACTCGGTTTCAAGGGGTTGTCGCTACCCTGCAAACCCGTCTGGGGAGCACCTGACCATAATAACCCTAATTATAACCTGCCGGAATTTGATGATCTCTGGGCTTGTGTTCAGGATGTCGACCTGCCCATGACTTTTCATGTTTCAACGGGCAGGGATCCACGGACTTCCCGTGGAAATGGCGGTGCTGTTATCAACTATACCGTACATTCCTTGAGTCCAACCATGGAACCGATAGCCAATCTGTGCGCTTCCGGGGTTATAGACAAGTTCCCAAAAATCCGCTTTGGCACCATCGAAGCTGGCATCGGCTGGGTAGCCTGGGCGCTGCAAGCACTGGACGAAGCTTACCGAAAGCATCATATGTTCGTTAGGCCGAAGCTGAAACAGCTGCCCAGCGAGTACTTCCATACCAATGGCTTCGCAACATTCCAGGAAGACAAGGCCGGCCTTGATCACGCTCGAGCCCATAACCTGGTAGACAACTTCCAGTGGGCCAATGATTTCCCCCATCACGAAGGTACCTGGCCCCACTCAGCAGCCGCGATCGAGCGTACTATGGGACAAATATCTGATACTGAAAGGGCTAAAATACTCGGGCTGAATGCCGCTCGTGTATTTAAGTTTCCTATTCCAAAGAGATATACGCTGCAGGAAGATGTAGCACAAGTCGCAAAACAGGTAGGGACACTATCGTGAAAGAGAGAACATTAAGGGGTAAGGTGGCGGTTGCCGGCGTCGGCGAAACCGCCTATTACAAGCGCGGCCAAGCACCCGATGCTGAATTCAAACTGGCACTGAAATCCATTAAAGCGGCCTGTGCAGATGCGGGGATATCGCCTAAAGAACTTGATGGCTTCGCCTCCTTTAGTAACGATCGCAGCGACCCCTCACGTCTAGCGGCTGCTCTAGGCTGTTCTGAACTAAGATTCTCCAATATGCAATGGGGCGGTGGCGGTGGCGGTGGTGCTGCCGCAGTAGGCAACGCTGCGGCAGCAATCGCAACCGGGACTGCTGATTGTGTGGTCGTTTTCAGGGCCCTGGCGCAAGGTCAATTTGGCCGGTTTGGCCAGGGTTCACAAAGTAATGTTGTATCCGGTAGTTTCGCACACACGATTCCCTATGGGCTGATGTCACCAGCTCAGATGTTTGCCATGAAGGTGGTTCGCTTTATGCACGACCATGGCGTTGAACAAAATGCACTACGCTCCATATCACTGGCTGCTTATCATCATGCTCAGCACAATCCCAGAGCCGTTATGTACGGTCGTCCCCTGGACGAAGACACCTATGATAATTCACGCTGGATTGTTGAGCCTTTCCATTTATACGATTGCTGTCTTGAAAATGATGGTGCCGCTGCCATGGTGCTGGTTTCAGCTGAGCGAGCAGAAGAATTCCCTCACAAGCCTTGTTATCTACTCGGTGCAGTCGGCGGCTCGCACTATCGTGCCGGTGCATCGGTGCACAATACACCTGAATATGCTTCGTCCACCTTCCCTAGTCTGGCGCCCCATCTCTATGACATGGCCGAAGTTACAGCAGGAGACGTCGATGTCCTGCAATGTTATGAAAACTTCACCGGCGGTGTGCTAATGAGTATGGTAGAACACGGATTCTGTGAGCCAGATGAATGCAATGAGTTCTTCGTTAAAGAGCGCTTTCTGGCACCAGGGGGTGATTTACCCCTCAATACATCCGGTGGAAACCTCGCCGAATGCTATATGCATGGTCTCGGCTTGATCATCGAATCGATCCGGCAGATCAGGGGAGATTCAACCAGCCAGGTAGCTAACTCTGAAGTATCGATGACCATATCCGGGCCCATGGTAACCCCGGTCAGCTCGTGTATATTTGGTGGAGAGACAACCCTATGAATCCTCCGTATCTCAACTCAGGATTACCCCAGCCCTTACCAGCACCCGACGGGTTAGATGCCGCTTTCTGGCAAGGCTTAACTGATGAAAAAATTTTGTTGCAGTCTTGTTGCGACTGCAACAAATGGCAATGGGGCCCCGAATGGATCTGTCATCACTGCCACAGCGAAGCGCTAACCTTTACCGAGGTAGCACCCGAGGGTATTATTTATTCTTACGAACGGGTCTGGCACCCGGTCCACCCGGCCCTGAAAGATCAGGGTCCCTACCTGATCGTGCTGGTAGAAATACCCATCGCCGACCATGTTCGCCTGGTTGGCAACCTACTCGGCGATCCACATCAGGATGTGATTATTGGTTCGCAGGTACAGGCCGTATTCGAACACCACGAAACTGAGCAGCACCCATTCACGCTGTTGCAATGGCAAACAATTAACTAAATGATATTACATGATTAATGTTGCTGCGATCCGCGCCTTTGCTCAACTAATTGAGGCTCTTGGAAAGAACCATGAAATATAAATCTATATTTGAAATAGTGCTTATCTACTTTCTTGCGTGGTCTGGTTTAGCGTCTGCACAGAACTACGATCTGACAAATTCCGAGGATCAAAAAAGACTTGGGATCAGCTTCATGAATAATTTTAATGAAGCAAAGCCAATCACCGTAATTCCTGCCGGTGAATTATCAGAACAAAACGCCTATAAAATTGCTGACTATTATGTCGACAAACAATTAGAAACCCGTGGCAACATCGCCGGATATAAAATTGGAACATTTGCAAAAGGCGAATATGACAACGGCCCTGTCGACGGGTTAAGCGGCCCTATTACGGCCGTTATGTTTTCAAACGGTATTCATGAAAGCGGCGCACATATTTCGGTTGATTGTTGCAATATGAGTTTCGTCGAAGCGGATTTTGGTGCCGTTGTAAAAAGCGATGCGATTAATAGTGCGAAATCAGATTTAGAAATACTAGCAGCACTTTCCGGATTTATTCCATTCATCGAAATGCCTGATATTATCCAGCCCGTTGTAGGTGGTACCAACGTTAGCAATATAGCTACAAATTATGATTTTAGGAACGCAATTATTGGCGATTTAATCGCAACAGAGCCTACCTCCGAATGGATAGACCGACTTAATAACTTTAGTTTTACGATGACAAATGAAACCGGCGAATTGCTGGCCGAGGGTAAAATTGAGAACGCGTATGAACCGCTTTATCGTGTTCGCAATATGCGTGATCGATTGTTATTACGCGGAAGACCCTTAAAAGCAGGCGATATACTATCGCTGGGTAATATGGGTGCGATAAGGCCATTAAAAGAAAATCTTTATTTTGACGCCTCTGTTCGTCCTGTTTTCAGGGGCAATATTGCTACCGTTAGCTACATTGACCTTGATCCATCTGGCCCCGCCACCGTCAGCGTGGTTATCGATCGCCCGGCTCATTAATGCCCACTGTATTGGCGCCAGATCAAGCGCTTGCCTTCCCAAAATTTTTCAGGCTGGGTGGGCTTTGGCGAAGCACTAGCCTGGATGATATTCAGAAGTAAGATTTGAACAAAAATCAAAACGTGAATAGTGATTGCTTTAGTGGCAATAGTTGTCATTTTCGCATGCGTGCCACCACCATCCGCGACTGGGATCGGCGCGAATTGCTTGCTGTCCCTCGAAAATAATGATCCGCCGAAATTCAAGCAGCTTCACGACATTCATATCGATGGTGAAGTCCGTTTACTTTTGGCATTTCGAGTAAATTATCTGACATTGATATCAATTTGGAAACCGGACGCGCAACGGGGGATTCTTTGGACAACCCCAAATGTGTACGATCATCATTATAGTAGTCAAAATACCCCCGTAAGATCGGTTTCAGATGGCGTTCATTACAGACCATAATATGGTCAGTACAGTCTCTTCGAATACTGCCATTGAGTCGTTCAACATAAGCATTTTGCCAAGGACTGCGGTAAGCCGTTAACACTTCCTCAGTCCCCATCGATAAAACTCGCTGCTGAAAATGGTTCCTGAAGATCTTGTCTCTATCCCTTAGTAAATACCTCGGTGCAGTCCTCGGCGATCCCGTCCATGGAAAGGCTTCTGTGATCTGTTGAGCAGTCCATTATGCGGTGGGATTTGCGGTGACATTGAAGTGAACAACACGCCGTCGAGCATGGCTGAGAACCACCAATACAAACAACATCTTGAAACGGATAGTCGGCACAACCAGGAAATCCACAGCGACCCTATCTGGCATGTGATTTTGACGAAGGTCTTCCAGGTCTGTGATGGTGCTTTCGGACTATCTCGACGTATGATCCCGGACACTGATCGCTCTGATATTTCGATACCCAGTTTCAATAACTCGCCGTGTATCTTCGGGGCACCCCACAATGAGTTGGCTGCCTAAAAGCTACCACCCTGACTTTCTGATATGAAAGAAAGCCTAATCAAGAAACTTTGGCTATCCAGGGAAAACGGCGTTTAAAAAACTTATCTACGTACTGAAGGCTCGGTGTTGGTTGTCGCTGGCGACAAAGAATACTGCATGCACACGTCTGCCAGCATGATCTGGAACAACGGCGTGCTGAACTTTCATGCTTTTGGTTGGGGCCCGGTGGTAGTTAATCGCGATAGAGAGGGTACACAATTAGTCTGGGAATGTGCCGACGGCAGTACCACCCATATGGAAAGAATATGTACACTCCCCCCGGAACACAAAGTGCCGACGCCACGCGGCAAACGTGACAGGTCATTCTAGGCTGCTTTATCAAATCAAGCACCAAAAACAGGCACTTTAATCAGCATTTCAGGTTTGACCCGCCGAATGGTTAACGATACCCTCTAAGAATCCTGTCTAACCCCTTACTAATTGAGTTTATGATGAGTGAGTTTCCAAAGTTTAGGCAAGCTGACTACCCGACATTGTATTTAGAGCAAACCGACAAAGATTTGGTGAAAACCTTAGATCCAAATTTGCGTTACGCTTATTTTAAAACCATAGCCAAGGGCGGTAAGTCATTAATTCGATCCTGTAAAGATATGCATTTGGGTCGCGTGGTTTGCTACAAATCGCTGTTGCCCACCTTCGCTGATGATCCGATTGAGCAAAAAAGGCTGCTGCGCGAAGCCCGTGTATCGGCTATGTTGCAGCATCCGAACACGATGCCAACCTATGAACTGGGTCGCGATCGCCAAGGGCATTGTTACTTCACGATGAAACTCGTCCATGGTTATACTTTCCGTGAAATTATTAACTATCGCGAACGGTACGACATCACTCAATTACTTGATATTGTGATTCAGGTAGCTCATGCGTTGGAGTACGCGCATACCCATGGTGTAGTACATAGAGATATTAAACCCGAAAATATTTTAATAGGGCCATTTGGCGAAGTTCTACTGTTGGATTGGGGGTTGGCCAAAGTTAGAAGTGAAGAGGGGCATGAGTCAGAGATCGATGACATTGACCCTCAATCTGCAGCAAAGAAGCAAAGCATGACGGGCTTTCAGAAGTTGCAAGGAACCATCTCATATATGTCACCTGAACAAATAAAAAAAGCACCAGACATTGATGGTAGAACCGACATATACAGTCTCGGCGTTCTACTTTACGAAGTCATCACCGGTAACACGCCAGCCTCGGGTGACACCATGGAAAAGCTAATAGCCAGCACGCTGAACGACGAGCCGCAGCTGCCATCTGAACTTGCCTCTATGCCTATCTCCAACGTGCTGGAGAAAACCATTATGCAATGTTTACAAAAAAACCGAGACAACCGAGTACTAACCAGCGGGGAGTTGATTCGCCTGCTGAGACAATAATAGAGGGAATTCTAGCCGCGTTAGGGTTTGACCTGAGCCAAGATGAAAGAGACATTGTCTTGGCCGCCGCAATCTAATGCTCGATCAAGTAATACGTCAGCGTAAGACTCTAGGTTACCCTCGAACTTGGCGGCGTACTCCAACATTAGCTCGCTTTTAACGCGATCAGATAAGCCGTCGGTGCAGGCAAGCACAATATCATTAGGTTCTAGCTCAACACTGCCAGTGTCAGGCTTAAGTAATAATATGCTGCCCACTTTTTGAGTCAAAATATTGGGCGCACGTCTGTATAAATCCGGCGCTAAAGTAGCATCAATTTTGTCTCGATCTAGCGTATGGTCTTTGGTCAGCATAGTGATTTTATTGTCTGATGACCTAATGAGATAAATCCTAGAATCACCCACCCATGAAAAGTGTAGCTGTTTATCAGTAATCCAAAAACAACTGAGTGTTGAACCCATGTTGCGGTATTTTTCTTCATTGCGCTGAATGGCAATAATAGCTTCATTGGCATACTTTATAGCGTTGCCAAGTTCCTGTGCCGGTTTTTGCCGCAGCATGTCGCTGTCAGCGTTAGATAAATATTCCACGCTAGCGTCAACAGCAATTTGGCTAGCAACCTCACCGAAGTCATCCCCACCTATACCGTCGGCGATTGCGGCGATTAGACGATCCTGATGAATCTTTAGAAAATCTTCGTTGTTACGCCTAACTTTACCGACATGGCTGCGTGAACAAAATAGGGTATGGGCTTTTTCCAACATATGCATCAGTTTACCTGATGTTAACTAACGAGCGAAGATTTACCTACATAAGCACCAGACAGGCACAAAATAATGCTTAATATAGTTTAAAGTAGAGCGATGAATAGACTCACGAACGCAACATCATTAAGGCCCTTCATTGTTAAACATCAACGAGGTATTGGGGATATGTGTAGAGCATCGACTCTGGCGTTTATCGCACTGTTACTGTGTAATTCGATCCAGGCTCAGGCATCGTCATCAGTTGAGGAACAACCATGAACACCAGCACAGGCAGCTGAATGGTCAGCAGTGATCAACCCAACAGGCCGTAAGCCATCAAATCAGTGGCTATTCAGACATTGACCCTCCTCTACTGAAAAACAGCCCCGCAGACTTCTTTTCACGCAAAAAAAACCAATCAGAATACTTTTTAAATTCGAAGTAAATTCGGTTTAAATTTACTATCCTCATTTGTGATCAGGTGGTATTGTTTGCGACCCAGAACCTTTAATTGTGTGACGTCAGCCCAAATGGGACTCTAAGCGCTACAGTATGCAGTGGCCACCCAGACATTGACCATTCTCTGCCTAAAAGCTACCACCCTGACTTTCTGATATGAAAGAAAGCCTGATCAAGATACTTTGGCAATCCAGGGAAAACGGGGTTTAAAATACTTATCTACTGATTAGAGTTCTTTTTAGATTAGTAATTCACTAATAAAGATCGGAGATGGATTCGAACCCTGAGTCGTACCCTGCTAATGTTTAGTCCAGGGGAAAGTAATAAGTCTAAAGGAAAGAGCGATGGCTAAAGGAAAAGACAAACAGAAGAGCAGCGGGAAAAAGAAACCGTTAAAAACAATGTTAGAGAAACGCAAGGATAAAAAAGAAAAGAAAGGTAAGTAGGTCTGGCGCTAAAGGGCCCATTCCCAGTTACTTTCAGCTGTAATAGGGCGTAACAAGGGCGTTAATTGTTGCGGGTAACACGATACCTGGCCTGTTATATGAAATATTGGGTAAAAATACTTTATATATGATCGTACGGAGCTTTTGAGGCATTGCATTAACTGTAATGTCGCCCCCTAAAAAGGGTTAAGTACTCCCAAAAGGCTTTACAGCGCAGATTCAACTCGCCCAACTGACTACTTCACCGCAGATTTTATTCTGGCTACCGAAACACGGACCCCTTTATAATACGCCGACTCATGTGTGTAGCTGATCCCTACCGCGATATTGTCGGCCCCCTCCCGGCCCGCGGTCAGATTCATAATATACGCCCAGTTCGCGGCATACGGTGCTTCTTTCTATAAATCGTCGCTGTTCAGACGCCACTTTGGATCCGCCGAAAAGCGTGGGGCAATCCGTGCCTGGAGGTTCATCGCAAGCTGATGGCGGTCGGCAAAGGGAACTGGGAACATCCACTCCAAAGTCTTATGCTCGAATGAAACTCCTTTATAAATAGGGTTACCCAGATCGTTTATTTCATAATATTTCGCGGTTGCGCCGGGTATCTGGACGGTGACATGTCGCGTGTTTTCGGCAATGTGCTCAGCTTCACCAAGCCGTTCCAAGGAACTCAATTTTAGGAGATTCTTGCCGCTATAGTCGAGCGCCTCGTCGATGATGGCTGCACGTTCTTCTTCATTGAAGGGGGTGCTGAGAAGCGGAACGAAGTAGTCCTGTTCCGCTGCGCTAAGGGCTGCGGCGATAGCGGCGCGAACAGGCTCGGGGCAATCCGCGCAGACCTTACCAGTGGGCCACAGTGGATCACCCGTACCAGTGCCCAATGATGTCATCTGCTGGGTCTGGAGGACGGCTTGTCCTATTTCAACAATTCGGCTTGCCGCTTGATCTCTCAGCATATTGTCTTCGCTGCTGTAGGGGTTATCTTCGGCAAAGGCGGTACTGAATCGCAGCCAGGCGCTTGTTTTCAGATTGGCATCAATGCCATTGTCCCGGTCCATTGCCCGAACCTGTTGAAAAGCATTACGCATGTCCTGCAATTTAATGGTCCACGCTTGCACGGCCTGTTTTGCTTGCATCCGGAATATTTTGAAGCGCCGCCAAATGCAGTGCTATGGACTCAACAACAACGATAACAAGGATATCACCGGCATCGACGGTACTAATTCAAATGGAAAACATAGTTAAGAGAATATCAGGGTTGGGTAATTCAGAAGAAGGCGGTATTTGACCAGCAGCCATATGAAAGCTATTGTTGGACGCCAAGCTAATGCTTAAAATGACCCGCTTCTTCCGGCAAAGCGAATTTTCATGGCCGAGACTTTCGACCAATATGTGGGCAAAATTGCGAGTCGCTTTGATACGCCTGAATGGAGAGATCAGCTGTCGTCAGTACCTCGATGGCTTGGCTCCGGTGAGGTGTCGCCACGATCCGATGGTAGCGATCAAGTTTTGAAGACGGATCTTTTCATCGGTGGCCAACCTGACCATTCTCTGCCTAAAAGCTACCACCCTGACTTTTTGATATGCAAGAAAGCCTGATCAAGATACTTTGGCAATCCGGGGAAAACGGGGCTTAAAATACTTACCTACAAATATAGGTTTTTGCCTATTTCCTTCCTTCTATATTCTTGAACACCATATTAACTCATTTGAGAATTCTTATTCTGGAAGAACTGAATTTTTGATGTTTTCTTCTGTAATATCTTCAATAGCACTTAATTTATTAACAAGATCTTTTCCTTCCTCTATAGCGCTATAAAACAACTTGTTGTCTTTATCGGTAAATGCATTTTTTTCATCCGCAATTAATTTTAGATAATTCATTTGATTTAATAAATTATTAAGTATGTGTTGGGTTGAATGTATTGTGGCTTGAAAAATAATATTTTTTTCACTTTCCTTTTTTAATAACTTTTTTGTTTGTTTATCCGCATATATGCCAAAAATTATTAATAAAATTACGATAATTGATCTCATCCATAATTCATTTATTTCTATAGGAATGAATTCAAAATTTTCTTCGCCATAAATGAACTTATGTATCGTAGAGTCTACCAGCCAAAATATAGTAGAAATAATAATGGCTTGTACCGTAAAGTTATTTTTTTTAACCATAATTCCATCCTGACTTGCGTATTAGAATTTTTAACATGATCTGATAATTACTTAATACAATGATAAAGACAAACCTAAACTCTAAAGACGGCAAAACGACAGCCAGTCAGTGATCGCCCCTACCGTCTGTAAGCTAACAGGTCAGTGGCCATGCAGACATTGACCATTCTCTGCCTAAAAGCTACCACCCTGACTTTTTGATATGCAAGAAAGTCTGATCAAGATACTTTGGCAATCCGGGGAAAACGGGGTTTAAAATACTTACCTACCACGATACATATATCTTTCAAATCCCACCACAAAAACCGTGATTTGGTTCATGAGCACAGAAAAAGCAGGGTTTTCCGGATTCCAGATGAAATCGGTCTCGTCGACGTCAAGGTCAATTTTCAGGACGGTAAGACTGTCATCGTATCCTCCTTGTGGACCTGTACATTACATTGCAATTTAATCAAAGACGACAGACGAATGCCTCATTGCGCTCCTAAAGATCAATATCCTCGACACCTAACCGCGTACGCTGAAGTGATTTTGGCACCGCAAATACAGCGCCAATATCCATTTGGTCTGGCGCACATCTCGCGGATACAAACCCCCTGGAATAACTCAAGGCGGTTACGCTATGCTGCTAAAATTTCTGTCTACTCATCTGCGGTGACACAGAGGCACCATTACTTAGCTGAGAAGAATTACCCTCGGTGACGCGTCCCTGCTCTCGAAAAGCGGGTTTAAGCGCTGCCACCTCGTCGGCAGCGGACTCGGCCCGACGACACTCATCGTGATTTACAACGCAGGTGAGCAGTGGTTCCGCCTTGGTTTCTCGATTAGTGAGAATAGATACAAGGAATTATAACGGGGCTTTTCGAGCGAAAGTCTGAGTATCAAATCAGATCGGTTGCCTGCTTGTTTTATGAAAGAGTGTAGCCGTATGACGAGTAGTGGTTAAACGCTACCAAGTTTTTTGTTGTTTGTAGTGATTGGCTGACCTGGTGATGGACGATTAGCCAACATCATTTTCTGTTGGCCTAGGGAGAAATGCGCTGCCGTGGTTTTAACCATCATATAGCGGTAAAGAGATCGTTTTGCGGCCCTTGCCCCGGCCTTTGCCGACGCACAGCGGACAGCTAGAAATAGCTATATCAAATTCCCGCTTAAGCCGCTCTGCCCAACTCAGTGGCGAGCAATGCAGTGCTTGATCGACAGCGGTTTCAGTGGAGCACCTGGATGGGTCCGTCGGCGGCGCTCAGTGCGAGCAGGTCCCGCACCGATGTTTGATCGGAGACATCCGTCTTGACGTACCGGCCGCCTGGCCGTGACGCCGCCGATGATGCATCATTGATGCCCGCCAGCACGACCTCCGCGCCCGCGCGCATCAACGACCGAGCCATGATCAGGCCCGACGGCCCTGCGCCCACGACGCATACCCGTGCCCTGTGATCCGATGTCGCGTTCATTGTTGGTGCTTGGCTAAGAAAGGTGCATGGTCACGTAACGCAATCCTGAAGGCAAGCGCTTCGGCAGATTTGAGAAGCGAGCGAGTCGAAGGAGACTTCATATCCTGCTCGCCGCCGACGATCATCAAGCCTTCAATGACAGCGGCCAACAGGGTTGCCCGACGGGTTTTGTAGTAGTACTGGACGTTGGCCAGACTAATGTCAGCCCGTTCCGCTACATCTCGCATCGTAAACCTGGCGACATCCTCCTGTTCTAGTACTTCTTTGGCGGCGACCATGATCCTGGCGCTGTTACTTTACCAGCCCGCCGGGTGGCCGTACCTTGGCGTACTTCTGTGGTTTTCCGAGTACTTGTTCTGCTGGTGGCACTTTTCTTTCTGACTCTTGGGTTTTTCATGGGATTGGAAGGACTTTGATAACTCCTTAATCATTTATGTTTTAAGTTTAAGTTGACGGGATTTCCACAAATAAAATACACCAGGTAATACCAACAAAGTTAATAAGATCGAAGACATCATTCCCCCCACCATCGGTGCTGCTATTCTACTCATTACTTCTGAACCGGTACCCGTACCAAAAAATATAGGCAATAATCCGGCTATGGTTGCTACTGTTGTCATCATTACCGGACGCACTCGCAACACGGCACCGTCGATAACACTCTGTTTAAGCAACTGCGTATCCGGTTTCTGTTGCGCTGCCTTGCACTTGTCCAGCAGGCTCTGATAAGACAGGTTCAAATACACCAGCATGATGACGCCTATCTCTATAGACACACCGGCAAGGGCGATAAACCCCACACCAACCGCTACCGAGAAATTGAAATCGTACAAATACATCAACCAGAATCCACCGATCAGGGCGAGCGGTAAGGTGCCAATAATCAACATCACTTCAACCACACTTCTGAAATTCAGATAAAGCAAAATCACGATTATGGCCAGAGTAAATGGCACCACATATGTCAGCTTTTCCTTGGCTCGTTGCATATATTCATATTGACCCGACCAGTTCAGGGAATAGCCAACCGGCAATTCCAGTTGATCACTAACGACCTGCTGAGCATTCTCGACATAGCTGCCAACATCCACATCCTGAATATCGACAAAGGTCCACCCATTAATGCGCGCATTTTCACTTTTAATACTCGGCGGGCCATCCTCAATATAAACATTCGCAACATCTGACAAGGCAATACGTTGCCCGTCAGGCGTTACTATTGGCAAAAGCGCCAGGGTTTCTACAGAGTCCCGGTAGGCCTGCGGGTAACGCAAATTGACCGGGTAGCGTTCAAGGCCTTCCACGGTATCTGTGATTTTCATCCCGCCTACAGCTGTCGCAATCACCTGTTGAATATCAGAAATATTAAGCCCGTAGCGTGCCGCCTGCTCGCGCTGAATATCCATTTTGATATAGCGACCACCAGCAACCCGTTCGGAATAAACCGAGGCCGTACCCGAAACACTCGCAAGGATGCGTTCCAGATCCTGACCAATGGTTTGAATGACACTTAACTCAGGGCCGGCAACTTTTATACCTACTGGCGTTTTGATGCCCGTGGCAAGCATATCTATGCGCGTTTTTATGGGCATCACAAAGGCATTAGTCAGGCCCGGTATATTGATCAGGCCATTCATTTCCTGGATCAAGGCATCCGTATCCAGCCCTTCACGCCACTGCTCTTTTGGCTTTAGTTGGATAAACGTTTCTATCATGGTCAATGGCGCAGGATCTGTTGCGCTGTCAGCACGGCCGATCTTGCCAAACACATTTTGCACTTCCGGGATGGTTTTAATCAGCTTGTCGGTTTGCTGAAGTAACTCTCTGGCTTTTCCAATTGAAATACCGGGATAGGTGGTAGGCATATACATCAAATCCCCCTCATCCAGCGGTGGAATAAATTCGCTGCCAATTTTGCTCACTGGCCAGAAGCCAATTATTGTAATTAGCAGAGCGGCCAGTAAGGTTATTTTCGGAAATCCTAAAACCACATTAATCGCCGGTCGATAAATGAACATGAAAAATCTGTTCAGAGGATTTCTATCTTCTGGCAACACACGTCCACGAATACAATAACCCATCAACACCGGCACCAGAGTAATTGCCAGAATGGCAGCAGCTGCCATGGCATAGGTCTTGGTAAATGCCAGGGGCGAAAACATCCTGCCCTCCTGAGCCTCCAGTGTGAACACTGGCAGGAAACTCATGGCGATGATCAGTAAGCTGAAAAATAAGGCCGGCCCGACCTCACCAGCAGATTTGGCAACAATGGACCAGCGATTTTCTTCAGTTAGCGGGGTCCGCTCCATCTGCTTGTGCATGTTTTCAATCATCACAATGGCACCATCCACCATGGTGCCTATGGCAATGGCGATACCGCCGAGGGACATAATATTGGCATTGATACCCTGGGCAGACATGATCGTAAATGCAGTGAGGATGCCAACGGGCAAACTGATTATTGCCACCAGTGAAGAACGGATATGGAATAAAAAGATCATGCAGACTAAAGCGACCACAATGAATTCTTCCGCCAGTTTTTCCCACAGATTTTTCGCTGCGCGAGTTATCAGATCAGAACGATCATAAACCGTGACTATTTCAACACCAGACGGCAAGCTACCTTTCAATGCTTCCAGCTTCGCTTTGACGTTCTCGATAACCGTAGCTGCATTTTCACCGTAGCGCATAACAACAATGCCACCTACGGTTTCCCCTTCACCATTGAGCTCCGCAATTCCACGACGCATCTGCGGGCCCAGATTGATTTCAGCGATATCTTTCAACAACACAGGAGTCCCCGAGTCATTCATTCCCAGCGGAATGTTTTCAATGTCAGTGACATTGGTGAGATACCCATTAGTCAGCACCATATATTCTGCCTCTGCCATCTCCACAACCGAAGCCCCGACTTCCTGGTTGCTTTGCCGGATGGACATCTGGATATGACTCAGGGGCATACCAAAGGCCCGCAGTTTTTCCGGGTCTACCTGGATCTGGTATTGCTTTATCATGCCACCTACTGCGCTGACTTCTGACACACCAGGCACAGTTTGTAATTCAAATTTTAGAAACCAGTCCTGCAGACTGCGTAGCTGACTCAAGTCATGTTGTCCGCTACGATCGACCAGGGCATACAGATATACCCAGCCAACACCAGTCGCATCCGGTCCCAACTGGGGAGTTGCCGTCGCCGGTAAATTACCTGCCACCTGATTCAGATATTCTAAAACGCGCGAGCGAGCCCAGTACAAATCTGTGTCGTCATCAAAAATGACATACACATAGGAGTCGCCGAAAAAGGAGTACCCACGCACAGTCACCGCACCAGGGACAGACAACATCGCAGTAGTTAAGGGATAGGTAACCTGATCTTCCACCACCTGCGGCGCCTGTCCCGGATAGGAAGTTTTGATTATTACCTGCACATCAGACAGGTCCGGAATGGCATCAACCGGTGTTTGCCGAACTAAAAATATTCCTGCAGAAATTAAAATTGCAGTCATCAACAATACAAAAAACCGGTTATGGATAGACCAGCGAATGATGGCTTCAATCATGTGTCAGTACACCTTTCATTTTTTTCATTCCAATTACTCTGCGGTTCGCACACTGGTGATGATCTGACCACCTTCAATACGGGTAATCTCAACTTCAATACTGCTGCCCACTTCAAACTTAGAAATGTCGACCCCTTCAGCCACGTCAAACATCATTGTCATGCCAGGCCTATTCCCAATCAGGAATAGGCTCATGAGTGATTGTCATCATTTTCGCGCCCATTTTTCTTTCGACCTTTCCAGCCGTCCAGACAGCATCATTTGTTGTTTCTTTGCTCGCAGACATATCCATGCCGGTGTGTTCTGAATGATCTATTGCTGCATCAGCTTCAGAAGGCATACGCATTTCAGTGGCGGTTTGAGCCAAAACTGTCGTCTGATTATTGCTTGTATTTAAGGCACCGGAACCCTGTACCAGGAGCGGCAATGAATCCATACGTTGAAAATCTGACGAAATACTGGATTCAGAATCCAGTAGAAAATGTGCAGAGCTGACAATACTGTCTCCCTGTTGCAGCCCGCTGAGAATTGCTGTGCGATCGGTTCCCCGACGCCCTACGGTCACAGCAACCGATTTGTAACGTCCTTCTCCCAAGGCAAGAACCACCCGATCCTGTACACCGGTGCGTATAACTGCCTCATTGGGTACCAACAACACAGCCTCATCCTCATCATTGTGAATAACGACCTGGGCAAACATATTGGGTTTTAAGGCTTGATCCAGATTCTCGAAACGCAGTCGCACGCGAACGGTTCGAGTCTTTTCATCCAGCGTCGGATAAATAAAATCCACCTTCCCCTGCCACTGTCTACCCGGGAGATAATCCAGTGACATGGTGACCAGATCATCTTCAGAAACCAGTGAAGCCTGTCTTTCAAAAACCTCTGCAATGACCCAGACCACATCCAGCACACCAATCGACATGATGGGATTACCCGGTCGCACAAAATGTCCTTCCCTGATTCCCAGCTCAGCGAGAAACCCATCCTGTGGTGCGTAAACGGTTACTGTTTGACTCACTTGTTTACCAATCTTGAGCTGATTAATCTGTGACTGTGGTACCTGCAATGCCAGCAGTCTTTCTTCCGCAGACTGAATCAGGCGCTGATTGCTACGATCCATCGCCAGCACCAGTTCTTCCTGGGCATTAACCAGAGTTGGCGAATAAATTGAATAAACCGCCTGCCCGGCGCGAATAAATTCACCCTCTGTTTTCACATTGAGCTCTTCAATCCAGCCTTCCACCCTTGGGTGAAGATGCAATAATCGGTCTTCATCAAAGCGCACATAGCCTACGGTACGGATGGCTGAATGCAGGGGACCCAGTTCTACGCTGGCCGTGCGAACACCCAGATTATTTTCAACAATAGGTGAGATGGATACCTCACCTGAACCACCATTGTTTTCATAGACTGGGACAAGATCCATCCCCATTGGTGATTTTCCAGGCTCACTGCGCCGGTAGGTCGGATCCATAGGTGCAACCCAATACTGAGGCTCATTTACCTCTTCGATTGCTATGTCAACAGAGTCGACTCTAAGCAGCATAGTCGTACCAAAAATACCGGCACCAATACCTGCAATGGCTGCAGAAATGCCCACAACTACTTTATTCATAATCAAACCCTCTTAATTTTCTGCTGACTTGGTGAGCAAGTAGTCCAGCTTTGCCAATTTTTTTTGTTTCTCCACTACAATGCCCAGAAATTCAATCTTTGCGTTCAATTCAGCAATATAGGCACGCATCACTTCTTCAAAATCACCTTCATCAGCGGTATAAGACGTTAATGTTGTCTCGGTTAAATTATTCATCTGGGGCAATAAAACGTCTTCAAACAAGGCCTTTCTTTCGTCCAACACGTTCAACTGAGCGCTTGTCTGCTGAAAACTGGCGAGCAGGTTTTTGAACAAAAGTATCCGTTCGGTTTTAATCGCGGCGGCGTTATACGTGGCGGCCTCCACTTTTGGTTTTTGTCTTTTTTCAGTAAAAAATGGCAGATCAAAGCTAACATCCACGGAAATAAAATCAGCCCTGTCCATCCCCATAGGTGCACTGTCCCGGTAGCCGTAATTCGCCCCAAGAGTAAAAGATGGTTTATAGCTTTGTCTAGCAAGCTCAACACCGGTCAATGCCGCATCGATAGTCTTATCCATTGCCCTAACTTTCGGGTGGTCAGCAAATTCAACCGCAGCCTGTGCCACTCCATTCATGTTGAGGTTTCTTCGAGGAAAATCAGGTAAACAAGAGTCGACGGGCAACAACACCCATTCAAAGGGTAGCCAGATAGACAACATTTGTTGACTGCCATCAAATCTCTGCCGCAAAGAAGTCAATCTGTCTTCAAGACGGGTGAGTTCCAGTTCTGCTCTGACAACATCCTGTTGTCTTGAAACACCAGCAGCTGTGCGATATCTGCTGTCAGCAAGTTCAACCAGTTGTTCAAATAACGCTCTGTCTGCATTGATTAAGGTGGTTGATTCCTGTGCCAGATAACTGTCCAGCCAGAGATTGATTACCTGTAACCTGACACTTGCTTTACGTTCTTCTCGCAGAAAAGGATTTACTTCACTTTGCAGAATCTTTTGCTGTTGTTGTAATTCCAGCGTGTCTCCTCTTGGGAAAGTCTGGTTAACACCAATCTTGAACTGGGTCATAGCTTCCTGATTAAAATTAAAACTATCAAGGGGCATATTTGCCAACCCTATGGACATTTTGGGGTCAGGTAACTGAGCGGAGAGAACTGCTTCCTGCTGTAAAGCGCTTTCTCTTTGAACACTGGCACTAAGCCAGTCGTCATCAATTAATGCACGACTTACTGCCTCTTCCAGACCAAGACTTTGATCCTGAGCAACCGCTAAATTACTCTGCGAATAAAGTATGAGAACCATCCAGAAAAAAGTGTTCAGATGTAAGTTATTTAAAATATTTAACATTCGACTCACCAAAAATCCAACAAAAAGTAACTGATTAAGAATCAATACCAGAACTGGATTAATGCGTTGGGGGTATTAAATTTGCCTGCTAATTTAAAGCGGCAGTCTGCCATTACAGAAAATGCGGACGCAATAATCCTGTCTTTAAGCAGTTATTGGGGGTCTGAAAGGGTTTTCTTTTCTTGAAGAGGGAAGGGAAAAGGAATAAATGGTATTTGAAGCTAAAGAGCCTTTAGGCACAGCCACAATATTTTCAATTACCTGAGTGGTTGCCGAACCAAGGCACATATCGCAATGATGATGACAGTTTTCGAGCCCATGATCATTCGACACTTCACTGCCATGATGATCTGTAGCAGGATTAACCATAGCAGGTTGGTAACCTGTCTGATGATGATCGCCATGCAT